>JASFVN010000002.1:0-60442 GCA_050049805.1 Gemmatimonadota bacterium
GGCGGATCTCACCGAATTCCGGCTGGACAAGTTCCTCGAGGTGGCTGAGCGGGCCATGGGGCGCCGGCGGATGCCGTTGGAGGAAGGCATGGCCGGAGTCTTCCGGCGAGCCTGGGAAGAGACCCGTACTCTTCGCACCCCCAGCCACGGTTAGCGGCCGGGCTCGGGAATTGAGGGCGTCCGTGTGAAGGTCTCGGTTCTCGGAAGCGGAAGCCGCGGGAACTCGATCCTGGTCATGTCCGGGGGGGACTGTATCCTCGTGGACGCCGGGTTCAGCGCCAGGTCGGTGGAGGAGCGCCTCGGTTCTCTCGGTGTCCCTCCGGAAGAGATCCAGGGCATCGTCGTCACCCACGACCACGGGGATCACACGCGGGGTGTAGGCGTTTTCGCCCGTCGGCACGGGACCCCGGTTTTCATCACCGACCCCACCCTGGAAGCATGCAAACCGCTCTTTCGGGGCAGCGAAGATCTCCGGACCTACAGAGCGGGATTTCCCTTTTCCGTCGGATCCTTCAGGATCGAACCCTTCCTGACGGCCCATGACGCCAGGGACCCGGTGGCCGTGGCGGTGGTGGATACGGAATCCGGTTTCAAGTTGGGGGTCGCCACGGACCTGGGGAGGCCCACGGCCCAGGTTCGCCACGCCCTCACCCGCGCCGACTTTCTGGTCCTGGAGGCCAATCACGACCTGGGACTTCTCCACCAGGGGCCCTACCCTGCTTCGGTAAGGGCAAGGATCGCGTCCAGCCACGGACACCTCTCCAACGAGGCGGCGGCCCAACTCGCTCTGGAACTCCTCCATCCCCGGCTGGCCGGAGTGGTCCTGGCTCACCTTTCGGCGGAGTGCAACCGGCCGGAGTTGGCAGAGAACGTGGTGGGGTCGGCCTTGAGGGACGCCGGATACAAGGGCTGGTTGCAGGTGGCCAGCCAGGACACACCCACTCCCCTTCTCGACGTGAGGGAGCTACGGAAAGGACTGGAGCCTCATCAGCTCCCCCTGCTCTGACGGGCCCTTCCAAGGCGACCTTCGGCTTTAGAGCCCGAACAACCTCATGAAGTCGTTGGAGAGGGCCCACACCATGATGCCCAGGAGAACCACGAATCCCACCTGGCTCCAGCGAAGACGCTGCTCCACCGAGAGGGGGTTTCCGCCACGAATGGCTTCGATGGCCAGAAAGACCAGATGCCCTCCGTCCAGGACCGGAATGGGGAGGAGATTCAGGATGGCCAGGTTCACACTGAAAAGGGCCATGAAACCCAGAAAGTACTCGAGCCCTCGGGCTGCAGCCTGGCCCGAGGCCTGGCCGATGGTGACGATGCTCCCCACCGACTTCGGTGACACCTGACCCGTAACGAGGTTTTTGAGAAAGTCCAGAATCGCGCCGGTGACGGCCACCGTGTCGTCGTAACCCGCGGTGATGGCCTCGCTGAAGCCGACCCGCGTATACACCAGTTCGTCGTCGGGCTGCCAAATGCCCACCCTACCGGCCGTGATGGTCTCCCCGGTATCGAGGTCTTCCTCCCTTTGCGACCCCAAATCCACCGATCGCGTCAGCTCCCGCCCGTTCCTTCGGATCCGAATCTCCACCCTGGTATCGGGCTTGGGCTTGATCAGCTCCAGAAAATCGAACCATCCGGGTGTGGGAATCCCGTCCACCGCCAGGATCTCGTCGCCCGCCTCGATCCCGCCCTTGTCCGCGGGGGAGCCAGGCTCCACCACACCTGCCCTTGCGTCGACCCACCAGTACACGGCTCTGACGGCGTTGAGACGGGCTTCTTCGTCGGCAGGAAGCTGAAGCTCCACCGCCCCCTCGGGATTCCGGAAGCTCACCGTGAGTGGCCCCGAAGTCGCCTCGACGACGCCTTCCCTGAAATCCCCCCAATCTTCCACCGGCCGATCCCCTACGAAGGTCAGCTCGGCACCGGAAGGTATCTCGGCCAAAGCTTCCGCCCCGGCCGGGAGGAATCGCTCGAAGACCTTGCCAACCCGAGTGGTGGCGAGTTCGGGGATACCCCAGACTCCCGCGATGAGAGAGTAGGCCACAAAAGCGAAGACCATGTTCATGATCACGCCGGCGGAGATCACCAGCGTTCGGGCCCAGATGGGTTTCCCATCGAAATCCCGGGGACCGGGCACCCGGGGCTCGGCGGCGGCTCCCCCTTCCAGCTTCTCCAGGACCTCATCCTCCATACCACCCATCTTCACGTAGCCACCCAGTGGAATGGCGCTGAAGACGTACTCGGTCTCACCCCACTTCACGCCCCAAACCCGGGGCCCGAGGCCGATGGAAAAACGCTGCACCTCCACACCCACGAGCTTAGCGGCCCAGAAATGGCCCAACTCATGGACGAAGATGAGCACGCCCAATACGACGATTGTAGCCAGAATGGTCATGTCTTCTCGATCGAAACCTTCCCGCCGATGGCGTGGATCAGGGCGCCGGTCACAGCGCGAGCCTCTCCATCGACGTGCAACACATGCTCTAGACTCTCCAAGGGTTCTCGGCCCAGTCTGTCCAGGGCCCCGGACACTACCTCACCCATCTCCGGAAAGCCGATCTTCTCCTTGAGAAAGGCTTCCACAGCCACCTCGTTCGCCGCGTTGTAGACCGCCGGCGAGGTGCCCCCTTCCCGTCCCGCCCGATCCCCCAGGGCGAAGAGCGTGAAGGCTTCCCGGTCCACCTCTTCAAAAATCAGAGGAGAAGCTTTCACCGGGTCGAAGGTCTGAAGGGACCCGTCTTCCACTCGCTCCGGGTAGCTCATGGCGTACAGAATGGGGAGCTCCATGGTAGGAAACCCCAACTGCGCCAAAACGGATCCATCCACGAACTCCACGAAGGAGTGGACAATGGATTGGGGATGAACCACTACCCCCAGGGAATCGTAATCGATCCCATAGAGGAAATGGGCCTCGATGACCTCCAGCGCTTTGTTGGCCAGAGTGGCCGAATCCACGGTGATCTTCGCACCCATGGACCAGGTGGGGTGATTGAGGGCCAGGGAGGGGTTGGCGGTTCGAAGCTCTTCGGCGCTCCACCCTCGGAAGGGACCGCCCGAGGCGGTGAGAACCAGCCTCGAAACCGAGGCCATGTCGTAGCCCTCGAGGCACTGGAGAATGGCGCTGTGCTCGCTATCCACAGGGATCAACTCACCCCCGCCCTCTTCCGCCGCCGCCAGGACCAGGTCTCCTCCGGCCACCAGACTCTCCTTGTTGGCCAGGGCCAGGCGTTTGCCAGCCTTCAGCGTCCGGAGGGTGGGTTCGAGTCCGGCCGAGCCGACCAGGGCATTCACCACTACGTCCACGTCGGGCGATTCGGTGATCTCCAGGAGGGCGTCACGGCCCTCCAGCCACCGGGCAGGAGGGAGGTCTTTTCCTGTATGGAGGCCGTTCCCCTGCACGAGGACCGCCACCCGAGGGCCATGGCGTTGGACCTGACGGGCGAGGGTGTCCAGAGCCTGGTGAGCGGCGAGGGCCACAACCTCGAAACGGTCGGGATGGCGCTGGATGACCTCCAGCGTGCTTCGACCAATGGACCCGGTGGAGCCCAGAACGGCGACCCGAATCAAAGGAGCCTCCCGACCAGATAGATCAACCCGTGTGTGAAGGGCAAGGTGAAAATGAGGGCATCGAAACGATCCAGAATCCCGCCGTGACCCGGAAGAACACTCCCCGAATCCTTGACTCCGGCTTCCCGCTTGAAGAGAGACTCGATGAGGTCCCCCAATTGAACGATGACACCCATCATCAACCCCATGCCGCCCCCGATAAGGGCTGCCACCGCCGGTTCAGGGTGCATGTTCAGGAAGAGCCACCCCATGAGGGCCCCCACTAGGGTGGCCAGGGAGAGGCCCGCGATCCCGCCCTCCACCGTTTTTCCGGGGCTCACGGAGGGAATCATCTTCTTCCGGCCGAAAAGGCTTCCGAAGAGCCATGCCGCTGTGTCGGCTGTCCAGGTGACAGCCAGGGGAAAGGCCAGGAGGAGAGGGCCTCGATTGGCCAGATCCGGGCCCGGCCAGGGCCAGCTCTCCGGGAGATGGCGCAAGAAGATGGCAAAAGAGAAGCAACAGCCCCAGTAGAACGCTCCCACCAATGTGACCGACGCCGCCATGAGCGGACGGTCTTCCGGGGTCCTGAGCTTCACCGCGGCTGCCGAGGCAGCGAAGAAGAGAAGAAGCAGGACGGCTACGGCCCGGGGGGCCCACAGGCTGAATTCCCGATTCCAGCCCGCCAATAGCACCAGCACGGCCGTGCCCAGAAGACCGAGCCACCGAAAGGTCTTGACGCCTCGGGCCGAAGCCAGGGCGTTCATCTCCCAGGTGGCCATGACCGCAAGGGTGCATACGAAAAGGGTCAGCAGCCACCCACCGTAGACCAGCACCACCAGGGCCATGGGAATCCCCACTGCGGCCACGGCAAGACGTCCGATCAGGTTTCCTTTGGACATCTCAGAGCGTCTCCCTGGCCGTCACGGTGTCTTCACCCGTCCGAACCGTCGATCCCGCTGCTGATAGTCGTGGACGGCTGCGTAGAGATCCTGGCGTGTGAAGTCGGGCCAGAGCACCGGCGTGATGTGAATCTCGGTGTAAGCCAGCTGCCAGAGCATGAAGTTGCTGATCCGGAATTCCCCCGAGGTTCTCACCAACAGGTCGGGATCCGGAAGCCCGCGGGTGAAGAGGGCTCCCTGGACAGCCTCATCATCGATGTCCTGGGGGTCCCGGACTCCGGCGGCCACCTCCTCCGCCAGGGATCGGAAAGCCCGCAGGATCTCTTTTCGCCCCGAGTAGGAGATCATGAGGTTGAGGCGGAGAGTCTCGCCCCCGGCCGTAGCCTCCATGATCCCGTCTACCGCCTTCCTCGTCCGCCCGGACAATCGCTCCAGCTCCCCGAGGACGTGAACCTGCACGCCCTGGCCCACCAACTCCGATTTCTCTTTTCGCGCGTACACCTCCAACAGCCCCATGAGGGCCGAAATCTCACGGGGAGGGCGATTCCAGTTCTCCGTGGAAAAGGCGAAGAGGGTAAGGACCTCGATACCGACCTCGATGGACCCCTCCAGGGCTTCCCGTACCGCTTTCATGCCCTCTCGGTGGCCGGCGTGCCGGGGAAGTCCCCTGGACCGGGCCCAACGCCCGTTTCCGTCCATGATGACGGCCACGTGCCTGGGGATGTTCCCCCCGGACTGAACCTGTTGCAGAAAGTCGGGAGTCATGGAAAGGATGAACCCCACCGTGAGCCACCGTTGAGAACCGCCATCGTTGGCCGGCGGCTCCCGGCGCCCCTAGATGGACATGACCTCCTGTTCCTTCTTCTTCAAGAGGTCGTCGATGGTCTCGGAGTAATCGTGGGTCATCTTTTCGATCTCCTCAATCTGTCGATGGCCGTCGTCCTCCCCCAGCTCGTGGGCCTTGACGAGCTCCTGGATGGAGTCGCGAGCCTTATGCCGGGCATGACGGATGGAGACTTTCCCCTCCTCTGCCAGCTTGTGAAGGAGTTTCACGTACTCCCGCCGTCTCTCTTCGTTCAGGGGGGGGACGGGCACCCGAATCAGATTACCGTCGTTGGACGGATTGAGGCCCAGATCCGCCACCATGATGGCCTTCTCGATGGAAGCCATGAGGGTCTGGTCGAAGGGCTGAACCACGAGAAGGGTCGGCTCGGGCGTATTGACGGTCGCGACCTGGTTCAGGGGCATCTGGGTCCCATACGCCTCTACCTTGACCGTGTCGAGGAGGGCCGGCGTGGCCTTTCCGGTCCTAACGGTGGCGAATTCCCTCCGGGTCGCATCGACCGCGGCCTCCATTGCCTGTTCCGCCTCTTTCAGGGTGGGCATGGCGTCACCTCCAATGTTGTTCGATCTCACAAATCGGATATTCAGGAAACGAGGGTCCCTACCTGTTCGCCTCGGATTGCCGCCGAGACCGACCCTTGCCGTTCCAGATCCAGAACGATGATAGGTAACCCATTCTCTCTGCAAAGGGAAACGGCCGGGCCGTCCATGACGCCCAACTCCTGAGCCACGACTTCCCGGAAGCTGATATTCGGGATGAACTCGGCGGAAGGGTCCGTAGCAGGATCGGCCGTAAAAACCCCCTTCACCTTCGTAGCCTTGATGACGACGTCGGCCTCGATCTCGATAGCCCTCAGGGCGGCTGCCGTATCGGTGGAGAAGTAGGGATTCCCGGTGCCTCCGGCGAAAATCACTACCCGTCCCTTCTCGAGGTGACGGACCGCCCTTCTCCGGATGTAGGGCTCAGCCAACTCGTCCATTCGGATAGCCGTCATGACCCGCGTTTCGATGCCTTTTTTCTCCAGCAGGTCCTGGATGGCCAGGGCATTGATGATGGTTGCGAGCATACCCATGTAGTCGGCCGACACCCGATCCATACCCTGCTGGCTGGCGGCGGCGCCCCGGACAATGTTCCCGCCCCCGATCACCATTCCCAGGGCGACCCCCATCCGATGGACCTCCAGGACCTCCTCGGTAAGTCGATCCACGACCGGAGGATCGATGCCGAAGCCCTGCCCCCCCGCCAGGGCTTCCCCCGAGAGCTTCAACAGGACTTTCGAGTATTTCAGCTCCGTCTGGCCGCTCATACACCTCCTCGGTTCGGCAACTCAATGGAAGGTAGTAAAAAAAAGGCCCGCTGCGCGAGATGGCAGCGAGCCTCGATCTGCGGTGGGACCAACGCCCGCAGCCCGGAACGGAGCACGAGGATCAGCTTCCCCCCCCGACCTGAAGTCGGGTGAAGCGGGCCACCTCGATCTTTTCGCCCGTCTTGGCAGAGACCTCGGTGATGAGCTGTTCCACAGACTTCTGAGGATCCTTCACGAAGGGCTGCTTCAAGAGAGAGTTCTCCTCGAAGAACTTTCGAAGTTTCCCCTCCACGATCTTCTCGGCAATGTGCTCTGGCTTACCTTCGTTCTTGACCTGCTCCAGGAACACGGCCTTTTCCCTCTCCACGACCTCTGGGGCGATGTCGTCGGGGCTTACGGACAGGGGGTTGGCCGCCGCCACATGCATGGCCAGATCCTTGGCCAGACCCAGAAAATCGTCCGTCTTGGCCACGAAATCCGTCTCGCAGTTGAGCTCCACCATCACCCCGATCTTTCCGCCGAAGTGGAGGTAGCTGCCGATGGTTCCTTCGTTGGCTGATTTTTCGGCCCTCTTCGCCGCCTTAGCGGCGCCCTTGGCCCGGAGGAAGTCGATGGCCGCCTCCATGTCGCCATTGGTCTCCTGAAGAGCCTTCTTGCAATCCATCATTCCGGCACCGGTCCGGTCCCGGAGGAGCTTCACGTCTTTGGCGGAGATGCTCATGATCCTTATCGTCTCTTCTTTTCCTAATTGAGTCGCTATCAAAAAGAGGCGGGAGCCAAGATGGGAGCCGAGTGGTCGCGTTCGACTACTCGGCGCCCTCCTGCTGCCGCCTCCAACCCCTGAACCTTCCGGGATGGACCTCCAGGCCGGAGAAGGTCCGGGAGGTTACTTCTTCTCCCCCGCTTCCTCCACCGTCTCGGATCCCTCAGCCCCTGGCCCGTCCGCATCGCCCTTCACAGCTTTTGCTTTGGCCTTCGACTTGGATTTGGGAGCGGCATCCTCCCCGGCCTTTGAATCAGCAGGGGCTTCGGGTGCCGCTTCGGCATCCGGCGCTTCAGACTTCGAGTCGGCCTCGGGGGCAGCGGGCTCCGGCGCGGCCACCTCTTCATCCGCATTGGCCTCGGTATCCTCTTCGGCCTCGGAATCGGGAGCTTTCCGGTGCTGGGCAATGACCTCGGGCCGTGGGCGCCGCTTCCTGGGCCTTCGGCGGACCGGGGCCTTCTCCACCTCGGTCGTCTCACCCGTCTCGGTGGAATAGGTCGTGGCTTCCATCTCTTCGACACGCCGGCGGTCGCTTTCCGGAACCTCCTGCTTGGCCGACTCCACCGCATCGGCAATGGCCTTCGTGATGAGGCCAACAGCCCGCATGGCGTCGTCGTTCCCCGGGATCGGGTAGTCGATCAGATCCGGATCGGCATTGGTGTCGGCGATGGCGATGACCGGGATTCCGAGGCGATGGGCCTCCTTGACGGCAATGGCCTCCCGTCGGGCATCCACCACGAACACCGCACCAGGAGTACGGGTCATGTCCTTCACGCCACTGAAGTACTTCTCCAGCTTCATCCGCTCCCGGTCCAGGAGTAGGCGCTCTTTCTTGGTATAGAACTCGAACGCATTCTCCTCCTGACCCCGCTCCAGCTCCTTGAGACGCCTGATCTGGTTACGGATGGTCTGGAAGTTCGTGAGCATGCCCCCGAGCCAGCGCTCGGTAACGTAAAGGGACCCGGACCTCTCAGCCTCTTGCTCGATGATGGTCCGAAGCTGGCGCTTCGTACAGACGAAAAGAACCCGCTCCCCCTTCAAAACGACCTCTCGGACAGCCTGCTGGGCACGATTGAGCCGGTCCAGCGTCTTGCGGAGATCGATGATGTGGATGCCGTTACGCTCAGTGAAGATGAAACCCCTCATCTTGGGGTTCCAACGACGGGTCTGGTGTCCGAAGTGGACGCCTGCCTCGAGCAATTCGTTCAGTTCAACCTGCTGCATGTCGGAGCCAGAGTAGAGATTAGCGCTTGCTGAACTGGAAGCGCTTCCGGGCCTTTGGGCGCCCCGGTTTCTTCCGCTCAACCTTGCGGGGGTCACGGGTCAGCAATCCCCTGGACCTCAAGGTGGACCGCTGCTCTTCATCAAATGCCACCAGGGCTCTGGAGACTCCCAGGCGGATGGCATCGGCCTGACCCGTCAGTCCTCCCCCCCTCACCCTGATCTGGATGTCGAACCGGCCATCCAATTCGGTGGCGAGGAGAGGCTCTTCCACTCGGACCTGATGGGCCTTGCGGGGAAAGTATTCGGCCATAGGCCTACCGTTGATGGTCCACTCTCCCTCTCCCGGGCGAAGAAGGACCCGGGCGACGGCTGTCTTCCGTCGACCAACGGTCTGGATCGTCTGGAGTTCCTCAGCAACCATGAACCGTCCTGCCTACCCTTTGATCTCGAGTGGCTGAGGTTGCTGACCCTGATGAGGGTGCTCGGCCCCAGCGTAGACTTTCAGTTTCTCACCCATGTGCCGGCCGAGAGTGTTCTTCGGCAGCATTCCCTTGACAGCGAGCTCGATGACCCGCTCAGGGTGGCTCTCCAGCATCTTCTTGAACGGGATGTGCTTCTGCCCGCCAATGTAGCCGGAGTGCCGGAAATAGGTCTTTTGATCCGCCTTGTTCCCGCTGAGGGTAACCTTGGACGCGTTGATCACGACAACGTGATCCCCGGTGTCCAGGTGGGGCGTGTAGATCGGCTTGTGTTTGCCACGAAGGATCCGAGCTACTTCGGTGGCCAGACGCCCCAGGCGCATGCCCTCGGCGTCCACCAGCCACCACTGGCGCTCGATCTCATTCTTTTTCGGAGTCAGCGTCGTCATCCGTAAACCCGAAAATGCTAGTTCAAAACAGAGCTTTCTAAGCTATTTCTGGGGCCCCGAAGTGTCAACGGGTCGGAGGGCTTTTCCTACTGCATGAAGGTTTCGAGGAAACGGGCCCGGGAGGCGTGCCTCAAGCGAAGAAGGGCCTTTTCCTTGATTTGCCTCACCCTCTCCCTGGTAATGCCGAGCAATGACCCGATCTCTTCCAGCGTCATGGGCTCCTGGTCATCCAGGCCGAAGTAGAGGCGCAGGATCTTGGCTTCCCTCTCCTTCAGGGTGGAAAGAGCGTCTTCCACCGTTTCCTTCAGGGCATGTTGATAGGCTTCATCTTCCGGGCCGGGGGAGTACTGGTCCGGAAGGTAGTCAAGAAGGCGATTGTCTTCTCCCGGAGTCACCGGCGCGTCCAGGGAGAGATGGGATTGGGAGATGGCAAGCGTCCGCTCCACCTCTTCCCGTGAGATCTCCAGCTCCTCGGCAATCTCCTCGACCGTAGGTTCCCGGCCCAGTTCCTGGAGGAGGGTGGAGCTCCGGCGTCCGATGCGGTGGAGGGCCCCGGCTCGGTTCAGCGGAACCCTGACGATCCGGCTCTGTTCGGCCAGAGCCTGGAGGATGGCCTGTCGGATCCACCAGACCGCATAGCTGATGAACTTGATTCCCTTGGTTTCGTCGAATTTATGAGCCGCCCGGATCAGGCCCAGATTCCCTTCATTGATGAGGTCCGGAAGGGGTACCCCCTGGTTCTGGTACTTTTTCGCCACCGAAACCACGAAACGCAGGTTGGAGCGGACCAGTTTATTGAGAGCCGCCTCCTCACCCTTTCGGATCTCCTTCGCCAGCCTGACCTCCTCATCCCTGTCGATGAGCGGGTAGGCGCTGATCTCCTTCAGGTACTGATCCAGAGACCCCTCTCGGAACTGTCCTCGTTTGGAGGGGAATTTCATTCTCTGGAACCTCGTGAGCGACGGAACAAGGGGGCCTCAGAACGGCCAGAGTGAGGAAATAAAACTGCTATCCGAGCCTCGGCGCAACTCCACCCGGGGATCTCGGGCGATTCTAGTGGACAACACGCCCCACCCGATCCCATCGCACTTTCCCCAGCCAACTCCCTGAGGAAGCTGCTTCGGGATCCAGGGAAAGGTAGACGATCCAGGGGTGACCTTTGATGTCCTCTCTGCGAATGAACCCCCAATAACGGGAATCTTCGCTGTTGTCCCGGTTGTCACCCAGGACGAAATACCGGTCGGGAGGCACCACCAGCGGCCCCCAGTTATCTCTGGAAGGTGAATATCTACGGCGGGGCGAGGCCACCAGGTAGTCGGACTGCCATCTCATGTTCGGATGCACGGCGTCACCGGAATCGTCCATGTACCGAACGTAGTCCTCCTCCTGGCGCGTTCCGTTCACGAAAAGTCTCTTCTCCCTCATCTCCAGCGTGTCCCCGGGAAATCCAACCAGCCTTTTCACATAGACCTTCCCAGGATCATGGGGAGGCCGAAACACGATGACCTCCCCTCGTTCCGGGGATCGGAATCCCGGAAGCCTCGCCTGTGTGCCAGGGATTTCAGCACCATAGAGGGCTTTGTTCACGAAAAGAAAATCACCCACCAGAAGGGTCCCTTCCATGGACGAGGTGGGGATGGTGAAGGCCTCGAGGAGAAAACCCCGGACCAGCAGGAAGAGAAGGACGGTGAAGAAGGCGAAACGAAGCCAATCCTTCAGAATTCGGACGCTGGATGCGATGATCTGCATGGACGACAGGTAGATTGCCGAGGTACCCGAAAAGCGTGGGCCCCTCGTGGATTTCCATCATTGTGAATCAGCCAGCCGGCCCCTGTGACCGGTTCGGTTCGGCCCTCGACGGAGGGAAGATACACGGGGTTCTCCCCATCCGTTCCCCGGCGATTGCCGCTCCCGACTCAGAGCCAAGCCACGACAAAGACGATAGCCACCAAGGTAGCCATCAGGACGGTATAGAAGAGCCAGAGTTTCACCAGGCTGAGGCCGGGGTGAATCTTCCTGGCCAGGAGAGCCAAGAGGAAACCGGTTGCCGTGGCCGCTGCAACCCACACCGCCGACAGGACCAAAAGAGCGGTTGTCTCCACCTCACCTCCGGGTTTCCAATCGGGACCGAGGGGCATAACGTTGAAAGAGAGGGCTGAGACGCCCCCGCGCAAGAGGAAAGTCCTGGGCCACCCTGCTACCGGCCGGCTCGGTAGCCGGCCAAGGGGAGATCGTTCACCCTCTCGAACTCTGCTTCATGATCTGGACAGCATCATGGCATCCCCATCCCCCCTTCGATCCCCGTTCTCCGCCCTGGCTCTGACCATCTTCGTGGTTCTTGCCCTGGGGTTGGGATCCGGCGCTTTCAAACGGAGCGAAGGCCCTCCTTCCCTACCGCAGGAATGTCAGGGATTGAGCCCGGAAGAATGCCAAGCCCTCATGGAATCCCTCCCGACGGAACAGCAACCCGAGGTCAGGGGCGCGGCACTGGCGGCGGATGATGCATGCCGGGACGTCGGATATCTATGTGCGGAGCTGGAGACGAATGGAAGCATGAGGATCCTGCACTGGCCTCTGGATACACCCATGATTCGGGTTCTGGTTCCGGAGCCGGATGGCCTTCCACCCCGGGAGTCAAGGGCTTTACAGGCTGCTGCCGCCAGGGGCATTCGCTCCTGGCACGGGCACCCGATCCCCCTCTCCGTTCAAACCAGGGCCCCTTCGGTCCGTCCGGACATAACCGTGGAGTGGGCCCGAACCATCGATGATGGACGCCTGGGCCGGGCCGACGTGCAGTGGGCCTTTTCCCACGGGGAAGGGCAGATGCGGGTGGTCGGGTTCAGGATCGCCACCCACTCTCCCGGGCCGGGCCGGGCCCCGTTGTCTCCCGAGGAGGTGGAGCTCGTCGCAGCCCACGAGATGGGGCACGCCCTCGGCCTCCCGCACAGCGATGATCCCAGGGACGTCATGTTCCCCACCAACACCTCCACCCGACTCACGGCCAGGGATTTCAGGACGGTGGGCGCCCTCTATGAGCTTCCGGCGGGAGTTGAGATAAGGAGGTAGGTTCTGGACTTCTCCAGTGCCTGGGGTTCCCCACCGCGGGCGGCAGAACCCTGAACACTACCCCGCCCCGTCCCGCCCGGACCCCAGCCGACCTCGGGGCCGTCGGCTCCTACTCTTCCCTGACCAGACCGTAGCGCTCGATTTTCTTGTAGAGGTTGGATCGGGGCATATCCACGCTACGGGCGGTCTCCGAAACGTTCCAGTCGTGCTCCCGGAGCTTCTGGAGGAGGTAGGCTCGCTCCGCCTGTTCCTTGAACTCCGAAAAGCTCTCGGCATGGAGGATCTCAGCGCCCAGACCGCCCCCGGAGTCCCCACCCGAGACCAAGAACTCCACGTCCTCCTCACCGATGACCGGGCCCGTGGACAGGATCAGGAGTCGTTCCACCGTATTCCGGAGCTCCCGAACGTTTCCGGGCCAATCCAGCCCCTGGAGCTTCTCCACCGCGGCGGCGGAGATCTCCCGGGGGGTGACCCGATCGTTCTTCTCCAGCAGGCTCACGAAGTGGCGGACCAGCATGGGAATGTCTTCCCGGCGATTCCGAAGAGGTGGAATCTCGATGGGCACCACGTTGAGCCGATAGTAGAGGTCCTCCCGGAACCGACCTTCCCGAATCTCCGATTCCAGGTCCTTGTTGGTGGCGGCCACGACCCTGACGTCCACCCCGATGGGTTTGGAACTGCCGACACGGGTCACGACCCCCTGCTCCAGGGCCCGGAGGACCTTGGCTTGGGCTGCCAGCGACATGTCCCCCACCTCATCGAGGAAAAGGGTGCCGCCATGAGCCTGCTCGAATTTCCCGGCCCGATCCGCCACCGCCCCCGTGAAGGAGCCCTTTATGTGGCCGAATAGCTCCGACTCGATGAGCTCCGAAGGTATGGCCGCGCAGTTCACCTCCACGAAAGGCTCCTCGGCGCGATCGGAGAGCCGATGGATCGCCCGAGCCACCAACTCCTTCCCCGTTCCGTTCTCGCCGGTGATGAGGACTCGTGCATCCGTGTTTCCGACCCTCTCGGTCCGCTCCAGAACCTGCCGGATCTGAAAGGAAGACCCGACGATCTCATGCCGGCTCTCTACCTGGCTCAGAAGCCGCTCCACACTGGCAGAAAGCCCCTTGACCTCCAGGGCATTTCTCAGCGTGACAAGGAGACGGTCTGTATCGAGGGGTTTTTCAAGAAAGTCGTAGGCACCCTTCCGGGTCGCCTCCACGGCGGTATCGATGGTGCCGTGCCCGCTGATCATGATGACCAGGGCCTGGGGGTCCTCACTCCGGAATCGATCCAAGACCTCCAGACCGTCCACGCCCGGCATTTTCACATCGAGAAAGGTCACATCGGGCGGGGACTCGTCTGCCATGGCCAGGGCATCGGGGCCATTTCGGGCTACCCGGACCTGATGGCCTTCGTATTCGAATACCTGCTTCAGGGCGTCGCCGATAGACTCTTCGTCGTCGACGATGAGGATTTCAGCCATGGCAACCGGACCGTCAGGAGTCGCGGGAAAGGACGAGACTGTCGGTTGAAATGTAGGCCGAGCCGAGACCAGAGGGTAGCGGAACCATAATGGCTTCCGGCGGAAGCCCCGGCCGCTCCTCTCTTCCCATGGCTTGCAGGATTTCCGGCACCACCCTCCCGGGCAAAGGAATGCGCATGGCTTCCACCTTGTGGACCAAGAGAGCGGCCCTCCCTTCCCCGAAGGGCATCATGGTGGCCTCGAGGGCCACATCCACGGTGTCCGGGAGGATGCCGAGGAACGGCCCGAGGTCAGGCAGGTCCGGAAAAGAGGCCAAGGCGACCCGGGACCGGAAATGGATCCGCCCCTCCTTAAGCGTCACCGCGGGATTCACCACTCCCTCCGGCATGAGCTCCGGGATGGAGAAGCGCACCAGGGAGGTAAGCTCACTTGCATCGAGGGCCAGTTGGTCCGAACCCTCTCCCCGGCGGAAACGTTGAATCTCGGCCAAGGCGGAGTCTGCGATGGCAGGTGAAGTTGCAACCTCCTGGGACTCGCTGCCTCCTGCGAGGCCTAGCCAATCATGGATTCGAGGGAAGACCTCCGGGCCCCAAAGCCAGCCGGCATACGCAGCCAGCAGGAGGAGAACCAGGAACAGCGCTTTTCGAAACAGGCCTCCGAGCCAATCGAACATGCACGGGCCCCCTAGCTTTTGTGAGTCTTGAGAGGGAAGCTGGTCAGGATTTCGTATCGGGGGCCCGAAGCAGACAGATGGCTCTCCATCAAATCGACCTTTCGAACCTTCACTTCACTGCCGTAGGAAAGCTCCGAAGCAAGCACATCCAGGCCACGAAATGCTCCGGCTCCGTCGTTGGCCTTGGCCCGCCCCAGAGTGAAATGGGGGTGAAAGGCTCTGGTCTCCCGTTCGAAACCCTTATCGGAGAGGGCCCATTCCAGGTCCTGTTTCAAGCAACGAAGTGCCGGGGAGGGCTCCACTCCCAACCAGATCACCCTCGGTCGCCGGATCGTGGGAAAAGCACCGAACCCGCCGATGTCCATCTTGAAACCCTCGGTGGTCCCGGCGACCCGCTCCAGGACGCTCTCGATGGCCGGCACGGCTTCCGGCCGGATCTCCCCCAGGAACTTGAGTGTCAGGTGAAAGAGGTCGGAAGCTACCCAGCGCACCGGGTAGTCTCTTTCCCGGAGGGGTCTGGCGGACCGGTGAATCCTGTCCCGCTCTTTCTTGGGGATGTTGATGGCGATGAAGAGTCGCATGGATCGCTCGGATATCTACGGCACGACGCTACTACGGCTGATAGAAACGGGCCTCGCGCAGCCCGGTATGAAGAAGCTCCAGCCCCCGGGTCCGATGGTCAACCCGTCCTGGGTCCAACTGCGCCTCAAGGCCTACCCTCCAGCCCTGGAGGGAGTTCTGCCCTGGCGCCGGCCTTTCCTTCCACAAGGTTGTGGTACATCCGCGTCGTGGGATAAGCGAAGTCGATGGTGTCCTCCTCACCGAAGGAGTCGAGGATGGATTCCCATAGCTCCTCCGTCCGCCCCCGCCTTTCCCTTGCACGGCAGATGAAACGGAGGGTGAGGAGAACACCCGAGTCCTCCACCGAGGTATACACCTTCGGCGTCAGCTTTCGGAAATGGATCAGGAACTTCTTTGTAGCGGTACGCATGGCTATCTCGGCTTCTTTCACCGCATCACCCGCTTTGGCGTCCAGAATGCCCTGAAGGATCTCCTTCGCCCTCCTCCAATCACTCTCGAAGGTGACGAGGACCGGGATTTCGTTCCAGATGAATTCGAATTGGGCGGTGTAGTTGAAGAGCGGCTCGGTAAAAACGGCCAGGTTCGGGACATGGATGATACGGCCGGTGCTCTGATCGGCATCCACCCAGTTTCCGATCTCCAGGATCGTAAACTGGAACAATCTGATATCCACGACGTCACCGGCCCTGTCCCCAATCTGGATCCGGTCTCCCAATTGGAAGGGGCGCCGCCAGAGGATGAAGGCCCACCCTGCCATGCTGGACACCACATCCTTGAGG
Source organism: Gemmatimonadota bacterium (assembly GCA_050049805.1). Classification (GTDB taxonomy): domain Bacteria; phylum Gemmatimonadota; class Gemmatimonadetes; order Longimicrobiales; family Gaopeijiaceae; genus JABDNZ01. The sequence goes on from JASFVN010000002.1 coordinate 16,022, forward strand.
GCGATGGCGAGACCGGCCGAAAGAAGGCCCAGGAATGTCCCAAGAGACCGCAGGCCCTCCAACCAGATGGTACCCACCATGATGACGGACAGGAGGAGGGCGATATAGGAGGAGCTCTTCGACCACTGGTAGACGATCTTGGGGTCTGAAACCCTCCGGTCTACGAGCCGGAGAATCAGTCTCCGAAGACCATAGATGAGAACGACGGCGAGGAGTGAGAGGAGGACGTTGTTCTGAGATTCGTACCCCATGCCTGTGACGCCCTCGACCCAGCCACGAACGCCCATCTCCACGTCCCGGATCATTCCTTCGATGGGAGGTGAGGGGACGGTATCCGCCTCCTGAAAGAAGAGCATGGTCATTTCGTTCCGTTCCGTCCGGGCAGAGGAGCAGCTGGATTCGATGACATTCTTACACTCTCGCCTCCGACTCCGATCCGCCAGGTGGCCGGGAATCATCCGCCGCGCCCGGGGGACACCGAAGCCCAGATCCGGTTAGAGAGGGTACGCCCGATCCATGCTCCGGTATTGGATGGCCTCGGCTACGTGAGAAGGCCCGATTCCGCTGGAGTGGTCGAGATCCGCCACCGTCCGGGCGACTTTCAGTATGCGGTGATACGCTCGTGCAGAAAGACCGAGCCGGTCCAAGGCGGATTGAAGGAGCCGCGTCACCTCGGAACTGGGGCGGCAGAAAGATCGGATCTCAGCGGGCCCCATCTGTCCGTTGCAATGGACATGGGTGAGTTTTTGAAACCGTCGGACCTGAGCATCCCGGGCTTCTCGAACCCTCCCTCGGACCGACGAGCTCTCTCCCTCCCTGCCTTCTCCGGAGAGCTCCTGAAACGGCACCCTTCCCATGGATACGTGGAGGTCGATGCGGTCGAGGAGAGGCCCCGAGACCCGGTTGCGGTATCTCGAGACGACCGATGGATCGCAGGTACACCGTTCCCCACCGTCTCCGAAGAACCCGCACGGACAGGGATTCATGGCCGCCACCAGGACGAATCGGGCCGGGAACCGCAAGGTCAGCCGGGCACGGGCAAGAACCACCCTTCCGTCCTCCAACGGCTGCCGAAGAGCCTCCAAAACGTTCCTACGGAATTCCGGGAGCTCGTCGAGAAAAAGGACGCCGTTGTGAGCCAGGCTTACTTCTCCCGGCCGCGGGATGCTCCCTCCACCCACCAAGCCCGCGTCGCTCACGGTGTGATGGGGAGCCCGAAAAGGCCTACTTCCCATCAGGGGCTTCCTCTCCGGAAGGATCCCGGCCACGGAGTGCACGCGGGTGACCTCCATGGCCTCCTCCAAGGAGAGGGGAGGCAAGATGCCTGGAAGACGCCTGGCGAGCATGGTCTTCCCCGCACCAGGGGGACCCAGCATCAAGAGGTTGTGGCCGCCGGCGGCGGCGATCTCCAGAGCTCGCTTGACGTGGCCCTGCCCCTTGACCTCGCTCAGATCTCCGTATCCTTCGGCCCGGCTCCCCTGTTCCTCCCATGAAGGAGATTTGAACGGAACCAGGGTCCGCTCTCCCTTGAGATGCTTCACCACCTCGACCAGGGTTCCGGCTCCCAACACCTCGAGCCCCCGAACCACCGCTGCCTCCGCTGCGTTCTTCGCCGGAAGTACCAGGGTTTCGACCCCGGCTCTCTTGCACCCTTCCGCCAGCGAAAGGGCGCCCCTCAAGGGCCGAAGGCCCCCGTCGAGGCCCAATTCTCCGACGAAGGCCTTCCCTTCCAGGCTCCCGGCCGGGATTTGGCCGGCCCCAGTCAGAAGGCCTACCGCAAGAGGTAGATCGAAGCTGCTCCCCTCTTTTCGAATGTCTGCAGGAGCAAGGTTGACCGTGATTCTTCGTGGCGGGATGGAGAACCCCGAGTTCTGGAGGGAGGCCCAGACCCGGTCACGCCCTTCCCGGACGGCCCCCTCCGCCAAGCCAACCACGGAAAAGGAAGGAAGACCGGTACCGAGATCCACTTCCACCCGAACCAGATAACTGTCAATGCCCTGGAGGGCCGGAGCCGTCAACTGCGCCAACATCGAAGAGTCAGCCTCCCGCGCAAAAAAGTGGGCCTTGCCTTCTCGGCAATAACTGCCGAGAGTCCTGACCCAACAACGACCCGTAGACTGGGCGAATCCATGACGATGCTGGCCCTGGTAGACTTCGACGACACGCTTGTTGAGACGGCTCCAGCCTTTCAGATGGCCCGGGAAGCGCTCTTCCAGCGGCTTCGGGAGGAGGGTTTTCCCTATGAGATCGCTAGGCGGACCCACTACGACGAGGTCGATCCGATTCTCCTCGCGGAACATGGTATGGGCCCTTTTCGCATGGAACCCTCCTTCAGGCAGACCTACCTGCGCCTCTGCGACAAGGCCGGCAGGACCCCCGAACTTCCGGTGGAAGAGGCCTGCGGTGCCCTCGGCCGGGATTTTCTCGGGAAACCTCGGATGATGAACGGGAGCCTCGGCGCCCTGGAGAGTTTGGCTCGCCGCATACCCACAGCCATTTTCTCCCAATCGGCCCAGGAAGAGTACCAGGTTGGCCGGATCAGGGACTCCGGGGCCCTCGGAATCCTGGGGGAAGAACGGGTGGTCGTCGTCGAGCGGAAGTCTCCTGAGTCCTTCCGCCATGCCCTACGTCAGTTCGGGGTACAGAATCCAGCTTCGGCCACCATGATCGGGAACAGTATTCGGAGTGACATCAACCCGGCCCTGACCGTTGGCGCAGCCGCGATCCTGGTGGAGCCCTACGAAATGTGGGAGTACGACAACGTTCCCCCGATTCACAATGATTTCCTTCGTTTTCCCTCTTTCGTCTCGGCGGTAAGACACCTTGTCGGCGAATGAGCGGTAGCGAGATTGTATGACGAAAAGCCGTCTTCCCGGCCCCCGGCCCCGACCCATTGGAGCGGGACTCGGAGAACGCCCTGGCTGGACCCGTCCGTCCACCGTTGCACCACGTGGAAAGAGCGTTACTTTTCTTCGGCTCTGGACGAAGCTTTTCTCACAACTTTCGGGGTAACGGAGTCGTCGGTGTGCGAAAGCCACGGGGGCAGCCAACGCTGACACTCCAAGCCAGGAGAGCCGTAGCGACGAGGTCCTGAAAGGACCTTTTCACCAACGGTCCCCTGGTCGGCCCAAGGCACCTTTTTGTAGTGGAAGCGCTGAAACCTGTACTCCTCGACACGGAGTTGACGCATGAAGGTCGCGGTCCTGAAGGAAACCAATCCGAATGAAACCCGGGTGGGCCTGGTTCCGGACGGAGTAAAGTTTCTCAAGAAAAAAGAGATCGAGGTCGTGGTGGAAAAGGACGCCGGCCTGCGGGCGGGCTTCCTGGACTCGGAGTACGAGGAGCAGGGAGCGTCACTTGCTCCCGACCCATCCTCCGCAGTGGCTGGTGCCGACATCGTGCTGAAGGTCCAGCCGACTTCGGTGGAGGAAGTTGGGATTCTCTCGAAAGACCAGATCGTGGTGAGCTCTTTGCAGACCACGACGAATCTGGACATCGTGAGAGCCCTTCGGGACGCCGGCGTCACCGCCATGGCCATGGAGCTCATGCCCAGGATCACCCGGGCTCAGTCCATGGATATCCTCTCTTCCCAGGCCACGGTTTCCGGCTACAAGGCCGTGCTGCTGGGATCCAATGCCATCGGGAAGTTCCTTCCCATGCTCACCACCGCGGCCGGTACGGTCCGGCCGGCCAAGACCTTGACGCTTGGTGCCGGGGTGGCGGGTCTCCAGGCTCTGGCCACCTTCCGTCGTCTGGGCGCCGTTATGGAGGCCTTCGACGTCCGACCCGCGGTAAAAGAGCAATGCGAAAGCCTCGGGGCGAAGTTCCTGGAGTTGGACGTGGGAGACATGGAAGACGAAGGCGGTTACGCCAAGGCCCTCTCCGAGGATCAACACGAGAGGGAGTTGGCTCTCATCGGGGAGTCCCTCAAGGACAAGGACGTGGTGGTAACCACCGCACAGATCCCCGGTCGCAAAGCTCCGATTCTCATCACCAAGGAGATGGTGGAGAACATGAAGCCGGGGTCCGCCATCGTGGACCTGGCGGCTGAAACCGGGGGCAACTGCGAGCTCACCAAAGCCGGTGAGACCGTGATTCATAACGAGGTCCAGATTCTCGGGCCCGTAAACCTGCCGGCCAGCATGCCGTACCACGCCAGCATGATGTTCTCCAAGAACCTCGTCACCTTCGTCATGGAAATGGTGAACAAGGAGGACGGGTCCCTGAACCTGGACTTCGAGAACGAAGTCATCGCCGGTGTGTGTGTCACGCATCAGAACGACGTTCGGCACGAAGCCACCCGGGAAGCCCTGGGCGGAAACTAGAGATGAAAGACGGTCGAAACTCCACCGTGGGAGATTCTTGAATGGAAAGCATGCCGATCATGTTGGTGGGCCTGTATGTCTTCATCCTGGCCACTCTGGCCGGGAAGGAAGTCATCACCAAGGTGCCCCCGACACTCCACACGCCCCTCATGTCCGGCGCCAACGCCATCTCGGGCATCGCCATCATCGGGGGGCTCGTCATCTCGGCCAGGACGAACATGGGTGACGAACCCGTTATCGCAGTTCTTGGGTTGATCGCCATCATTTTCGCCACCATCAACGTGGTGGGCGGCTTTATGGTGACCGACCGAATGCTCGAGATGTTCAAGAAGAAATAAGGTCCGGCGAATGTCTTCCGGATTTGACGAGAAAACGAACACAAGAACGAGGAACATCCTGTGACTTTCTACGCGGATCTGGCCTACCTTCTCTCGGCCTTCCTCTTCCTCGCCGGCCTTAAGCAGCTTTCCTCCCCGGCAACAGCCCGGAGAGGGAATCAGATGGCGGCCCTCGCCATGCTTATCGCCATCGTGGTGACCCTGGTCCAGACCGATATCCTGTCCTGGACCTGGATCATCACCGGGATCATCATCGGCTCCCTGATCGGAGCGACGGCGGCCCGAATGGTGAAGATGACGGCCATGCCCGAGATGGTGGGCTTATTCAACGGGTTTGGTGGTGGCGCCTCGGCCCTGGTGGCCGGGGCCGAGTTCATGCACATCCAGCAGGCCGGCCTCCTGCCTCCCGGCGAGGGGACCTCCATCATGCTGGCCATGCTCATCGGAGCGGTGACTTTTTCGGGAAGCCTCGTGGCCTTCGGGAAACTGGCCGGTTACGTCACCGGAAACCCCGTCACCAACAATTTCCTGCGCTTCCTGAACGCGGTTTTCTTCCTCTTCGTCCTGGGAGCCGGGATCTACATGGTTGTCATGGACCCGAACATGACCGTCTTCCTGGTGTTCGTGGCAGTGGCGCTCCTTCTGGGTGTGCTCCTGGTGAACGCCATTGGAGGAGCGGACATGCCGGTGGCCATCTCCCTCCTGAACTCCTATTCGGGGCTGGCCGCCTCCATGGCCGGCTTCATCCTGGGGAATATGGTCCTCATCATCTCCGGGGCTCTGGTGGGGGCATCGGGGCTGATTCTCACCAACATCATGTGCAAGGCCATGAACCGCTCCCTGGCCAATGTGGTCTTCGGCGGTTTCGGATCCGAGGGTGCCACGGCTGACCAGATCGGTGCCGGTGACAAGACGGCTCGGTCCGTAGACGCCGAGGGCGCCGCCATGATCCTCGGCTATGCCCAGTCGGTCATCATCGTCCCCGGCTACGGGCTGGCGGTAGCACAGGCCCAGCACGATCTGAAGAAGCTCTGTGACCTCCTGGAGGAGCGGGGGATAGACATCAAGTTCGGTGTCCACCCGGTGGCTGGCCGCATGCCCGGACACATGAACGTGCTTTTGGCCGAAGCCGACGTGCCCTACGATCAGCTCTACGATGACGAAGAGATCAACGACCAGTTCAAGGACACGGACGTTGCCCTCATCGTCGGAGCCAATGACGTGGTGAATCCCGAGGCCCGGAACCCCCAGAGCGTTATCGCCGGGATGCCCATCATGAACGTGGACCATGCCAAGAACGTCATCGTCATGAAGAGAAGTCTGAGCCCGGGTTTTGCCGGGATCGACAACCCCCTCTTCTACATGGAGAAGACCATGATGTTCTTCGGTTCGGCCAAGCCCTCCATGCAGGACCTTGTTCGCGAGGTCAGGGAACTCGACTGACCCCTTGGCCATGGGCCCTGCATGAAGGCCGGAAGGAAGAAATCTTACCCCCCCCAGAGGACTCTCTTCTGGGGGGGTTCGCCATGGCGGGCCTGGCGATTCTCTCCATGATCCTTGCCTGGGGCCAAAGGCCCACCAGGCGGACGCGGTTCAGGAGGTTCTTTCCGCCGCCTCATTCAGGAGCTGCCAGCAGCGCTCCACGTGGCGTATCTCGGTCCTGAGGTTTCCCAGGGCGATGCGAAGGCAGGTTCGTCCGTTCAAGACGGTGTGGGACAGGAACACCTCACCTGAACGGTTCACATGGTCCATTATGGCCTGGTTCAGCCGGTCTTGATCCTCGGCCGAGTAGCCCTCGGGTGCGTACCGTAGCACCACCGTGCTGAAAGGCACTGGAGCCACCCGTTCCCACCCGGGGGCTTTGTCGATCCAGGCTGCCACCTCTCTTGCCATCTCCACGTGGTGACGGATCCTGGACCGGATCCCGTCGGCGCCGAAATAGCGGAGCACAAACCAGAGCTTCAGAGATCGAAATCGGCGGCCCAGGGACATCCCGTAATCCATGAGATTCCTGGCCACACCGGCCTCGGAAGTGGTGAGGTACTCGGGAGTCAGGGAGAAGGCCTTCCTGAGTTGCTCAGGGTCCCGGGCATAAAGGACGGAACAGTCGATGGGCGTGAATAGCCACTTGTGCGGATTCACCACGATGGAGTCGGCGTTCTCCCATCCGGTGAAGAGCGGCCGGAGCTCCGGAACGGCTGCCGCCGGCCCGCCGTAAGCGGCATCCACGTGGAGCCAGAGGTCGAACTCCGCCGCGAGCTCCGCGATCTCGGCCACCGGATCCACGCTGGTGGTGGAGGTCGTGCCCAGTGTGGCGATAACACCCAGAGGCTTGATGCCGGCGTTCTGGTCTTCCTCCAACGCCCTGCGAAGCTCCTTCGGCACCATTCGGAAGGCATCGTCGGTTGGGATTTTCCTGACTCCATCCCGGCCGAAGCCCAAGGTGATGACGGCTTTGTCCACCGATGCGTGGGCCTGTTCGGAGGTGTAGAAGCGGCACCGTGGGGCCCCGCTCAACCCTTCCTCCCAGGATTCGGGGAGCTTCGCTTCCCTGGCAGCAGCCAGGGCGTAGAGGGTGGATGAGGATGCCGTATCGTTGATGGTTCCATCGAAGCAACCGGGAAGTCCCAGGAGATCCCTGAGCCATCCAAGGGCATGCTCCTCCAACTCCGTTCCAGCCGGCGAACTCCGCCACACCATGGCGTTGACGTTCATCGCCGAGGCAAGCATTTCCCCCAGAACCCCCGGAGCTGAGCCGGTAATGGAAAAATAAGCGAAGAAACCCGGGTGGTTCCAATGAGTGACCCCCGGAAGGACGAGCTTTTCGAAGTCCCCGAAGATGGTTCGGAAGGGCTCTCCTTCCTCCGGCAATCGAGGGGGCAGACTCTCGCGAATCTCGCCGGGGCTCACCTGGGCGAGGACGGGATAACGCGACACCCCGGTCAGGTAGTCGACAATCCAATCCGCCACCGCTCTAGTCGATTGTCGAAGCTCCTCCGGCTGCATGTCGCCGAGGCAGTCGCTTCGGGTCCTCTCCTGACTCCACGTCGGTTGGGTATCTGCCATGGGTTCCTATCTCCTACCCGTGCCTCGAGCCCTCCGGGTCCAACTCCTCCCGGAGTGAGTTCAGTTGGGCCATGGTCTCTTCGTTCACCTCGTCCGTCAGGCCCTCGGGAACCCCGGAGCCCTGGAGATGGGCGAAGAAGAGGTCGTCGACATAGGCCACGCTGGCTGCCACCACCGCCCGGTCCAGACAACGGTTGAGGGCCATGAGTTCCCGTTGAAAAGGCCGATCCTCCCAGCGCCGCGGCCCCTCATCGAAGAGCAACTTCAGGATGCCTTCCCGGAGAAGGCCCATCTCCTCCACGACTTCCCCTGCTGCAAGCCCCCTTCGCAGCGCCAGGGATCCATAGAGGTGGGCAGCTTGCTGCCAGACCTCGACCCCGTGATCCTTCGGCTGGCTCAGGCAATAGGGAAGAAACTCCACCAGGTGACGGAGGAAGGAGGTCAAGAGGCGGTCTTCTGGGTCTGAAAGCCGACCCAGTCGAGCCCGGACTTCTGAGCGCCAGCGGCCTGAGATCAGATCTTGTTCCCTCTCCAGCCAGTCCCTCAGTTCCATGGCGTCACCCCGATTCCTCACTTCCTTTCTCACCCTCTTCCCATCCAACGAGAACGATTTCGATTTCGGTCCCCACTCCGACCTCACTCTCAACCGTCACCGTGGCCCCCCAGGATTCCACCAAACGCCGGACGATGGCCAAGCCCAAACCGGTTCCGGTGGATCGAGTAGAGAAGTGGGGCTCGAAGATCCGGGAAAGTAGCTCAGTAGGAATGCCCTTGCCGTTGTCCCTGACCCGTAGATCGACCCCGTGGCCCAGGGATTCAGCCCTGATCAGCACACGGCCCTCCTCCGTGATGGCGGCTCTGGAGTTCTCCAGAAGGTTGATGAGAACCTCCCTCAATTCCGACTCCCTGGCCTGTACGAGGGGAAGGCCGGGCGGAATGGCCGTCTGGAAATCCAAAGCTCCTTCACCCCCTCGGTAGAGGTTCATGACCTCTTCGGTGACGGCCCCCACATCAACGGATTCAAGGGGCATCTCACCTGAGGTCTGAGGAGCCCCGAACCTGGAGAAGCTTTTGGCTATGGCAGCCAGATGCTCGATCTCCCTCAGAATCACCCCGATGTTCTTCCCCAGGATGTCCCCGAAATCCGCCCTCCGATCCTCCCAGGCACGCTGGAGGTGCTGGACGCTGAGCTTGATGGGCGTCAGGGGGTTTTTCACTTCGTGGGCCACCTGCTGGGCCATCTCACCCCAGGCCAGGATCCGTTCCGTACGAAGCTCATCCGTGACGTCCTCCAGGCTGAGAACGGCGCCCCCCAGGGGGCCCTCTCCGGTCACCCGTCGGGCACGCACCCTGATCCGCCGGGGTCCCAGCTGGAACTCGGTATTCGCTTCATGGATTCCATCCCTGAAATAGAGGTCCACCCAACGCACCAACTCCGCCGCGCTTCCGTCCCTACCCGGTAGGGATTCACCAACCTGGATCTCCTCTTTCAGCAGGGTCTCGGCCCGGGGGTTGGCCAGGGTGACCCTCCCGGAGGAGTCCAGAGCCACCACCCCGGTGGCCGCTTCTTCTACGATGGCCTTGGTCCTTTGGGTGGTCCGAAGAAGGGCACGGCGGGCACGGCGGATTCCTTGGACCATTCGATTGAACGCACCGAAAACCGATCCGAACTCATCATTTCGGTTGGCAGGGAGGCGAACGTTCAGGTTTCCCGCACCGACCCTCTCGGAAGCGACCTGGAGCGTCTCGATGGGCCGCGTAAGGGTTCCCCCCACGAGGAAGGCAAGGCCCAGGGAGAGGGCGGCACCGAGCACGATGGCAAATCCCAGAAGATCCGCCACCTCCTGACGCCGGAGGGCCGTGGCCCCTGCTTCCACCGGGACCGGGGTTCCGAGGATATCCCCGTCCGGGAGGCGCCGGAAGGCCATTACGTAGGCCCAACGGGCAAGGGAGGACTGGTAGGTGGCTCGGACCTCCGTTCTCCCCTCCAGGGTGCGGAAGAGGGGCTCGGGCACCCATCCCTCGTAGAGCCCCAGCTCCACCAGCTCCTCCGCGGACCCGTCGATGAGTTCGCCATCCCGATATTCCAACAGGTCGGCTCCCACCTGCTGAGCCAGGAGCTCCATCTGGCCGCTCACGTCCAGGTATCCGAGGGCCCCATCTTCCACCAGCCGCTCTGCCACCGCCGAGGCGGTCCTTTCGGCGGCTCCGGAGAGGGTCTGGAAGGCAAGGGTTCCAAAGATGGCGATGGAAAGGAAGAAGAACCCAAAGAGGGCCAGTGTAACCTTGGCCCGGAAACTGCCGAGGATCCGGAGAGCCTCTCGCGGCTGCACTTCGCGGCCTCGGGACATGGTCCGGCCCAAACCCCAGATGGCCAGAATGAGGAAGAGGTCCAGGACGATGGCCAGCGTACCTCGAGCCAGCATGTGGGAAGGCTTGGGGATAGAGACCGTCTGATGGGCGGAGTATCCACCTCCGGGAAAATGGACCAGAGTACTTCCCCTCCACCCTGCCTCCTGGAGCTCCCAGGTGACCGGCGTACTCTCGGCGGGAGTCTCCATTGGGACCGGGACCAGGTTCAGGCGCCCGAGGCCCGGCTGGCCCATGGCGGCAAAAATGGGCCCCAGGGCCGATGACAAGGATGCCGAACCGGGGGGAGGCACACATGCCGAGAGTACCCGGTCTCCCTCCAGAGGCACCAGGAGCACATAGCGGCCGTCCTCCAGCCCCAGGTGCCGGATCAGCGGCCGGCCTCCAGCCCGGACCTCTTCAAGGAAATCGTCCACTTCCGGGGGCCTGGGCCCGTGGACGCCCATTGAGAGGTCCTCCTGGGGCAGGTCGCCCGGAGACCACAAGGTGATCCACATCGGTATGGGCTCTCCATACCGGCCTGTAGACGCCCAGATCTCGAAGAGGAGTTCCACCGGGGAGGAGATGATGGCGTCGAGGGAATCGGAAAACTCGGCCAACTCGTGCAAGCGGAATTCCAGGTATGGATCAGGTTCCGCTCCCAGATCGGACAACTGAGCTTCCGCCTCCGCCATTCGTGCCTGGATCTGCGTGCCCCAGGCTGCAGGAACAGCCGCGGAGATTCCCAGGACCGCCGCCAGAGCCCAGGTGAGACTCCCCTTTCCCTTGAGTTTCCCGGCCAATCCCCGGGCCGCAAGGAAAGCGGCCACACCCCACGGCGCCAGGAGGAGGGGTGACACCCCCGGTCCAGACCGTGCCAAGAGCCCCAGGGCGAAGGACAGGACCGATGCCAAAACGACCCCGCCGACCACGAACCCCCCCCTTCCAGCTCCGGTTCCGACCTCCGCCCGAACCGCCAGAGCGAAGTAGGCGGCCAAGGAAAGGGAGAGGGCCAAAGAGAGCTGATAGGGGAGGAAGCCTCCTACTCCGCCGGCAAGGAGGGCCGCCGAAGCCCCTTCCCTGATCCATCCTTCCAGGGCGGGGAAGGCAATGGCGACGGTCGCTCCCGCCACCAGCGGTGACGCCCAGGCCCGTGGTCTCAGCGGGAACAAGCCGGCGAGGACCCCGAGAGCCGCCAGGAGTGCCAACAGTTGACCGAGGGGAATCCCGAGGGGCCCCGGAAGCAGGAATTGGGCGGGTGAGGAGAGGGTGACACCGGGCCACACTCGCTCCGACGGGATCAGGAGGACAAGCGCGAGGAGCCATAATCCGGCTCCGACCTGATGGCCCGAAAAGCCCTTGGCGCCCACGGCCAACAGGCCCCAGGCCAGAAGCAAGAACAGGCTCACCCACCTCACCCAGAAACGGACGCGGGGAGCCCACAACTCTTCCGGAGCCATTTCGGCCATCTCGACCCTCAAGAGAGGATCGTTCTCCCATCCCAGATCGAGGACGGCTCGATCCGGTGCCACTCGGTGGGGCGGAAGTATCTGGATGGGGATACCCGTTTCCCTTTTGAACCGCGATGCCACCCCCGATCCCTCCAGCCCGCCCGGGAGGTTGGCTTGGAGAAGGATGGCAGCCACGGCCGTTCCTCCTGGCTCAGGGAGGGAGACCGTGAAGTACAGGTATCGAAAGAGGGGGCCCCCGGCAAAGGAATAAGGAGTCTCTGCCTGGCGAATGGCTCCCGGCACCCGGCCCCGGTGGACTCCGACCCAAGCCTGGGGGCGCCCTTCTGCGTCGTAGACGGCCAGGGCTGAGACGCTCCACCTCCGGCGGATCCGGGAGAGTTCGTCCTGGCCGATCGCTCCCCGGCTCTCCACCGTCCCTCGAACGTCCTGAACCGCCCCTTCACCTGACTCCAACACCTTCTCGAAGCGCTCCGCCAGGGCCTGCGAGACCCGGTCCGCCCGCTGAGCGAAGAGGTCTCCACCGTCCCTCCCGGAAACCCATAGCTGGCCTTGGGCTCCGAACCCCAATACTGTCCCTGAAAGGACAAGAAGGGCGGCGGCAGCCTGAAGTCGGTTCCCCGTTCGGAATCGGAGCGCCCAGAGCAGGAAGAACCCTGTCGAGACAAGGAGCCAGAGGGGAGAGGTCCATCGGGTCCAGGCCGCCAGGACCAGGGCTCCCCCCCAGATGACATGCCATGAGGAGCGTGACGGTGTCGTACCAGGAGAAGCGAGGGGTGGGGGGCCCTGATCCATCATGGTCTCTTCAGCACCTTCCCTGGCCGGAAGTAGGTCGAATCCTGGCACGGGATCCCCGCCTCATACTGCCGGTGGGTGCCATGGTTCAGCACGGGCCCCATTTGCCCCTGGGAACGAACACCTTCATCACAGAGAGGGTGGCTCAGGAAATATCCAGACGGTGCCGGATTCTCCTGGCTCCCACGTTCAGCTATGGAGTCTGGAATCCGGGGAATGACAGCTACGCCGGATCCACCGGTATCGAAAGAAAGACCTTGCACAGGGCCCTGAACGAGCTCCTGGCGAAATGGGAAGACCACGGCATTCAGGAGTTCCTCATCCTGACGGCCTACCAGCATGAACCCCACCTGGACGCCCTTCTCATGACCATGACCTCCTCCGCCACGACTACCGTAGTGAACATCTTCACCGTCGATGTCGGCGATCTCCTGGAAGCATCCCCCCTCTCCGAGCACGCTGGCGAGTTGGAAACCTCTCTGATGCTCTACCTCGCCCCGGCTCTGGTTCGTATCGGCCAGGCCGCCGACGTAGCCGCCGACCCCAGGACGTACCGAAGATATGCCCAGGGAAGGGTCCCCACACCCCCACCGGGATCCCGTGGCACCCTGGGTTTTCCCTCCCGGGCTTCCACGGAAAAGGGGGAAGCCGTCTTTTATCGATACGTTGAATCGCTCACGGAGGTCCTTTCGAACGAACCATCATCTTCGGCAGGGGGTACCAAACCGGGCGACAGCGAAGGAACGACCTATTGAAAGAGTGAGCCCCATGACACCGAGGTCCTTTTGTGCCGCACTTCTCCTTCTCCTCCTGGCCTCCGGCCCTTTGGAGAGCCAGAACCTGTCGGTTGACGAGAACGCCTTCCGCATCTACGTAAATGGGGAGGAAGTGGGGCGGGAGGACTTTTCCATTCGGCAGATTGGATCCGGTGTCCCCCGACGCTTGATTCTCCGGGGGGAAGTGGACCTGAATCTTGAATCCGGAGCCACCTTCCTGGCCCCTGTGATGGCCGTGGAGGGTGAGGCCATGGAAGTCTCCACCTACCAGGTCAAGGTAACCGGACCCGAGCAGGCCGACGTCTCCGTAAACGTCTCCGGGAATCGGTACCTCACGAGAGTTGTATCCGACGACGGGGAGCAGCTTCGGGAGTTCCGTGCCGGCCCTGGCTCGGTGCTCATGGACGAGGGAGTGGTTCACCACCACTACCTTCTGGGCCCATTCCTCAGAGAAGATCAGTCGGTATCCCTCTCCGTACTCTCGCCCCGAGCGTTCCGGCAGGAAAGGGTGACCCTTTCCTTTGTGGGTGAGGAGGAGATCCGAGTCGGAGGAATCCTCTTCCAAGGCGCCCGGAGATTCCATCTGGAAGGTGGTGAACACGCCAGAGATATCTGGTTCGACGACCAAGGTCGCATCCTTCGCCTGGAGATTCCCTCCCTCGGATACGTCGCCGAGAGGGAACACCTCACCTAGTCGGTTCCACCGGATCCTTTGAAGACGACCTCGCGCCATTCCGTAGCTTCCCTGAGTAGACCCCTTAGCTGGACGGGAAATTCCATGAAACCGCGGACATCCCCCGGCCGTAAAGTCCTCCGACCGTGGCACCTCTCGTCCCCCGCTGTGAGGAGTGCAGCCGTGACGAAACACCGAATGCGATGGGCGCTTCTTGCGACCCTGGCTTTCCTCTTCGGAGAAGTAGGGAGTGGGTACGCCCAAGAGCGGATTCCCACCTCCCTCTCCCTTGAAGAGGCTATCGATATCGCTCTCAGGCACAGCCCCCTCCATCAGGCGGAGCTCAACAATGCCGAAGTAGCGGAATGGAACATCAAGGCCGCTTACGGTGCCTTGATTCCGTCGGCCAGCGCCAGCTCCAGCCTCTCCTGGCAGGGGTCGGGGGAGCGGCAGGTCGGGAGTGTTACCCTGACCGAGCTCGGATTCGGGAATCAGCCCTCCTACTACTTCTCCTCCTACAACCTCGGCCTGTCCTATACGGTGGATGGGCGGGTCTTACTGGCTCTTCCACAGGCGAAAGCAGACCGGGATGCACAGATGGCTTCAGGAGATGCCAGTGGAGCAGCGGTGGCCTTTCAGGTTACCCAGGCCTACCTGGAGGTCCTCAGACAAGAGGAAGCCCTCTACGTGGCCCAGCAGGAGCTGGAGCGTGCCCAAGGAAATCTGAGGCTCGCCGAGGGGCAGTTGGAGGTGGGATCCGGGACTCCGTTGGACACTCGCCAGGCCGAGGTGGCCGTGGGCCGGGCCAGAGTCCAGGTCCTGATCAGCGAGAACGCCGTTCGAACCGGGAAGTTCAGGTTGGCTCAGCAGATGGGTTTGGACCCCCAGGACGGATTCTCCCTCACAACCTCCTTCACTCTGGAGCAGCCCAGGTGGCGAGAAACGGAACTGGTATCCCTCGCCCTGGAACGGAACCCTTCTCTGCGGGGCCTTCGGGCTTCACAGAAGGCCCAGGAATATTCGGTGAAGATGGCCAAGACCGCCTACCTGCCCAGCCTCTTCCTCTCGGCGGGCACCAGCGGTTTCGCCAGGGAAGCGTCGGACCCCGGATACCTCGTTGCCCAAGCCCAGAGTTCTGCCCTGGGGCGGATCGCCCAGTGTGAGGCCACCAACGATCTCTACTCACGGCTCGCCGATCCGCTCCCGCCCACCGACTGTTCCAACTACGTTTTCACCGAGGCTCAGCGGCAAGCCATCATCAAGCAGAACGACGCTTTTCCCTTCGACTACCTGCGGCAGCCCCCTTCGGCATCACTCTCCATCAGTATCCCCATCTTCCAGGGTCGGAGACGGCAGAGAGATCTGGAAACCGCTCGCATCGCGGAGCAGGACCTCCGGTACCAGATCCGAAACTCGGAGCTCGCCCTGAGGGCCGATATCGCAAGCGGCTTGGCCACGCTGACGACGGCCTTCGAGGCGGCCCTCATCGAAGAGGACAACCAGGTGTGGGCCGATGAACAGCTGAGGTTGGCTCAAGAGCGTTATCGCTTAGGCTTGGCAACGTTCCTCGAGCTCGTGGAGGCGGAGACAGTGAAAGCCAGTGCAGACCGGGACCGCATCGCGGCCATCTTCGCCTACCATGACGCTCTCGCGAGTCTGGAAAGTGTCGTTGGCACATCCCTTCGGACGCCCCAGGGCGATCCGGAAAGGCAATAGATCCATGTCCAAACGCGGGAAGATCATCACCGGTATCCTCGTAGTTCTGGTCCTGGGATCCGCTGCGACCATCAGCATCATCCAAGGCGGAAGCGGAAGGGGACTGGATGTCCGCATGGAGGAGGTACGGACCCGGGACCTGGTCGCCACCGTGACCGCAAGCGGGAACATCCGGGCTCGACGGGCCGTGGATATCAGCGCCGACGTCATGGGTCGGATCATTGAGCTGAATGTGGAAGAGGGAGACGACGTGGAGGAGGGAGAGATCCTCCTGAGGATCGACCCGAGTCAACTGGAAGCAGCCGTCTCCAGGGCCCAGGCCGCCCTCAGCCAGGCCCGGGCTCAGGCGGCCCAGCAGCGAGCCAATCTCCTTCGGGCAGAGAGAGACAACAACCGCATGGCCTCTCTCTGGGCCCGGGATTCCACTCTGGTGAGCCGTCAGCAGGTAGAGGACGCAGAGACGAACCTCGAGGTGGCTCAGGCCCTCTTCGAAGCGGCGGAGTTCGGCGTTTCCCAGGCCGATGCCGCCCTGGAGGAGACCCAAGATCAACTGTCCAAGACCATCATCAGGGCCCCCATGTCCGGGAAGGTCACTCGGCTGAACGTGGAGGCGGGAGAGACTGTGGTCCTGGGCACCATGAACAACCCCGGGAGCCTGATCCTGACCATCAGTGACCTGTCGGTGGTGGAGGCGGTGATGGAAGTCGACGAGACGGATGTCCCGGATATCGCCCTCGGTGACAGCGCCGTCCTTGAGCTGGACGCCTTCCCCGACCGGACTTTTTCAGGCCGGGTCACGGAGATTGGGAACAGCGCGATCCGGCCACCGTCTCAAACCGCCGGCACCGGGCAGACGGCAGCCATCGACTTCGAGGTCGTCATCACATTGGACGATCCCGGCATCCAGCTTCGCCCGGACCTGTCGGCAACCGCCGATATCGTGACCGCTACTCGAACCAACGTCCTCTCCATCCCCATCATCGCCCTGACAGTCCGGGAGCCGGAAGGGGACTCCGTGGCGGCGGCCAGACGCGCCGAGGAGGAGGACTCCAACGTTCAGCAGGAACGGAGACCCGAGGGCCCCGTGGCCCGGAGCCAGAAAGCTCAGGACATCGAGGGCGTTTTCATCGTCCGGGATGGGCTGGCCTACTTCACTTCCGTTGTTGTGGGTATCACCGGGCAGGAGCACTTCGAGGTGATCTCGGGTATCCAGGCCGGCGACACGGTGGTGGCGGGCCCGTACCAGAGGATCAGGGAGTTGAACGACGGCGACCCGGTGAGGGAGATGGAGGAGGAGGCCGGGGAGGGCGCCGACGAAGGATCGGTCTCATTCACATGACGACCTGCGCCTGCACCGAATCAGGGGCTCGAGGAGCCTCCGAACCATGAACGTTTGGGAAGGCGTCGTCCTGGCACTGACCCAGATCAGGACGGAGAAGCTCAAAAGCTTCTTTTCCCTCCTGGGCGTCATCATCGGGGTCATGTTCCTCCTGGTCGTGGTCAGCGTCGTGGAGGGTATGGACCGGTATATCAAAGAGGATTTCGCCAGCCAGATCTTCGGCATCAACACCATAACCGTCAGCCGCGCCCCGTCGGTCCAGATCCAGGCTGGCACCCGTGAGGCACGGCAGTGGGCTCGAAATCGACGTCTCACCCATGAGGACGCCCGGGTCATCCGGGAGAACCTCACCGTCCCCGCCCTTGTGGCCGTGGAAAGCGACGCCATGGGGACACTGGAGGGAGACAACGGCAGGAAGGTAGAAAATGTCCTCATCTCCGCCGGCCCTCCCGAACTCTTGCAGATCCGGAACCTGGAGGTAGAGCGGGGCCGGCCCTTCTCCGCCCAGGAGGCGGAACGTGGCGTGCCCGTGGTTATCCTGGGTCAGAGAACGTCGGAGGTCCTCTTCCAGGGTCTGGACCCGCTGGGGCGCTCGGTACGCATCAGAGGGTTCCCCTACCGGGTCATAGGGGTCCTGGAGGAACAGGGGACCCTCTTCGGCTTCTCTCTGGATAACCGGGCCATTGCGCCGGCCCTCTCTCCAATCCAGAACGTGGTCAGCCCACGAGGGTTCGTGGACAACATCCTGGTCCGAACGGAGGGTCCCGAGGACATCGAACCGGCCTCCATGGAGGTCGAAGCCATTCTGAGGGTCAAGAATGGGCTCAGACCCGCGGAACCGAACACCTTCGAGCTCGAGACCGCCGAAGAATCCCTGGGCTTTTGGGATACCATCTCCAGAATCCTGTTCACTGCCCTACCGGGACTGGTGGGAATCGCCCTCGTGGTGGGTGGAATCGTGATCATGAACATCATGCTGGTGTCAGTCATGGAACGGACCAGAGAGATCGGCGTCCGAAAAGCGATTGGCGCCCGGCGGAGGGATATCCTGATCCAGGTGATCATCGAATCTGCTACGCTTTCGGGAGTAGGCGCCGCCCTCGGCGTCCTGGTGGGAATCGGTCTCACCTGGTTGGTTGCAGCCATATCCCCTCTGCCAGCTGCCGTGGCGCCGGAATGGGTGAGCCTGGGAGTGGGGCTCGGTGTGGCGGTGGGCATGATCGCCGGCGTGTACCCCGCCGCCAAGGCGGCCAAACTCGATCCTGTGGATGCGCTCCGTTATGAGTGACTCGAGTCAAAGCTCGGCGAGTAGCTCGGCTAGCAACTCCACGACGGCCCCCGGCGGCCTCTGGGTGGCATTGGACGAAGGGGTTCGGATCGCCCTTACCGCCATCCGGGCCAACAAGATCAGGACCAGCCTCACCATCCTGGGAGTGGGCATCGGTGTGGCGGTGGTGGTGACCATGGCCTCCCTCATCACCGGGATCCGTTCCAGCGTCCTGGAGGCCTTCGAGTCGGCGGGTCAGGAGAACCTCATCGTAACCCGCTTCGACATGACCGACGTGCGCATCGTCACGGACGGCTCGGGGCGTCCACCTTGGTGGAACAAGCCGAAGATCACCCCCCTGGAGGCGGAGCGAATCGGACGGTTGCCAGCCGTCAGGGAAGCCATCGTCGACTTCGACATGAGCCTGTCCATCTCCTACGCCGGCCGTCGGGTGAGGGGCGTTCAGGCCAGCGGGAACTCGGCCGGCTGGACGGGCTACACCATCGGCGACTTCTCTGCCGGTCGAAACTTCATCCCCGCCGAAGTGGATCAGGCCCGGGGGGTCATCGTCGTTTCCACCGGGCTCGCCGAGGAGCTTTTCGGATCGCTGGACCCCGTTGGAAAACGGGTCCGCGTTTCGTCGGGCCGCCGGGGAGTGAACGAGCTCTTCACCGTCATCGGCGTCTTCGACGTGGGAGACAACGTCTTTTCCGACGTGGTGGACCATTTTGCCGTCGTGCCCTTCTCGTCGGCCCTGAAGCGGCTCAAGGCCGATGACATGTTCTTCCAGGTTCTGGTGGTGCCGGAGGAGGGCGTCTCCTCGGCCACCGTTCAGGACCAGATCATCAGCCTCCTGAGGACCCTCAGAGGTCTGGGGCCCCAGGAGGAGAACGACTTCGCCATCCTCCGGTCCGCCCAATTGGTGGACATGTTCAATCAACTCACCGGGGTCTTCTTCATCGTGATGTTGGCCCTCTCCTCCGTGGGCCTCATGGTGGGCGGTGTGGGCGTCGTCGGGATCATGCTCATTTCGGTCACGGAGCGAACCCGGGAGATCGGAGTTCGAAAAGCCGTGGGCGCCACCCGGCGGGAGATTCTCTGGCAGTTCCTGGTGGAAGCCGGCGTCCTTACCTTCCTCGGGGGGGCATCGGGGCTCCTTCTGGGTGGGTTGGCAGCCGAGGCGGTGGAGGCCGCCACTCCCATACCAGCATCCATCCCCTTCTGGTCGGTGGTAGCGGCCCTGGGCATGGCCCTTCTCACCGGAATGCTCTTTGGCTTGCTCCCGGCGGTTCGGGCCTCCAGACTGGATCCGGTGGACGCCCTTCGGTACGAATAACGTGCCTGCCGCCAGACGTTAACCAGAACCCTGGAAGCCAAGCTCACAATGGAACCTTTGGACGTTTTGGCCGTCGTGGCCCATCCTGACGACGCCGAGCTGCTCTGCGGCGGTTCTCTTCTCGCCAGTAGTGACCGGGGAGAAAGGACCGGCGTTCTCGATCTCACCCGAGGGGAGACAGGAAGCCAGGGCTCCGCCGATCTCAGAGCCCAGGAGGCTGAAGACGCCTCCCGCATCTTGGGTTTGACGGTGCGACAGAATGCGGGGCTTCCCGATGCTCAACTCAGATCGGACCTCGACGCCAGGAGGGTCCTGATTCAACACCTGAGAGAGCTGCGTCCGCGTGTCGTGGTGACGCATTGGCTCCAAGGCCGGCACCCGGACCACAGGGCGGCGGCTGAGTTGGTCTACGATGCTGCGTACCTCTCCGGGTTGAAAAACTATCCGGCCCCCGGCGACCCCTTTCGACCCTTCAAGATCGTTCACGCCCTCTCCTTCAGGGAGGAACCTCAGAAACCAACTTTCGTGATCGACATCTCAGACCAGATGGAGAGGAAGCTGGAAGCCATCGCAGCGTACTCATCGCAGTTTGGTGGGGCCGTTCAGGCCGGAGAGGTTTTCCCCGGCGGAGGGAGGGCATTGGAAGACCAGATCCGGGCCCATGCTGCCCGAGCCGGTTCTCTGATCCGGACGGAGTTTGGAGAGCCCTTCTGGACCCGGGAGACGATCGAGGCCCCATCCCTCGGCTCCCTCCGGGTTTCCACTTTCTGAGCTCACCTGATGTTTATCGTGCGGAGGGCCTCGTGAGCCGAATTCTGGTGGCCATGTCCGGCGGTGTGGATTCTTCCGTCGCCGCCATGCTTCTGGCCGATGCCGGCCACGAGGTGTTGGGAGCTACTCTCAGGACCTTCTGCTACACCGAAGGCCCCAGCCACGCCAAGAGCTGCTGCGGGTTGGAGGGGGTGACAGACGCCAGATCGGTGGCAAAGACCCTGGGCATTCCCCACTCGGTCTTCGACGTCGAGGAGGACTTCACCCGGGACGTCATCGACGACTTCGTATCGGAGTATGCCCGGGGGAGGACCCCCAATCCCTGTGTTCGCTGCAACTCATTCACGAAGTTCGGCGACCTCCTTCGCCGGGCTCGAGAACTGGGAGCCGACGGCATTGCCACGGGCCATTACGTGCGAATCGCCCACGACGCCCGGGGGGGAGCGGCATTGCTTAGGGGGGCGGACGAATCAAAGGACCAGGCCTACTTCCTCTGGGGGCTTCCCAGGGACTCCCTCCCCTTTCTCCACTTTCCCCTCGGGGACTTGCAGAAGGACGAGGTCAGAGCCCTGGCCCGGAATCGTGGCCTGGTCACCGCCGAGAAACCGGAGTCCCAGGAGATCTGCTTTGTCCCCACGGGGGACTATCGGGACCTCCTGAAACAACGGCTGGCCCCCTCGCATGAGGCATTTCAGCCGGGAGCCATCGTCACCGCCGATGGCCGGCCTGTAGGCCGCCACCAGGGATACGCCAGTTTCACCGTAGGTCAGCGGAAGGGGCTCCCCGGCGGTTTTCCCGAAGCCATGTTCGTGCTGGAGATCAACCCTGAGTCAAGGGACGTCGTGGTCGGGCCCCGAAACCAGATGTGGTCCGAGTCTGTCGGCATCCACGACCTGAACTGGCTCGCCAACCCTCCCGCCGTCGGGTCCGAGGTTGAAGTTCAACTTCGCCATCGGGCCATGGCGGCTCCGGCCCGGGTCGCCGCCGTTGGGGAAGACTCCATTGAGCTGGATCTGTTGGAGGCGCAGTTTGCGGTGACCCCTGGGCAGTCCGGGGTGATTTTCTCCGGACCCCAGGTGTTGGGAGGGGGCCGGATCCAAAGGCCTGGGTGAACTGGACGGGCTCCTTCTCGCTGCCCGAGCCGGCTGGCTGTGTGGTGTAGCAGAAATCTGGTCGCTATCGAGGGTGCGCCAGCGCCCGCAGACCGAGGCGGGCCGACGCAGGCACAGCAGCGCTACGTCGAGGAGGCCTAACGACGGTATGCGGGATGCAGGCGCAGCCGAGCCGAGCGGACCAGAAAGGCACTTCGCTGTGCCGGCCATCTCGCCGGCCCGCGAGGCGGTTGAGCGAAGCGCAGGCCAATGGCAGCATGATTCCTGCTACACCGCACTAGTACCTGAGCTCGGCGTCGGTGGCCAGAGCCTCCATCAGGCGCTGGCTTTCCTTCGATAGCTCCTCGGGAACCTGGAGCTTCACCTCTACGAAGAGATCCCCGATCCGACCACCTTTTTCCACACCCTGGCCCCGGATCCGAAATCGGGTGCCGGGCTGGGTCCCTGGAGGAATGCTCAGGACCACCTTCTTTCCGTCCAGGGTCCGGACCTTGATCTTCGAGCCCAGCGTTGCCTGGGCGATGTTGATGGGAACCGTGACTTCCAGGTCCATTCCGTCCCGGCGGAAGAAACGGTGGGGCTTCACCTTGAAGGTGATGATGAGGTCACCGGGCGTACCGCCTGAGGATCCCCGCTCTCCCTGTCCGCTCAACCGCACCTTGGAGCCGGCTTCCACCCCCTTGGGGACCGTGACCTGAATTTTCCTGGTCTGCCTGACGGTGCCGATTCCATCACAGGCCTTACAGGGGGTTTCCGGGATCGTGCCTCGGCCCATGCATGCCGGGCAGGGTCGCTTGACGGCGAAGCCGCCCTGGCCGAATGAGACTGTCCCGGACCCTTTACACTCGGAGCAGCTCTTGGATGACGTTCCCGGGGCGGCCCCCGATCCTCCGCAGGCGGCACACTCTTCGGTAATGGGAACGTTGATGCCGATGCGGCCACCTCGGACACTGGTCTCGAATGCGACCTCCACCAGGTACTCCACGTTCCGGCCTTTGGCAGGTCCCTTCCGGGCCCTCCCTGGTTCTTTCTTCCCCCTATCGAAGATGGAGCTGAAGAGGTCGGAGATCCCGCCTCCGAAGTCGGAGAGGTCTTCGAAAGAAAACCCTCCGCTTGAGGTGGTCCCTCCGAATCCCGGACCGGGGCCGCCTCGGGAGAAGGGCCCTCTCCCCCCAACACCACCCAGACCGAAGGCCCCCAGGCGCTTCATCTGATCGTAGTGCTTCCGTTTTTTTTCGTCGGAGAGGACCGAGTACGCCTCACCGATCTCCTTGAAACGCTCCGACGCCTCGGGGTTTCCAGGATTGGCGTCCGGGTGGTACTTCTTGGCCAGCTTTCGATACGCCTTCTTGATCTCCGCCTGGGTGGCCTTCTCCTTCACTCCCAGGATCTCATAGAAGTCTTTGGTCGCAGTCGTCATTCAACCTTCCCGCAAAGCCCCGCTCCGGGGGAATTAGTCGTCGTCCTTGTAAACACTCACCCGGGCCGGCCGGACCAGCTGGTCCTTGAACATGTACCCTTTTTGAAAGACCTGCTGAACGATCTCGTCCTGACCGTCCTCTTCGGTGGGGACCCGCATCATGGCTTCCATCGTGTTGGGGTCGAACCTCTCCCCTTCCGGATCCAGGACCTGCAGGCCGGCGTCGGTGAGAGCCTTGAGGATATTCCTTTCCACCAGGTCCACCCCTTCGATGAGGGCCTCCACGGTCGTGTCGTCGCTGGTGAACCGGCTCACACGCTGGAGGTCGTCCAGCCCCTCCACCAGGGACCGAACCAGGTCGGCCCTGGCCCGCACCCAGTTGCCCATCAGGTCGGCATTGGCCCGCTTGCGGAAGTTCTCGAAATCGGCGGCGAGCCTCAGGTGCTGATCCCTCAGCCTTGCGAGCTCGGCCTGGGTCGTCGCCAACTCGTCCACTTCCTCCGAGGAGCTCTCGGCCTCCGCACCGTCCTCAACATCGGGCCTCGGGTCCTCCCCTTCTCCTTCACTCAGGAAGTCCTCGATTTCCTGAAGAATGTCCTCGTCCACCTCAGCCTCCGTCTCGGCCTCGGGGGGGGATTCTCCTTCCATCGGCAGAGGATCCAATGGAGCTTCCGTTGCCTCGGGGTCCTTTGGGGCGCCGTCGCCCTTGGTCCTTTTTTCTCTGGTCATATCCTTTGTACGAGCCTAGCCCTTTTCAGATTCAGGTGGAACTCCCCTCTGCAATGGGGAGTCATGGTCGGCGTCCGTCTGGGCCGCCAACCAATCTATCACCATGCGGTAGACTTCTTCTTTCCCCACGTCGTTCAGCGGTTCGTGTCGACGACCCTCAAGAATCTCGATGCTAGCCCCTCTTCCCACAATTCCTTGCGCAAAGGCCATCGTAACCGGGCTCTGCACCACCGGATCGTCGGTTGGGACCAGGAAGAGGGAGGAAACCCCCTCGGGCAGGGGGGACACCTTGGCCGTCCGCTGCTCCCTCTCGGCCTCCCGGAAAAAGCGCCCTGTGATGCGGGTGTGAATGAGCGGATCCTCCCTCCAGGCGGCCATCATCTCGGGATCCCGGGTCAGGCGCTCCGGGTTGACGCCGGCGGGAATGGGCACCGTCGGAAGGATTACCCCCAGGAAACATCCGATGCTCCGCACCCAGTCCGGAAGAGCCGTCGCCAGCCAGGGGGCTGAGATGATCGCTCCCTGGAAGGGCCCCTTGAAGACCTGGAGCCGCCGGATACAGATCAGCCCGCCCAGGGAGTGCCCCATGAGAAACCAGGGGATCCCGTCGGGGACGTGGTGGGCCATCTCGGACTCCATGCCGAGGAGGTCTTCCAGCAGTCGCGGGAAGGCGTCCACATCCCCCCTGGCACCGGGGGATCGGCCGTGCCCCCGGAGATCGAAGGAAAAGACGGACGTTCCCTCCGCCGCCAGGGAGCGGGCAAAGGCGTCGTACCGTCCCGAGTGCTCGCCGAGTCCGTGTACGAGGAGCACTGCCCTTCGAGGCTCACAAGCCGGCCACAGGCGCCAGAAGAGCTCTATGCCCTGGGCCCCCAGGGCTCTTCCCTCCCGGCAAAGGTCGGTCACTCCGCCCTCCCTTCCAGGAGCCGAAGAAGGAGTCCCAGGGTCGCCTGGGAAGCCCGGGCCCTGATCGCTTCCCGGTCCCCGAGAAACAATTCCTTTCGGGAGATGACACGCCCCTCCAGACAAACCGCGTAACAAACCGTGCCCACCGGTTTTTCCTCCGAGCCGCCCCCCGGTCCCGCGATACCGGTCACCCCCAGCCCCGCCGAGGTACCCAGGACTTCAATGACACCCCTGGCCATGGCTTCCGCCACGGCCTCGCTGACGACACCGTGCTCTTCGATCATGCTCGCCGGTACACCCAGGAGAATTTCCTTCACCCGATTGGCATAGGCCACCACTCCGCCCACGAAATACCGAGAAGAGCCCGGGATGTCCGAAATCCGCTTGGCAATGAGGCCTCCCGTACAACTTTCAGCTATTCCCAGAGTCTGCTTCCCTCTCTCCAGGGCTTCTCCAACGGCCTCGGCGAGGTCCCCCGACTCGGCCTCGAATCGGTAGCGGGAAAGGACCGGGGCCAACGCCGCCTCGAACCGGTCCAGCTTGGCCTGGGCGTCGGTCGGGTCCTGTAGGGCTCTGATCGTGAGCCGAAGCCGTACTCCTACCTGGTCCGGAAGGAATGCCAGAGACACCCCCCCTGGGTCTTCGGGAAGGCGATCCTTCAATTCCACCATCAGTGCCGATTCCGGAATCCCGAATGTGGGGATTACCCGATGTACGGCGGGCCGTAAGCGGCCGGCGAAACGTTCCTGCAGCAAGGGCCCGACCCCCTGAGAGAAGATCCCCCTCATCTCCCGGGGCACCCCGGGAAGGAGAATACAGACACCACCCCCGACGGCCTCCATCACCAGGCCCGGAGCTGCTCCATGGGGGTTCGAAAGGACGGCCCCTCCCTCCGGGACCATGGCCATGACTTCTGCGCCTTCGGGGATCTCCTGGAACCCCCGGGCCTTGAACCGATTCTCCAGACCTCCAAGCAAGCCCGGGTCCAGCCCCAGCGAGGCCCCCATCACTTTCGCCACCACGGGTCGAGTCAGATCATCGGGCGTTGGCCCGAGGCCCCCAGTCATCACCACCACCTCTGCGACGGAGAGGGCTCCCCGGACGGCGTCCTCTATGGCCTCCTCGTCGTCCCCCACGCTCAACCGGCGGGTCACTCGCAATCCCAGATCAGAGAGGCTCTCCGCGATCCAGGTACTGTTGGTGTCGACGGTCTGGCCCAGCAGGAGCTCGTCTCCGACGCTCAAAACGGCTGCAACCGGGGGTTGAGGGGAGGCTGTACCGCTGCTCAACGCTTGACCCCAACCAGACTTCGGTAGCTCCAGAAGTAATCGGCCATGGAATAGACGGTAAGAAGGATCGCCACCGAAAGCGTGATTCCTATCCAAGCCCCGTGCAACCCCTTCCAGAAGCTCCAGAACGCCCCAGTCCAGTCCCGTCGGGAGGCGACCATCTGGAGAGGATACCAGAGGAGAACGCCTCCGCTGAAGAAGTTCTGGAAGAGAGCCTTCCATTTGCCGGACTTTCCTGCGGAAATCACCACTCCACCCCGAGCGGCCCAGACCCTGAAAAGAGTGATGGCCAGCTCCCGGCCGAAGATGAGGACCACCACCCAGACGGGAAGGGCTCCCCACCACGGAAGGGGCCCGACCTCGCCCCCTCCCCGGGAGAGAACAAAAATCGGAATGACGGTAGCAGCGAGAAGCAACTTGTCAGCCAGCGGATCCAGGAGCTTCCCAAGATCTGTTACCCAACCGTGTTTTCTGGCCAGGTATCCGTCCCAAAGGTCGCTCAGGGCGGCGGCCAGAAATAGGACGAACGAGATGAATCTGCCGGTGGTGGAAGGGATGAACACCAACACGAAGACGGCCGGACAGGCCAGGATTCGGCCGATGGTGATGAGATTGGGCAGGGTGAGACGGCCAGGGGGGGCCATGGGCGCCTCAACTCAGAGACTTGACGACCAGCTTGCTCACCGCGCTCAGGGTCTGGAAAACCCCTTCACCTTCCACGGCCACAGCTTCGAAATCCGGGACTCCCAAGGGATTCAGGATGTAGCGGAGCTCTTCCACGGACATGATATCGGGAAGGTCCCGTTTGTTGTACTGGATGACGAAGGGAAGGGTCTCCACATCATACCCGTACGACTCCATGTTCTCGTACAGGTTGTGCATGGCCTCGATGTTGGCTTCCAGCCGTGAGCGTTGCGAATCTGCTACGAAGATGAGGCCGTCCACACCCTTCAGGATCAGACGACGACTGGCGTTATAGTATACCTGCCCCGGAACGGTGTAGAGATGGAACCGTGTACGAAACCCTCGGATCTCGCCCAGGTCGATGGGTAGGAAGTCGAAGAAGAGCGTCCGCTCGGTTTCCGTCGCCAGGGAAATCATCTTCCCCTTGGTGTCCGGATTCACCCTGGAGTAGACGTACTCCAGGTTGGTGGTCTTCCCACCCAGGCCAGAGCCGTAGTAGACGACCTTGCAGTTTATCTCGCGACTGGCGTAGTTGATCATCGACATAGGTCGATCCTACGCTCCCATTTCACTGGATGAGATTCCTTCTTGCGGCAGAACCGTACCTCGGCTCTCCGACATACGAAGGGCCCTGGCTCGAGCCCGGCCAGGGCTGGTCCAAGACGTATAAACTCGTGTTCCCCCAGGGCTCTGGCAAGCTCCAGGCGAGTTGGAAGGCTCAACCGGTAGCCGGGCCACTCTGAGCCTCGTCCTCCATCCGCGTCAGAATCACCTTCGCCCGATTCTTCAACAACTTCCTGGGCTCCCACGCCACAAAGTCACGGAGCAGCGTGATGTTGTCCACGGTGGCCTCGGCCCTGGCCATGTGGCCCAGACAGGCGAGACGTCTCAGGGGCTGCGGACTGAAAAGATCCCGCTGGTGCCGGTCGAGCTGATCCCGAACCACCAGCGCTGCCACTGCTCCCACGGCCGCCACCGCCAGAACCGTGATTCCCGCCGCTTTCAGACCTCTGTTCATTTCCATCTTCCTCACATTTCCCGGCGACCCGAGAGGGCTTCCGCGATGGTGGTCCCGTCCACGTACTCCAGATCGCTACCCACCGGGATCCCTCTCGCCAACCGCGTGACGCGGGGTCCGAGGGGCCGGACCACATTTTCAAGATAAACCGCAGTGGCCTCTCCCTCCACTGAAGCGTTGGTGGCCACGATGACCTCCTCCACTCCACCATCCTCTAAACCGATCCGTTCCAGGAGGCCTTGGAGGTTCAGGTCGTCGGGGCCCACGCCATCCAGTGGCGAGAGGTGGCCCCCAAGGACGTGAAAATGACCCTGGTACTGGCCGGTCCTTTCGATGGCACCCACCTCGTAAGCCTCCTCGACCACGCAGATGACAGATCTGTCTCTCCTGGGATCGGAGCAGATCCGGCAGAGTTCTCCCTCGCTGAAGTTCCCACAAACCCGGCAAGGCCGAATCCGCTCAGCCAGCTCTTTGATGGCCTGACTGAGCCGGTGGGCTTCGTCTTTCGGCCGTTTCATGAGGTGGTAGACCAGACGTGTGGCGGTCTTGGGCCCGATCCCCGGGAACCTGGAGAGTTCCTGGATCAGCTGGTCGATTACCGACATGGGGGACAGAACGGTGAGGAAGTCAAAAGAGCCCAGGGAGCTGCATGGGCAGTCCGCCGGTGGCCTTTCGCATCTCCTCCTCGTAGAGCTTTCTGGCCTTGCTCTGGGCTTCGGTTACCGCAGCCAACACCAGATCCTCGAGCATTTCCACGTCGTCCGGATCCACCACGGCCTGGTCGATGGTCAGGGCTTTGATGGACCCTTTCCCATCTACCGTCGCCTTTACCATTCCACCGCCGGCAGAGGCCGAGATCTCTTGAGCGTCCAGTTTCTCCTGGAGCTCAGCCACCTTGCTCTGAAGCTGTTGCCCCATCTGGAGGAGCTGCTGAAGGTTGTTCATTCCGTCGTTTCCGGGGTCGAAAAGTGAAAGGGGTCAGGTCAGTCGAGGAGCTCGAGGTCGAGTTCTTCTACAGCCTCTCCAAGAGTGGGTTCCTTGTCCACCAGCTCCCGGAGGCGGCCCCCGCGCACCATGCCTTCAGTGATCCGCTCGTTCGTGCTACCCCCGGTATCCGCAGCTTCGGCGGAAAAGTCCGGGACTGATCCGAAATGCCGGGAGAGGGCCGCCTTCAACCGACCCACCACCGCCGGATCTTGAAGACGTTCCAGTCCAGGACCGGAGAGAACCGAGAGTCGGATCTGGGAGTCGGATGGGAACTCGACCGTGGCGGCCCTCAAAAAGGGCAGCACCCCAGTGGGCAGTTCCGACGGCTCCTCCAGGAGGCGCTCCCAGGACTCCTGTAGGGTAAGAGATGGCCGGGCCCTTCCAGCGGACGAAACCTCCTCTTCAACAGCCTGGGCGGGGGCCTGCGCCCTTTCCGCCACGGGCGCCGGTCTCTCCGGAATGCTCTCCCCCCCCAACTCCCTCAGGAGCGACTCCAGATCCACCGTGCGATCCATATAACTCAAACGGAGGAGGAGCATCTCCAGAAGAAGTCGAGGATGGGCACTCCTACGGAGACTTCCCGTGGCTTCCAACTCGGTGGCCTGGGCCAACATCCGCACCAGGTCTCCGGGGGAGAAGGCTTCAGCGCGAGCGTGGAACGCGTCCCGGAGATCCTCCCTTAGCCCTCGTCCGCCCTCTCCTTCCCCAAGCCGAAAACGGAGGAGAAGGCGGAAAACGTCCACCAGGCCACGGTGGAATTCTCCCATGTCGTAGCCCTCCTCCAAGAGGTTCTCGACGTAGGAGAACACCTCTCCGTGGCGCCGTTCCGCCAGGATCTCCAGAAGCTCCAGGTACCGCTCCTCCTCCACCAGCCCCAGGACCCGGCGCACCGCATCCTGCGACACGTCCCCTCCGGTGAGGGCCAGGACCTGGTCCAGGAGGGACAAGGCGTCGCGCAACCCACCCTCGGCCCTTCGGGCGATGGTACGTAGAGCCTCCTCAGGGGCTTCGGAACCCTCGGCGTGGAGGACCTCCTCGAGCCGCCGGGTGATGTCCCCGACGCCGATCCTGCGGAAGTCGAAACGCTGGCACCGGGACAAGATGGGAGAGGCCGACTGTTGGATCTTCTGGGGTTCGGTGGTAGCGAAGATGAAGATAACCCGGGGGGGCGGCTCCTCCAGGATCTTGAGAAGGGCGTTCCAGGCTTCCCGGGTGAGCATATGAGCTTCATCCAGGATGTAAACCTTATATCGACCTTCTTCGGAAGGGGCGTACATGGCCCTTTCCCGGAGGTCCCTGGCGTCGTCCACCCCCCGGTTCGAAGCCGCGTCGATCTCAACAACATCCAGGGCAGTCTGGCCACCCCAGATCCTCTGGCAGCTGTCGCAGGTCCCGCAGGGCTCCCCCGATTCGTCCCGGTTCGGGCAGTTGAGGGCCATGGCCAGGACCCGGGCAAGAGTGGTTTTCCCTATGCCACGGGGGCCACAGAAGAGGTAGGCATGGCCCACCCGATTTCCAGCGATGGCCCGGCGGAGGGTTTCAGAGACATGCTCCTGGGTAGCCACCTCCGCGAACTTCCTGGGCCGGTATTTTCGAGCTAGTGCAGTGTGGGACACGACGACGCCGATAAAGAACGGGTGGGTCTTGGACCTCAGAAAAGAAATGCCCCAGGCACCCCGCAGCAACGATCGCCACACTTACCGCTGCTACCTGCGGGGTCCTGACGGGTTTCGTGGGCTTTCGCTCTGCGGACCTGGGGCACTCTTTAAAGTACCCTCAACCCCCAGCCCGAGTCAAGCCGGGAACCCCCCGAAAACAAAGGATTTCCAGGGCTTTTCGAGCCTTCTTTTCAGTCAAGTCAGCCGGTATCCTACCCCGGCCCTCAGGAGAACCGGGAAGCCTCCCTCACCCCATCCGCCAAGCGTCCGGGACGTGAATCACGTCGGTGCGGCCGCCGCCCAGCCAGAACACTCCAACGGCATCGAACCGCACAACCGTCCCGGGCGGCAACTCCCGCTGCCTGAGCCAACCCCTGGCCACCCGAGCGATTTCCAGGCGTTTCTTCCGGTCGATGGCCTCCAGGGGGTGTCCGAATCCCGAGCCCCTGCGGCATTTGACTTCCACGAAGGCCAGAACACGGTCCTTCGAAGCCACGATATCAACCTCTTTTCGGCCCAAACGAAAGTTCCGGTCCAGGATAGTCCATCCGTTGGAGCGGAGGTGGGCAGCGGCCTCCTCCTCCCCCCTTCGGCCCAGTTCTGAAGAGTCCACACTTTCCTCCGGAAAACGGACGATGGGTAACGGAGTGACCGAAAGGAGGGCGTGAGAAGGCCTGGAAGGGCCAGGAGGCCAGGAATAGCCCAGGAGTCGGGGGCAATGGGGCGGGTCTCAGTCCCTGAGGGAGGGCGTCAGCTCCCGTTGGATGGCCTTGGCGATGACCCTGATCTGATCGAGTAGCTCCTGGAACTGCTCCGGATAGAGAGACTGGGCACCGTCTGACAGGGCGCGATTCGGGTCCTGATGGACCTCGACCATGAGTCCGTCGGCCCCGGCGGCCACCGCAGCTCTGGCCATGGGGGTCACCTTCGCTCGCACACCGGTACCATGGCTGGGATCGGCTATGATCGGCAGGTGGGAGAGGGACTTCACCACGGGGATCGCCGTGAGGTCCAGGAGGTTTCGGGTTTGGGTATCGAAGCTCCTTACGCCCCTCTCGCAGAGGATCACGTTGGGGTTCCCCTCAGCAATCACGTATTCGGCAGCCAGGAGGAGCTCTTCGATGGTGGCCGAAAGGCCTCGTTTCAGAAGGATGGGCTTGCCGATCTTCCCTACTTTTCGGAGAAGAGGGTAGTTCTGCATGTTTCGGGCGCCGACCTGGAGGATATCCGCGTACTCTGCCACGTCGTCGGCCGTTTCCGCATCGAGGGCTTCCGTGACAATCGCCATCCCGGTCCGTTCCCGGGCCTGGCCAAGGTACTGCAGGCCCTTGACGCCGAGCCCCTGGAAGGAGTAGGGGGAGGTCCTGGGCTTGAAGGCACCGCCTCGCAGGATCGTGGCACCCATCCCCGCCAGAATGTCGGCCAACTCCAGGATCTGGTCCTGGCTCTCAACGGCGCACGGACCCGCCATGATGGCGATCTCCGACCCGCCGAGGGCAGTGCCGTTCTCGAGGGTGACGATGGTGCTCTCTTCCTTCCACTCCCGGGAAACCTGCTTGTAGGAGTGACTTACCGGGATTACCTCCAGGACGCCCGGAAGGCTCTGGAAGAGTGTGGGCTCCACCTGCCCGTCGTTCCCGATCAGTCCTACAGAAGTCCTCTGGCGGCCGGGGATGGGCCTGGCTTCGTAGCCCATCTCCTGAATCATGTCCACGACGTCCCGTATCTCCTGGGCAGTCGCACCGTGCTTCATGACGACTAACATGACGTGCTCACTCCGTCTCGGTTCCCGACACTGTCACCGTCCCACCGGTCAAATCTAATCCCAGTCCGTCCCAACCTGTGAGTATGCGCCCCACGAATCCCGCCGCCTTCAACTGGTCCGGTAGGCTCCCGGGGTCCAGGGTGGGATAACAATGCACCGGAACCAGGACTCCCGGCTTCGCTTCCCTGGCCAGGCTGGCGAGTTCGCCTGGTGTGAGGTGAGTGCTCATCTCCATCCCATCGGGGTGGCTGCACTCGGCGATGAGGAGTTCACAGCCCCGGAAGAAAGCGGCCAAATCCGGGTGCGGCCCGGTATCACCCGTATAGCCCATCCTAGCTTCAGGGGTTTCCACCCTCACCGCAAGGGAATGCTCGGTATGGGGTGTACCCCGTGAGAGCAGTCGTAAGCTCCCGTCCGGGCTCTTCCAACCCTCCCCGGGGGAAAGCTCGTGCACGGTGACAGGAAACCCGGGATCCTGGATGTGGGCCCCGTGGGCCCGGGCCAAAGCCTCCAGGTGGTCCCTCAGGCCTCGAGGACCGAAGAGCCTCAGCCCCTCCGTTCTCCGTTCAGGCTGGCCGTGTTTGAGAACGAAGAAGAGGTAGGCGAGGTCGCCGACGTGGTCTGTGTGGAAGTGGGTGATCACTACGTGGCTCAGGGAGTGCCAGGCCAACCCGAGGCGAGCCATCGTCCGCACCGCGCCTGGGCCACAATCCAGGAGAACCCGATACCCCTTTCCCTCGAGCCAGTGTGCCGCACAGCCACGAGTCGGATCAGGGAAGAGAGTCCCAGACCCAAGGACCCGGATTTTCATGGCCAGAACACCATTCTTCTCACTTCCACCACCCCGCCTGCCTGCAGCCGAAGAAGGTAGACCCCCGAAGACACACGCCGACCCCCGTTGTCCCGCCCATCCCATGAGAACATGGCGCAGGGGTCCGGGGAAGACCCCTCGTCTCTGCCGTAGAGGCCCGGTGGTAGCTCCACGGGCCCGCATCCGGGCCCCGGAATGAGGTCCCGAACCAGACGTCCCCTCAAATCGAAGACGGCCAAACGCACCCTCGAGGGCTCGGCAAGATCAAACCAGATCCGTGTTTCCAGGAGGCCCTCGTCAACGTTCGGAAAAGGGTTTGGAAAGTTCTGATAGAGGATCGTAGTGGGTGGATTTTGCCCACCTGTCACGACGAAAGGCCCGGCACTGGTAACCGTATCCACACCCCCCGTTCGAGCGTTGGCAATGACACTCCACCGGAGGGGAACATTGAAAGGGAGGGGTTCCTCGACGGTGAGGACTCCTTCTCGAAGGCCGGAATAGCTCTGGATCACTTCCCCTTCCCGGTCCAGCAGTACCTGGAGCTCGAAGGTGAGGGGACTCGCTGGTCCCAGAAGCTCGAGGGCTGTCCATCGAAACTGGGGCTGCGGATCGGCGGTCTCGGTTCCACTCGGATCGTTGAGAACATCCAGTTTCACCCAGGCCGGCACCTCCAATGGCCCCTCGATCTGACTCTGCCGCCGAATTCCCTGGGATGACCGGGCCTCCACCCTCCAGAAAAGCCGCCTCCGGGGGGGGAGGGGTCTCTGGAGCCTCCGGGCGAAGGTTCCCACCACCGAATCCGCCACCAGTAGCTGCTGAAATGTCGAGTCCTCCGCAAACTCTATGTGGAAGGTGACGGGAAGGCCCAGGGGATGAAGGGTGGGAGAATTCCACCGAAGCTGAGGTGCGAGACTCGTCACCTGGCCCTGAGCATTCACTTCCTGGAGGGGAACGGCATAGAGGCCATCGGGAAAAAGGACTGCCGGGGCGAGCCTGGGGACCGGTCCGGAAGATTCCCCGTTTCTGGATGCAGAGAGGACGAGGGCTTGAAGAACCTCCATGGGCCCCCGTTCGGGATAGGCCTCGATAAAAAGGGCCGCAGCTCCGGCCATGAGGGCTCCCGCGAACTCGGTGCCCGATGCTTCCCCCAGGCTCCCGTCCTCGGGCCCCGAAGCCACGGGAATTGCCTCGCCCGGAGCCCTGAGATCGGGTTTTGGCCGCCCGTCGGCAGTGGGGCCCCGGGACGAGAAGGAAGATGGGGATCCGTTCCGGTTGACCGACCCAACGGCCAGGACCGAGTCGCCGTCCGATGGCGAGGACAGCGTTTGAGGACCGGGTCCTTCGTTTCCCATGGGGGCCACCACGAGAACACCTCTCCGCGCCGCTTCGTCGGCGGCCAGGGTAGCCGGCGCCACGTCCCCGTTCAGGTCTTCGCTCGTGTATACACCGCCCTGGAAATCCCGGAAACCCGTGGTGGAAAGGACCACCCTCGCCCCCTGGCTTTCCAACCATTCCAGTCCGGCAACCCAGCGATCCTCATCGGCGCCCACGGGGTCCTGGTCACTCAGGACCCTGGCCAGGAGAATTCCGGCCCCGGGAGCCGCCCCCTTGAGGAGACCGGGCAGCTCGGCGCTTATCAGAGACCAGAGGCCGGTGTCATGATCGGCCGAGCCGGGTGGGTCTTCCGGCCCGGGTTCCACTAGGTCGTCACCCTCCACAAAATCCCTGGCAGCCAGGGGGGGATTTCCCCGGAGTGTAGAATGTCCGGGGAAGAAATGCCCGCCCAGGATTCCGATCCGGGTACCCGCTCCCGAGAACCCGAGTTCATGGACAGAGATTATCTCGAGTCCCTGCAGAATCGGGCCCAAATCGCCGTAGACGGAATCGACGACCTGAGGTCCGTCGGCTCCCGGACCCAGGAAACCCGGGGCAAAAGCACTTCCGCCGTCCTTTCCTGGAGAAGCCAGCCGGCGTACCGGCTGGCCTCCTGCTACGCCCGGCAAAAGGAGGAGACGATGGACCAGGCCCCTCGGGACATCCACGCTGACGGCCCGAAGCCACTGGCTGCGTTCCCGAACCGACAAGGGGACCGCGCTGGACAACAGCGTGGTCTCTGCCTGAGGCCAGGCGTCCTCGAGGAAGAAGAGCCAGTAGGGGACCGCATCTCCAGCCGCAGACTCCGAAGGAGGGTGGTACTCAGGTGAGGAAGGGCTTTTGCCAGGGGAAAAAACCAGCGTGAGAGCGAGGAAAGAGAGGAGGAGAACAGACCCTCTTCCCTTCCTCTCTCCGCCACTGGCCATCCAAGCAACGCCGGGCCTGCCTGCCGAACCGCGCCCCATCATCGCGACAGGCCTCTACGCTGCCGACCCGCTCGCCTCGAGGGCGTCCTCCAGTTGAACCCCCACGACCCTGCTCACACCAGGCTCCTCCATGGTGACGCCATAGATCCAGTCAGCGGCCTCGATGGTCCTGGCGTTATGAGTAATCACGATGAACTGGGTCTGGTCCTTGAACTCCTGGAGAAGTCGGACGAAGCGGTAGATGTTGGATTCGTCCAGGGGAGCGTCCACCTCGTCCAACATGCAGAAGGGGCTTGGCTTCACGAGATAGATCCCGAAAAGGAGGCTGAGAGCCGTCAATGCCCGCTCTCCTCCGGAAAGGAGGTCGATCCGTTGGGTTTTCTTTCCCCTGGGCGATGCGTGGATCTCGATGATGGACTCCAGCGGATCGTCCTCATCCTCCAACCAGAGGCTTGCCTCACCGCCCTCGAAGAGGCGACGGAAAGTGTTTTTGAAGTTCTCCTGAATCTTCCCGAAGGTGTCGTGGAAGAGCTGGGTGGCAGTCTCGTTGATCTGTCGAATGGCCGTCCGGAGGTCGTCTCGGGCCTCTCTCAGATCCTCCCGCTGGCCGAGAAGGAATTCGAGCCGGGCACTCTCTTCCTGATGCTCCTCCACCGCGAGCATGTTTACCAGCCCGATCTTGTCCAACTTCTGGACGGTTTCCTGGAGCTCATCGCGTAGGGAGTCCAGGTCTCCCTCCAAGGGTTCGGCTTCGGCCAGTAGTACTTCCAGAGGTTTCCCCCATTCCCCCTCCAGCCGCTCCTGAATTCGGCCAATGCGGCCCATGAGCTCCTGCTGTTCAAGCTCCTGGGTGTGTCGACGATCCAGAGACTCCCGCTCCGCGGCCCGGGCTGACCGAACCTTACGCTCCGCCTCCTGGAGCGATTCGTCGAGGCGAGTGGTTACCTCCGTCCTCTTCCTCAGGACCTCCTCCGCTTCATCCCGCTGGCCGAAGAGCAATTCGGTGGCACCGGCTCCCTCCTCCCTAAGGGCTGAAGCAGCTTCCACCCCGGCTTTGAGCCCCTCCTCCTCCGACGCCAAACCGTCTTGCCGAAGCGAGGCATCCTTCAGAGCAGCCTCCACGTCGGAGAGACGTTCCTCCAGACGGTTCAGATCACCCTCTTTCCGGGTTACTTCCACGGCCAACTCTGTCTCGAGATCCCGGGCCTGCTCCCACCCGGCCTGGGCCTCGGCCACTTGTTGTCGGACCGTCTCCTCTTCCTCCCTGAGGCGACCGACCTCTTCCTCCAGGAGCTCCCGATCCTCCAAGGCCGTCTTGGCCCGCTCCTGAGCCCTGGCCCTGGCCGCCCGGGTGCCCTCGAGTTGACGAACCAACTCCTCCTGGTGCCGATCCAGCCGATGCCGCCGGTCGGCCTGGTCCTGCACCTGGGCGGCAGCGGTGCGATGCGAGTCTTCGGCCTCCCTCAGCTTTGTCCAGGCCTCTTCCAGGGCCGACTCTGCGGTCCGAGCCCGGGATTCCGTCTCGTCTCGCCGTTTCAGGGCATTGGCCGAGGCCCTTTCCGCTTTCTTCAGCTCAGACCTGAGGGCCTTCACCGTTTCCCGGCGCTCCAGAATTCCAGAGCTTCCCAGGGGGTTTCCGATTCTGACCACCCCCTGGCCGTCCACGGCGGTTCCTGTGAGAGAGATATATCCCTTCCCACCGGCAAGGAAGGAGGTGTCGTAGGACTCCCGCTGCAGCTCCACGCCAGCAAGGATCTTCCTGATCCACGGCACGCCGGCCCCCGTCAGATCCAGGGCATCCAGGAGGCTCCCGCCGAGGGCCTCTGTGTCCTCGGGCACCCGATCCAAGGGGAGAAGGATGAGTCCGCCTCTGCCGCCCCAGGCTTCCCTATGCCAATCCTCCATTCGCTGGACTGCCGCCCGGTCCCTCACCACCAGCCCCTGGACCAGGGGGCCCAGATAGGTCTCCAGGGCCTTGATCACACCAGGGTCCCCGGCGAGGGAGTCCCCCAGGGTCCCCAGAACGTCGGGGTCCCCCAGGGCCAGGGCGGCCTTCACAGCCGGCTCCAGTCCCTCCTGGCTCCGATTCATGGCCTCCAGGGCTTCGATTCGGGCCCTGAGGCTGGTGACCAGGTCCAGCGCGTCGGTCTCGGCCACTCTGGCCTCCCCCAGCTCCTGGCGGAGGGTAGTGACCCCATCTTTCGCCACCCCAAGGGCGGTCTTGCGGTCCTTGACCCCTTCCAGGAGCCGAGACACTTCGTCGGTGAAGAGATCCCCTTGAGCCTGGACGTCGGAGAGGGCATGAGTGGCCTCTTCCAACTCCCCTTGGACCCGCTCGAGATTTCGGGCCAACTCCGCCGCCTGGGCCTCGGCCGACGCCGCCTCGCCCTCGAGATGCGCTTGGCGCCGGGTGAGGTCTCTGAGCTTGGCCTCGGAGGACCCGAGCTTGGCCCTGACGGCATCGAGCCGTTCCCGGGTCTCCCTCGCCGCATCGGCTCGTTCCTTCCGCTCGGCTTTCAGGCCTTCGAGTTCTTTGGCCAGGCCATCTTTGGCCGATCGGAGGTCGGCCACTTCCCCGCCGAGGCCAGAAATTCGTCCTCTGAGATCTTCCCGTTCCAGGGCGATCTGCGATAGCCGCTTCCCGGCATAGGTCGCTCGCTCCTCCGCCACAGCGAGCTCCCGCTCCCATCGGACCAGTTCCTGCCTGATTTGGTCCAGCCTCTCTGCGGCTTCCCGGCGCTCTGTCTGAACCTCCACCTGGCGCAGGCGAAGCGTCTCAAAATGGGCTTCAGCCGACCGCAGCTCGGCCAGGAACCCCTCCCCAAGCTCACGGTCTCCCGCCAGTTCCTTTTCTACCTGTCGCAGGCGGGCTTTCAGCGTGTCCAACTCGTGCCTCACAACGGCCACTTCCACGGCCAGGCGGCGATCCCGGAGTGCTTGGTATCGTTGGGCTTTCCCCTTCTGCCGGGCCAATGACCGCACCTTCGACTCAACCTCTCCAATGACATCGTCCAGCCTTTGAAGATCCAGCTCGGCACGTTCGAGCCGGCGCAGGGCGGCCTTTCGCCGATCCTTGTATTTACCGATTCCCGCCGCCTCCTCGAAAAGCCCCCGGCGTTCTTCCGCCCGATCGGAGAGGATGGCGTCGATCATTCGGTTTTCGATGATGGCATAGGCGTTGGCCCCCAGTCCGGTATCCCGGCATAGATCCAGGACGTCCCGCAGTCGACACTCCGTGCGGTTGATGGAGTAGTCGCTACCACCGTCCCGATAGACCGTGCGACCCAGTTCGACTTCCTCGAACGGCACGGGAAGGGATGCATCCTCATTGGATACGAGGAGGGAAACGGAAGCCCGGTTCACCGGGCGCCGGTTCACCGTACCCTGGAAGATGGCCTCCTCCATCTTGGCGCCGCGGATGGCCGTGGGCCTCTGCTCCCCCAGAACCCATCGCACTGCATCGCTGATATTGGATTTCCCACAGCCGTTCGGACCCACGACGGCCGTGATGCCTTCGTGGAACTCGATCTCCGTGGAGTCGGCGAAGGACTTGAAACCGTGGACTCGGAGGGCCTTTAACTTCATTCCGGGGGGCTGCCCCGTCGATCTACCAGGGCCAGGTCCTCGAAGCCCCTTCGGTGGAGATCTTCCTGCCACCACCTGGCTTCTTCAGCAGTCTCGAAGGAACCGGAGAGCACCTCGAACCCTTCAGAGCCGTCGGAATAGGCAGTGCGCAGGATGTAGGCGAGGGCCCCCTGGGCTTCGACGGATTCCACGAGATCCTGGGCCCCCTCCAGGGTCGTTTCACGCCCAAGGTAGAAAGCACGAGAAGTCACCACGGGACGCCAGCTCTCCGGATCCTCCCGTTCAAAGATGCCCTCCAGCGGAGCGCGGAGATTCTCCGCCTCCACCGCGTCTGCGGCCGGCCCGGCATAAAGGATGTAGGTGACGGCTCCGTCCACCAGCATGGGAGACAGGTTGAAGAGTAGCTGGGGGTCCCGGGCCCGAAGGGCATCCCGCATCTCGATAGCCAGCTCCAGTTCGTCCTGATCGTAGGTCTTGAGCTCGAGGGAGTAGCGGAGAACGGGGCCCACTGGATCCCGGCCTTCGACCTCCAAGGCCGGGGGCGGAATCTCGTAGAACAAGTCCTGGAGCCACATCAGCCCAGGAATGTCGAAGACGCCTCTCGCCGTTCCAAAGAGAACAGCCAGAAGGCCTACGATCACCACCCCAACCGACACTCGCCGGGCTGTGAAGAGCTTTCGTCGGGCCTTCCGCCGATCCGAGAGGGGACGCGGACGATCCCTCCTGAACTGAGGCTTCTCCCTGGGAGGCGAGGGTGCTTCGGCCTCCTTAGCAGGAGGAGCTGATGCCTCTCCGGCAGGAGATGTATCCAACTCCTCGGGGCTGAACTCCGTTTCCAGGTCGATGTCGCTCCCAACCAGGATGTCACCGTGGGAAACCTGGAACTCACCCTCCGCCAGCCCCTCTTCCACACCCTCGGATCCCGCCCCCTCCTCCAGCTCGGGCATGTCCACGAAGTCGGCGGCAAAGTCGGGGATGTCCGGGCCGGTGACTCCTTCTTCTTCGACTTCCAAACCGTCCGGCCCCAGCTCTCCCCCACGGCCCTCCAGGATGAAGTCGTCCCCCGCCGCCTCTTCCGCAGGTTCCTCCCCCTCCGCAACTCTGGTGAAGCCCGGGGCAATGCTGAGACCCTCCGAGAGGTCCAGGCCAGCTTCCTCCGACCCTGGGTCGGCCAATCCAGCCATTGCCTGGTCCGGTTCCATGGAATCGAAGGTACCGGCACCCTCCTCTCGTACAGGATCGGAAGGTGCGCCTGCCGGGCCAAAGCTGGCCACGACCTTGACGGCCGCCGGCCCCAGATGGTCCTCCACGGATTCTCCCTCCCCCGCCAGGAAGAGAATGTCGGTGGCCCACGCCAGGATCTTCTCCGCACCGGAGATGTCGGTGGGGAGGTACAGAAGGAGCGTGGCATCGGCTTCCGAGAACCCACCGGCCAGATCATTCCACCGGGGATGACCCAGGATCTGCTCGGGATCGGTCGTGGCCGTGCCGGCCGGTGCAAAAAAGATCGCGTCGTCAAGGGCGGGTTGGGCGATGCGCTGGACCGAAGCACCGTAGAGGAAGGCATCGGAGACGCCCTCTTGATTGAGCAGCCCGAGAGGCTTGTGGAGGGACGGGGTCTCCAGCCCCAGGTCCATGAGGAAGATCCTGAGGTTTTCCTGGGACCAGCTTCTCGCCAGGCCGACCACGGCCTTGGCCGCCCACCCGTCGGACTGGGCAAAAGGCGTCGCCGCCAGGATTACAGTCCGGCCCTCACCTCCACCCGGGAGGATCGAGGAGCTGAATTCTTGCGAGATGTGGTCAGACTCGGCATCGAAAAGATGCCAACCTACGGTGCCGTCGGCCATGGGACCCCGGGGAAGCCATCGGGTGATCGTCCAAGAAGCGGCAGATGCGAACTGGGGGAAAGTCCGCAAATCCCTTCAGCTGAAAAGGTAATGTGCGCCGGGCCGGGGGGGCAATCACCTCACCCCCTTCTGAACCCTCGTCTCCTGAATCCGCGTCGGTGAATCGGACCCTGGTATTTCCTCCCAGGCCCAAGACCCCCTTCGGTAGTCAACCCTGGTCTGCAAACACCTTCGCGGGAGCATCGCCCCAGAGGAGTTCCAGCTGGTAGAAATCTCTGGCCAAGGGATGGAAAACGTGGACCACAAAATCCACGAAGTCCAGGAGCACCCACCGCGCCCGATCCAGCCCCTCGACATGAAGAGGCTTGACCCCCTCCTGAGCCAGCTCCTCCAGGACATGCTCCGCGATGGCCCGGACCTGGATATCGGAGTTGCCGGTGGCCAGAACGAAATAGTCCGTGGCCGAGGAGACACCCCGCAGGTCGAGAGCCACTACATCCTGGGCCTTGCGAGCCAGGGCAAGGCTGGCGGCCCGTGATACCTCTTCGGGAAGGTCCTCCAAGGGAACGTTCAACCCTCTTCCCTCTCTACGTGAACGTCAATCTCCACCTCCACCTCGGAGTGCAGGCGGATATTCACCTTGGAAGCCCCCAGCGTCTTCAAGGGCTCCTCCAGCTGCACGTGCCGTTTCTCCAGCTTGAA
The DNA here is from genome assembly GCA_050049805.1 of Gemmatimonadota bacterium. Lineage (GTDB taxonomy): Bacteria > Gemmatimonadota > Gemmatimonadetes > Longimicrobiales > Gaopeijiaceae > JABDNZ01. The sequence goes on from JASFVN010000002.1 coordinate 57,055, forward strand.
GTCCAGTCCTTCGGAGGATGCGCGGTCGGCAATGTCCCCAGCCGTGACGGATCCGAACAGCTTTCCGTCTTCTCCCGCTCTGGCGTGGAAGGTCAGCGCCATATGGTCAAGCTGGGCCGCCCGGCGTTTCGCCTCCAGGTAATCCCTCTTGGTGCGCTCCTCCGCCTGGGCTTTCTCATCCTCGAGGCGCCGGATGTTGGCGTCGCTCGCTTCGTAGGCCAGCCCTTGGGGCAGCAGGTAGTTCCGGCCGAACCCGGGGGCCACGTCGACGATCTCCCCGGGCTCCCCCAGGTTCTCCACTGTTTTGCGAAGAATTAGCTTCATGGATTCCTTCCTCAATGCTTTTTTCTATACCTCGGGAGGGACCGGACCTTCCCGCCTCCGAAGGTCGAACCAGGTATCGCCCAGCCCGATGAATGCAGCACCCATGATCACGAAAGGTGCAAGAAACACGAACCCCACTGCCAGGAGAATCCACCCGAAAAGGGAGAACCCTCCGGTTATTGCCAGGACCACTCCAGCGCCGCGGAGTACGTAGAGAGCCCCCATGAAGACGACCGCGTTGACTCCGACCCGCGCCACGACGCCGGAAGAGGCCAAGAGGGCTACGAAACCGGCGATGAGGATCCAGACCAACTGATCGTTGAACCGAAAGTCCTTCAGGGGTCCCAGGGCCTCCCCGGGGCCATGGCTCAGCTTCCTGAACAGGAACCAGGCGCAGCCCAGAGCCGAAAGGGAAGTCAAACCCAGCAAGGCCGGAAAGAGGAAGCTCTGGAAAGTGATGGCTTGCAAGACTTGAGCCTCGAACCCCTCCGGCACCGCGTCGGGCCCCACGCTCGTCCGGATGGACTGCAGGAGGCCGCTCACCAGCACTTCCGTCCTGGACTTCACGGCCCAGTCAACGATGGCCCACTCCCCGGGTCGAACGCCGAACAGGAGGCCCATGCCTACGAAGGCTCCCAGGACGGACCCCACTCCTCGTCCCAGGAACCGGCACTCGGGCCATCGAATCGACACCGCCACGAAGAAGGTTCCCAACAGGAGAGCCCAACCCCGCTCTACATACCAGAGACCCGAATCGGGAGCCCCCACCACAACGAATGCCGCACCCAGGCCCGCAAGCAGAACGGCAAGCAGACTGCGGGGCGGCCGGAGAGCCACCAGGAGTGCAAACGGGACGGCAATGAGGAGACCCGGGTTCACTACTCCGGAGGACACCGTCACGGCCATCAGACCCGCAGCCCGTAGCCACTCTCGGTGACTCCCGTGGATGAAGGCCCCTGTCACGTGATCCTAAGCCTCGTGGTCCCGGATGTAGGGAAGGAGGGCAAGGTATCGTGCTCTCTTGATGGCGCTGCCCAGTTGACGCTGGAAGCCCGCCGTAACCTTGGTCGTCCTTCGCGGCAAGATCTTCCCGGACTCCGTGAGGAAGCGGGAAAGGGTGCCCACATCCTTGTAGTTCAGGAGTTCGATCCGGGGGCCTTCCACACGGCGCCGGCGCCCTCTACCCCCCGAAAACTCCGGAGGGCTGGTCCGGTCGTCTTCCTCTAGATCCTCGTCATCATCCTCCTCACCCATCCGGTCGTCGTCCTCGTCGTCGTCCTCGTCATCCCGATCCGGACGGGAGGACAGGTCGGGTTGGGGTGCCAGGATGGACATGCCAGTCGTGGGCTCGCCCTCGTTCAAGACCACGAGATATCGGAGAAGGCCCTCGTCCAGCTTGAGCGCTCTCTCGAACTCTGGAAGCGCCTCCGGGTTCCCGTTGAACTGGGCGACGACGTAGTATCCAGTTTTCTTTTTCTCGATGGGATAAGCCAGCTGGCGGGTGCCCCAGTGGTCCACCGAAGTGACCTCACCCTCTTCCCCCGTCACCAGCTCATGGTACCGCTCGAGCTTCTGGTTGATGGCCGCCTCGTCATGGACGGCATCGAAGATATAGACTGCTTCGTAGAGTCTCACGGTTGATCCCTCGGACCGTTGTGAACACGGGCCCCGCCGTTTTCGCGGAGCAGGATTAGCCTGTAATTGTAGTGAGATTGGGCCTTATGGACAACCGGGGCCGGCCTCTTCAAACGTTGAATCGGAAGAGGAGAATGTCTCCGTCCTGAACCACATATTCTTTTCCTTCCGATCGAATGGCCCCCGCGTCTCGGGCGGCCCTCATGCTCCCCAGCTCCACGAACTTTTCGTACCCGATGGCTTCCGCCCGGATGAACCCTTTCTGGAAGTCGGTGTGGATGGTGCCGGCAGCCTCGGGAGCCTTGGTTCCCCGAGGGATGGCCCAGGCCGTGGTTTGTTTCTCGTTCGCGGAAAAGAAGGTGATGAGGCCGAGGAGATGATATGCGGCCTTGATGACTCTGTGGGATCCCTCCTCGCCTAATCCCAGCTCCTCCAGGAACTCCCTTCGCTCCTCGGGTTCCAGGGCAATGACCTCCGACTCGATGCCCAGGGACATGGGCAGGACCATAGGGTCATGGGAAACGCCGGTCTCTCTCTCCCCCAGGGCGCTCCGAAGAGGACCCACGACATCTCCCTGCAGGTCTTCGCCCACGTTGGCGATGTGGAGCATCGGTTTCCGCGTCAAGAGGTTGAGCTCACGGACCAGAGGGAGCTCTGAATCGGAGAAGGAGACCCTTCGGAGAGGGTTCCCCCGGGTGAGGGAGTCGTGAACGCGATCCAGGACAGCCATCTCCAGTTTGGCATCCTTCTCGCCAGACCGCGCCTTCTTTTCGACCTTCTCCCTGCGCCGTTCCACCGTCTCCAGGTCGGCGAGCATCAGTTCGAGATCGATGATCTCGACATCCCTCAGAGGGTTTACAGCGCCCATGACGTGGGTGACGTCGGTATCCTCAAAACACCGCACGACCTGAGCGATGACGTCTACTTCCCTGATGTGACCGAGAAACTGGTTTCCCAGGCCCTCCCCCTTGGAGGCTCCCTTCACCAGTCCCGCGATATCAACGAACCTGATGTGCGCCGGGATCCCTTCCTCGGAACCAGCCAACTCCCGGATCCGGGCCACCCGGGGATCGGGGACGTCCACGATTCCGACGTTTGGCTCCACGGTACAGAACGGGTAGTTCTCGGCAGGGGCACCCGCCGCTGTAAGGACATTGAAAAGGGAGGACTTCCCTACGTTCGGAAGGCCGACGATCCCTACCTGGAGCATGGTCCTCCCGTGGAAAAGGGGGTAAGTCGGGCAAAGAAGGCCCGCAGAGATAGTAGCTTTCCCTACCAAGCGGGGTCAAAGGAGGGATCAGAAACCGCGGGTCCCAGGAGGGAAAGACACGTTGAAATACGGGCGCCGGCATGGAGTGACCTTGCGCACCAAGGCAGGACGCCGACACCTTTTTCGATTCTGCAGAAAGGACAGGATATGGATTTTTCG
>JASFVN010000092.1:0-14243 GCA_050049805.1 Gemmatimonadota bacterium
GCCGAAACCGCTGGAGGGGGAAAACGGAAGTGGGATGCACACCCACCTCTCCATCTTCGAAAATGGCAAGACCAACGCCTTCTATGACAAGAACGACCAGCATCACCTGAGTAATACCGCCAAGCAGTTCATCGCCGGGATTCTGGACCATGCCCGGGAGTTGGCCTTCGTCACCAATCAGTGGCACAACTCCTACAAACGTCTGGTGCCCGGCTACGAAGCTCCCGTCTACATCGCCTGGGCCGAAAGAAACCGGTCTGCGGCAGTCAGGATTCCCCTCTACAAACCTGGCAAGGAAGTAGCGACTCGAATGGAGCTGCGGTTCCCGGATGCCGCCTGTAACCCCTACTTCGCCTTCGCCACCATGCTGGCCGCCGGGCTGGACGGGCTCGAGCGGGGGCTCGAGGTGCCGGATCCCATGACCGTCGATCTCTATCAGCTGACCCCCATGGAGCGGGAAGAAATGGGCATCAAAGCCCTCCCTCATGATCTTTTCGAGGCTGTTCAGGTGGCTGAGGGAAGTTCGTTCCTGAAGGAGGTCCTGGGACAAGAAGTACACAGCAAGCTGGTAGAAACCAAACTTACCGAGGTCGACGAATTCCGGCTCAATGTCTCCGCTCTGGACCTGGAGAAGCACATGGTTCTCTGATCTGCCGAGGTCGGTCCCGGGTAACAATTGATGAGACGAAGAAGGGAGGGCGGAGCCAGGCGGCTCCGCCCTCCCTCGATCTAGGGGACCCCCGGCCCATCGATGGCCAAGGGTCTCTGAGTCGGACCTTACGACCTCCCGCCTGTTTCACCTTCCACGGCAGCGTCCACCAACTCCTTTTTCTCCGTTGCTTCCTCCATCCAGAAGGAGATGGCCAGCGCTACCGCTCCGCAGGAGATTGCCATGTCGGCCACGTTGAAGATGGGCCAGTCCATGAACCCGAGGTCGATGGGCCCGATGAAATCCACGACGCCCTCGTTCCAACGGACGCGGTCGATGAGATTCCCGAGGGCGCCGGTCATGACCAGAGAAAGGGCGAAAATCCGGAATCGGTCTTGGGCATCGGTCCGAATCATCAAATAGACGAGGAGAGCCAAGGCCACGAGGGTGACGGGTATGAAAAACCAGCGGGGATCACTCCCGATGCTCAGGCCAAAGGCTGCCCCTCGGTTGAACGCGAGGTTCAGAGGGACGAGGCCGCCGAGGAGCTCGGAGCTTCGTCCCCCGGCCAGGGCGTTCATAGCCCATTGTTTCGTGATGATATCGGCAATGAGGACCGCGGGGAGCACGGTCCCCAGGAAATAGGCTTTGGTTTTCAACGCTTCGTTTGCTTTCGGGTTAACTAGAGTAGCCGGGGTGACCTCCGGCGGCCTGCGGCCGTCCTCGGTCGTCTCGTCGGGCCTCCGGCCCTCCTCGGCTCAACCCGCCCCCGCCCTCGGCTGCGCCGAGTCCGGCCGGGTTCTCCTCCCGCCGATTCCCTCGGCAGGTCTTCCTTAACATGGAGGCGGCGGGAGTCGAACCCGCGTCCACGAAAGGTTCATCGAGAGCCTCTACGTGCGTAGATCACTGGAGCGTTTCGGCCCTGGTGGCCAGTAATCAACCAGTCCGAGACCTAGTTGTCGAGGAGTCTCGTTCCGTTCTTGACAACGCAGAGACGGAACCAGCCCGACTTGTCGTCGCCTCAAGTCACGCCTCGGGCAGGCCTGTCAGGAGGCGGGCCAGCGTTTGGTTACGCAGCCAGTGCCATTTGGTTATTGGCAATTGTGTTTTTCCCGGTTTTTTTGCGAGGAACCCGGGGCCCTCGGCACGCTACTCTGGATTCGCCAAACGTGTCGAAGCCGTTTCGCCCCCTTTGTTTTTGCCTGTGTCCAAGCCGCGGCCCTATGCCGCGAGTCGAAATATACACCTTCTTCCATGGAAAGCTCCCGATTCAGGAGGCTTCCCTTGAGACCTGCTCGAGGTAGCCCGACAGTATCGCCTCCACTTCCTCCAGTGTCGTGACCTGAAAGAGCTCCATTCTCAGTTTCTTCCCCCTCGGAAGTCCCTTTGTATACCATCCAAGGTGCTTCCTGAACTCGATGGCTGCCCTTTTCGGATCTCCACCGTAGGCTATTGAATTCCTCGCGTGGCGAAGGCAGATGTCGAAGCGTTCCCTCACGCCGGGGGCCGGAGGGATGGGCGCCCCTTCGAGAGCAGCACGGGCCTGACGGAACAACCAAGGGGATCCGTGGGTCCCCCGAGCCATCATGATACCATGGCATCCCGTCTCTTCCCGCATCTGCAGCGCGTCCTCCCCCTTTCGGATATCTCCGTTCCCCACTACCGGAATCTCCAGCGCTTCCACCAGGGCCCGGATTTCGGACCATTGGGCCACGCCACCGTACATGTCGGCGCGGGTCCGGGGATGGAGAGTGACCATGCTAGCTCCGGCGTCCTGAATTCGGCGGCCTATACCTACAGGGTCACGACTGGAATCGTCGAAACCACTCCGGGTTTTGGCCGACACAGGTAGGGGAGTAGCGTCTACCACCGCCCGGGTTATGGCCTCCACGAGTTCGAAGTTGCGGAGACACCCGGAGCCTCCATTCTTCCGAACGACCTTCTTCACTGGACACCCGAAATTGATGTCCACGAAGTCAGGTGCATATACCTCGGTTACGAATGAGGCCGCATCGGCCATCACGTCCGGCTCGGAGCCGAAGATCTGGATCCCTATGGGGCGTTCTTCGTCGTCAAAGCGGAGGTAGCTTTTGGTTTTCTCGTTCCCCCGGCAAATCCCCTCTGCACTCACGAACTCGCTCACGACCACGTCGGCGCCGAACTCCCGGCAAAGACGGCGGAAGGGGCTCTCGCTGACGCCCGCCTGCGGAGCGAGAAAGAGCGGCACAACCGGGGAATCGAAGATCGACAGGACACTGTTTGTCATCAACCAAAGCTAAATCGAGCAGGTCCAGGGCTGAAGGCTCTCCTGGGTAGCGGGGTGCCGGCAGCCTGACCCGAAATGGGGCACTAAGGTTTCGAGGAGGAGATCTCTGGCTCCGGAGAGAGGAATCCCTTAGCATGGAGGGGCACCGGGGGCCACCCGGATGCCATGGAACGCCAAACGAACCGGCGCCGACGGAAAGCAAAAGGGAGGCTACCGGATGAAATTGAGGGAGTTGTTCACGCCTGAAGTCGTGAATCTCGACATACAGTCGGAAAGCAAAGACGACATCTTGAAAGAGCTTATTGGCCTGCTCGGGATGGACGAGAAATCCGAGGCCATCCTCTTCAAAACTCTGAAACGCCGGGAAAACCTTGGCTCGACGGGGATTGGAAAGGGGATTGCCATCCCGCACTGCAGGTCCCTGGTGGTGAACCGTCTCCGTCTGGCCTACGGCAGAAAACCCGGCGGGGTTGACTTCAAGGCCATCGACGGAAACCCGGTTTTCAACTTTTTCCTCATTGTTGCGCCACCGCTGGAAGTATCCAACCAGTATCTCCCGGTTCTTGGGAAGATCGCTCAATTCGCCAAGGACCCCGAGGTGCCAGGCGAGTTGGAGAGCCTCGCCACACCGGAGGAGTTTCTCAAGTTGCTCGAGGAGAAGGCACAGTAAACCGTGAACCCTCAGCTGATGCTCTTGTTGGAAATCCAAGACCTCCACCTCCAGAAGACTGCCCTCCTCGAGGAACCGGGGTTCGACACGGTACAGGAGAAGCACTTCAACATCGATCCTCAGGCAGCTGCTGCAGTGCTGGACGAGAAGATCAATGAGCTGAAGGAGGGGCTGGATCCAGGAATTCGGCAGCGCTGTGAGCGGGGCTTCCCCACGCTTGGAAGGATGGTGGTCCCGGTGATTGGCGGAGTCTGCTACGGCTGTTTCGTTTCCATCCCGACTTCGCGAACTGGCGAGGCAAGCGGTGAAGTGGAGATTTGCGAGAGCTGCGGAAGGTTCATTTATATGCCAAGCTGATCAGAGCTAACTTGAACATTGAAAGAAACTTAGGGGCCCTCATTCAGAGGGCCCCTAAGTTTTCTCTTCTCTTGTCTCTCCTCCGACCCAGAGCCGGAGGTTTGATAGTCACTTCGTGACGTACATCCTCTGGAACTGAGTCTTTCCATTCACGGTGAGTTGTACGAAGTACACTCCCGATGCCACCTGTCTTCCGCGTTCATCCCGCCCGTCCCAATACGCTTCGAACCGACCTGGATAGGGGTATTCCAACTCGAGGACCGGTACGCCCTCCCCCCGTGGGTGATTCAAAGCAGTGGGTGCGGTGATGAATTGCTGCAGAACGTTGAAGATCCGAATCGAAACCACTACAGACTTCCCGTCGACAAAGAGATCTTCGAAGAGCACGAAGGGGATCTTCGTCTCCGGATTGAACGGATTCGGATAGTTCGGCTCCAGGATGAACCCGGAATCCTGCTTTCCACCTGACCCCACCTCCTGGGCGGAGACCGAGGTTGCGAGGCCTAGAATGGAGAGGAGGAGGAAGAGAACGCAACTATGGCGTCTCATTCATACCTCCGCACAGTCTGCTGTGCTGTAGCCGTGGAACGATAGCCCTCCAATATCAAGGGGTTGCGAAAGCCTACTACCTCATCACCATAGTACTTTCCCTGGTTTCCAAATGCAAGCGGGAAATTCCCAATGGCCGCATACTTTTTCCTACTTTCCGGGGTATTCCAAGGTTCCCCAGTCCGCCGGCACCGCCGAAGCCACGTCTCGCCCGTCTCCCTTCCGGGTGGTTACCCCCGTCAGATCGAAGTAGCGGAGGATCGGCAGGAGGTGGCGTCGGCTCACTGGAAGCACTTTCTTGAAGTCGGCCGGTCCTAGCCCCGTTTCTCCGCCGAGAGCCGCCACCACGGCCCTGCCGGCCTTCTCGATGGCGGTTCGCTGAAAGAAAAACGCACCGTCGATGTTCACGACCGCTCCATCTGCTTCCATCAAACGGAGGATCCCCTCCACGTCTGCCTGATCAGTCTGCATCGCCGACAGCTCTTTGATGTCCGGCGGAGTCAACCCAGCTTCCGAAAGGTTTTCCCAGAGCTGGTTCCGAAGGTTCTTCTGGGCCTGGCTGAGGGCAGGCTCGAATCCCCACCGGGCGACTTCTCCAGCCCGCAACACCACCTCTTCGCAGGAGGCCATTTCCTGGAGGAGCGCGTCTGCGATTTTGGGGCCGATGCTTCCGGGAACGACCTGGCGAACCTCCTCCATAGGGGCTCCAGGCTTCAGCGGCCTCAGCTCGTGGTAGTCCTCCAGCATGGAGAGGATCTGACTGCGTGCAGCATTCCAGACCGTCCTTGAGAACAGCTGCTGTTCCACCCTGACCACAGCCCCTGCCTCGAGGAGCTGGCCCACAGCCCCGGCCAGAGATTCCGGCGGGAAACCTGTCCTTTGCGGAAGCCGTTGGGTGGATGCTCCATCCCAACCGCAGGTGCCCAGAAGGGCTTCCACCACTTGTTCAACGGAATCCCCGAGCCGGGCCTCCAGGAGCACCTTTTCCTCCGCCGAAAGCCGCCGCCTCTTGCGAGGAGAAACTTCGGCAACCCGGCCGCCCCCTATGGTGGTTACGGGAGAGTACGAACGGATCACAAAGTGGTCCCGGGCCCGTGCCAGAACGGGCTCCTCCAGGCGAAGCTGAACCCAACCATCTTCCCCGCCCCCGATTCGACCGCCCTCCAGAAGAGCCACCCGGGCCAGGACTTCAGCCGTGCCAAGGTGGACCTTGACTCTCTGGTTCTGTTCGAGCTCCCACCCGGTCTGGGCAAGGAGAGTGAGATGACAGGTCAGCATCCAGGACGCCTCCCATCCGGGGCCTTCCACCACCGTCTGACCGCGCTTGATGTCCTGGTGCCCAAAGCCCCGTCCAGTCAGGCCCACAGCGGCCCGGGCGCCGGCCCGGGCGCTCTTCACCTCGCTGCCGTGAACCTGCACCGATCGAACCCTTGCCTCAAGGTCTCCCGGTAGGATCCTTACTTTTCCACCCTCGTGGAGCTCCCCCGACCACAAGGTTCCGGTGACTACCGTGCCGGCCCCTTTGATCGTAAAAACCCGGTCCACAGGGAGCCTGGGGATGTCACCGCTCCCTTTTTCTTCCGCCTCCAGGCCAAGCCTCCCCAGGGTTCGACCCAATTCCGCCATCCCCTCCCCCGTCAGGGAGGACACGGGCCGGATGGGAGCTCCCTCATACGGCGTGCCGCGCAAGAGCTCCTCGATGTCCTCCCGCACCAGCTCCAACCATTCCGGGTCCACGAGGTCGGCCTTTGCCACCGCCACGGCCAGGCGCGGGACGCCCAGGAGCCGGACGATGGAAAGATGCTCCTTGGTCTGCGGCATGACGCCCTCGTCGGCGGCCACCACCAGGAGTACGAGGTCCATGCCAGTGGCCCCTGCCACCATGTTCTTGATGAAGCCCTCATGCCCGGGGACGTCGACGACTCCGAAAACCACCTCCTCCGTGGGTTGGTACTCGGCGAAGCCAAGATCTACGGTGATCCCTCGCTCCCGTTCTTCTTTCAACCGGTCGGTGTCGACTCCGGTCAGGGCTTTCACCAAGGCGGTCTTCCCGTGATCGATGTGCCCTGCCGTGCCCAAAATGAGTCTACGCATCGATACCCCGGGTAAGATTGGCCAGGAAGGTCAAGGATCGAAGGGGTTGACCGCCCGAAATATGGTAGGTGATAAAATCGCTGGCCAACCGGAGGTGCGTCTCCGGGCGAAGCAGGTCAACAGGGACCTCACCGTCCAGCAAGGCCTCCAGGTGGCTTCGGGCCTGCGGTCCCAGGCGGGGACCCGTCACATCACCCTGGCAAGAGGGACAACGGAGGCCACCGGAAGCAAAGTCGAACCGGGCGACTTCCTCATCATGGAAGGCTCGGCCGCACTCGACGCATCCATGCACGAGGGGGCCGAAGCCAAGGCGTCGGACCAGGGACCAGAGCTGGGCCAGAAGGACGGACGGGAACGTTTCCAGCTTCACATCCTCCAGAGCGTCCAGGCCCAGACTCAAGCTGTGAAAAAGCTCTGGATTCTCCTCCGACTCTGCATACTGCAAAACAAGCTCTCCGAGGACCGATCCTCCAGCCAGACGAACAGGGTGGGACCCAAGTCCCCGGCGGGTTTTGGTGACGGAAAAATCCCGGAAGGTCTGAAGGTCCCTCGTCTCCTTGAACTGAACTTCCAGGAGCCCCTCCGAAAAGGTGGAGAGAGGCGCACCTCGGCGGCCTCCGGCCTTTCGAACCCCCTTTGCCATGGCTCCGAGGACACCGTTTGAAAGGGTGTAGAACCTCAGGATCTGACTGGTCTCGCTGTAGGGGTAGGACCTGAGAAGAATGGCCGGACTCGAACGGAGGGACACGGTGATCTGGCCTTCAGGAGAGACTTCGGAGTCGGGTGAGGAGGCGATTCCGAGCCGCTTGATACTCAGCCCTGGCCTGGTCGGAAGTCTCCCCCGATGCCTGAAATCTCTCGTCCAACTCGGCGATCTCCATGAGGACCTCGTACCGGTCCGAAGGTGGACTTTCCCTCCGAAAGCCCAGGGGGGATGTCCTCCTCCGAAGTCGGTACCCAAGGACCCCTGCAGCTGCCAGCAGGCTGGCCACCAGGATCCCGATCCACTCCGGGGGCAGGGCCCAAGGTTCCCGTTCGACCTGAGCTCTTATCTCGGCATCGGTCAAGCTGTCCGCAGCATACCGCCTGAAAGAGTTCCCTGGCTCGATCTCAATAGGGGGGGCCGGCCGGAGCGGGTGGATTTCAACCGAAGGGCCGGGTTCGCGGACCAGCACTTCCATACGATCCGTCTGCCCCGGGAGGGGAAGGACGAAGTCGTCGATGGAGATCGCATACCGAACCATGAGATACCGCTCACCCGGCGGGAGCGGGGAGTAGACATTCATCCGACCGTTTTCGAGCCGAACGGCGTCAGGAGCCATGTCGGCCTGCCCGACCTGGAGTCCTCCTGCAGACGAGGGGAGGGGGTAGGACCAGACCGGCCCTTCCTCCGGGGAATAGAGGGTCCGATCCCCTTCGTTGCGAAGCTGGAAGACATCGGTGGCCATCCAGCCCGGCTCGGTCTTTTCCAGGAATAGGTTCCTGAAGGAGAGGGGGAGCTGGGCGCCGCCTGGGGGTGCGGAGACCGTGTCGAAGGCTTGTATGAGATAGAGGCTGTCCAGGTGAATCGCCTCGGTGACCGCTGGTCCGAAATAGAGAAGGCCCCCGTATTCCACCGAAGCAAAAAAGATCTCCTGTCGAGCGGCGTGGTCCGGAACGTGGGGGAGGCGGAGAACGAACGAACCATCCGGGGCTACCCTGACGCTGTCGATCTCTCCCGACTCGGTTTCCGAGACCCGGTGGAGAACAACGGTTCCCTCCGTCACAGGGGCTTCCCCCACCCTGACCTCCCCCCGGATTTCGGCGGTGACTTCTTGTTGAGCCTGAAGAGTCCCGGGGAGGAGGAGCGGGAGTGAGAGGATCAGCAGCGAGAGCCACTGTCTTGGGAATAAGCGCATGGCTAGTTCAGGGGGTGAACCTACCGAAGTCTTCAGGATTCAATTTCCTCAAGTAGTCTTTCAGGTCCTCCGACTTCGGCTCCGAGGCATCGCCTTCCCCTGGAACCTCAGGCTCCAGGGATACTGATTCCTCCTCGGAAATCTCCACTGTGGCCCGCTCGAGGAGCTTTTCCTCGGCGAAGATCTTGGCCTTCATCCGGAGAGCCACGGCGATGGAGTCCGAGGGACGAGCGTCCACCGAGATCACCCCTCCGTTGCGCTGTATGATCAACTCGGCGAAATAGGTATTCTCGACGACCTCAGTGATGATCACCCTCTCGAGAGTGCCGCCGAGCCCCCCCAGGACCGAGACCAGGAGGTCGTGGGTAAGGGGTCTCGAGAAGCTCCAGTCCGCTAGCTGCATGGCGATGGCACTGGCTTCGCCGGGACCGATCCAGATGGGCAGGACCCGGTCGCCCTCCTCCTCCTGGAGGATCACCACCGGATTGTTGTTCGTCCGATCCAGTCCAAGACTTTGTACCCTGACCTCTACCAGCACGACACCTTCCCTTCTCGTCCGGGTGCACGGAGCGGTTCACCTCCAGGGGGGCCGGAATGCCGTCACCTCGCTCTAGCCTACCCAACATGTACTCCGAAGGCGTCGGCGGGTTCGCTCTACGGGCTTCCGGCTCCGATATTTCTAGAGGCCGAGCCGATCTCGAATTTCTTCCAGGCGGTCGGTTCTTTCCCACCTGAACAACTCTACATCGGGTTCGACCCCCTCTCCCGCTGGGGCCATCCGGGGCGTGCGCCCGAAGTGGCCGTAGGAGGCGGTGGGTAGGTAGACCGGGTTTTCCAATCCCAGCTCCTCGATGATAGCCCGAGGCCGAAAATCAAACATTTCCCGGACGACCGTGGCCAGCTCGTCATCCGGTTTTACACCGGTTCCGAAGGTGTCCACATACACGGCTACTGGAACCGCCACTCCGATGGCGTATGCGATCTGGAGCTCGAAGCGTCGAGCCGCACCGGCGGCCACCATGTTCTTGGCTGCCCATCGAGCTGCGTAGGCCCCTGACCGATCAACCTTCGTCGCGTCCTTTCCACTGAACGCTCCTCCGCCATGGCGTCCGATTCCACCGTAGGTGTCGACCATGATTTTTCGGCCGGTCAAACCAGTGTCTCCATGGGGGCCACCGATTACGAAACGGCCCGTAGGGTTGATGTGGAACGTGCAGGCGTCCAGGTCCAGAAATTGCTCCGGGATCGACGGCAGAATCACTTTCTCCAGCACATCTTCCTTCAAGGCGTCGAGTTCCATATCCGGATGGTGCTGGGTACTCAGTACCACGGTGTCCACCCTGATCGGTTCCTCGCCATCGTAGAGTACTGAAACCTGGGCTTTTCCATCGGGCCTGGCCCAATCCAGCTCTCCCGACTTACGAAGCGTGGCGAGACGTTCAGTGAGGGAGTGGGCCAGTGTGATGGGCGCAGGCATGAAGGAAGGAGTCTCGTCGGTAGCGTAGCCGTACATCATTCCCTGGTCCCCTGCACCACCCGTATCGACACCAATGGCGATGTCCGGTGTCTGTTGGTCGATGGTAGTCAGCACGGCGCAGGTGTTTCCGTCGATTCCGAAATCCGGGTTGACGTAGCCGATATCCTTCAAGGTTCGGCGAACGATCTCTGGAATCTCGACGTAGGCCTCCGTGGTAATTTCTCCCGCCACCAGTGCCATACCCGTTGTGACGAGGACCTCTGCCGCGACCCGGGCCCTCGGGTCCTGAACAAGGATCTCATCCAGTATGGCATCGGAGATTTGGTCGGCGATCTTGTCGGGATGCCCCTCGGTGACGGACTCGGATGTGAACAAACGAAGGCTCACGGTCTTCCCCTCGAAAAAGGTTTCTTTGTTCAGGGCACTCCAGCCGGAGCCGAGCTTCAGAATGCCGGCCGAGCTTCAGAATGCCGGCTGAGCTTCAGAATCCCGGGAGACTACCCTTCGGTACCGGGAACGTTCAAATACCACCGCCCGGAGAAGGCCGATAGGTCGACGCTGTCGCCAACTCCCTCCAAGAGCCGGGCTGTAACCTCCTTGCTCGTGGGCGCCCCCAGGGCTTTGGCCGCCGCAGACCTGGCATCTTCGATCCTGAACCCCCTTATCACCTTCTTGATTTCGGGAAGAGAGGGCCATGCCACCGAGAGGGAGTGGATGTCCAGACCAAGGAGGAGAAAAGCGCCCAGGGGGTTTGCGGCCAGCTCCCCGCACACACTGACCTCGATACCAGCGGCCCGGGCAACTCGGGACACCTGATGGAGTTGCCTCACGACTGCCGGATGAAACGGGTTGAAAAGATTTGCCAGTCGCGTGTTGTTCCGGTCCACAGCCAGGGTGTACTGCACCAGGTCGTTGGTGCCTATGGAGAAGAAATCGGCATGTCGGGCGAGTTCCACAGCATCCAAAGCTGCAGCGGGGGTTTCGATCAACAGGCCGAGCTTGTAGCCCGGATTGAAGTCTGCGCCCTCTCTGGTAAGACGGTCTTCCTCCTCGTTGAGCAAAGCCCTCACCCTGAGGACTTCGTCGACGTCGTTCACCAAGGGGAGCATGATCCGCACGTCCCCGTGGGCTGTCGCCCGCAGGAGAGCTCTGAGCTGAGGTCGGAAGAGCTCGGGCTGATCGAGGCAGACTCGGATGGCTCTCCAGCCCAGGAATGGGTTCGACTCCCTTGGCATGTGGAGGAACATGGGAAACTTGTCCCCGCCCACGTCGAACGTCCTGATCATTACGGCCGAGTCCGGGAACGTTTGCGCCACGTGTCGATAGGCCTCGTATTGCTCCTCCTCCCCTGGGAGGGCGGAACGACCCACGACCAGGAATTCGGTCCGAAAAAGGCCTACGCCCTGAGCGCCGTGTTTTTCTGCGTGGGAAGCTTCCCAGGGAAGATCCAGATTAGCCCGTAGGGCCACGGGTTGGCCGTCTAAGGTCACCGAGTCCTGCTGGACGATCTGCGCGATCTCCTCTTTCCACTCCCGGAGCTGGACTTCCCTTCCCCGGAATATCCTCCACTCCCGCTCGGTAGGATTCAGGATGACCCTGCCGATGCGGCCGTCCAGGATGGCATCCTGCCCGTCTCGGGCTATCGTGGTGATATCCCCCAGCCCGACCACTGCGGGCAGGGAGAGGGAGCGTGCCAGGATTACCCAATGGGCTGTTCGGGTACCGAGATCGGTGGCTACCCCCTTGATCTTCGCCGGATCGAATTGGACGGCCATGCTCGGTGTGAGGTTCCGGGCCACCAGAATCGTGTTGTCGGCGGCGTCCGAGGGATCGAAAAGGAAGGGGAGACCAAGTATGCGACGAAGGAGCCGGGAATGGAGATCCTCCAGGTCGTTGATCCGGTCCAGGACCATCGGTTCGGAGGTTCGCTCCCACATGGCCTTCAACTCCAGGATTCGCCAGTCGAAAGCCTGGGCGGCGGAGAGGTAGTGGCCCCTGATATAGTCGAAGGTCCGGTCCACCACCTCCGGATCCTCCAGCATGACGATCTGAGGTTCGAAGATGCGGGCCTCCATCTCTCCGAGGCGGGTGGATGTCACGTCTTTGAGCCCTTCGAGCCGGGCCCTGGTCTCATCGATTGCCTTCCGGAAGCGCTCCACTTCCCTCTCGACCTGATCGGCCCCGATCCTCTTGTGGACCACCTCGGGGATCTCCCAACTCAGAACCTGGATGGTCCCCTCCACGATTCCTTCCGAAACTCCAAAACCATCTCGAATGATCGGCACCGCCTACTCCTCTTCGAATCCTCGGTTTACCAGTTCGACAAGGGCTTTCAGGGCGTCGTCGGCATCAGGCCCGGCAGCGGTGAACCGGAGGGTGGACCCCTGCTCTGCCGCCAACATGAGGACGCCCATGATGCTCTTTCCGTTCACCTGAAGGCCGTCCTTCTCCACGTGGATCTCCGACGAAAAGGTCCCTGCCAGCTTCACGAGCTCCGCTGCTGGGCGTGCATGTAAACCCGCCTTGTTCACCACTTCCGCGGAGGCTTCCTTCGTATCCAACTCGTTCATCCCAACCATCCCACCAGAAAGATCAAGGCAATTGCACCTGAAACACCCCATATGGTCCAACGCCATCCTCTTTGACCCACCAGGCTGCCGAGCCAGAGTCCCCAGACGCCCCCGACCAGGGCCAGGAGGAGGACAGGCCAATCGGCCATGGTCAATCCCCGCCCCAGGGCGAGCCCAACCGCGCCACCGAGCAGAAAGACACCGATCCCGGCCAGCTGGCTCGCCTTCCGGGCCAGGGCAGCCACCCGAAGAGAATCGCCGATCTGGCTTCCCCTCTCACGGCCCACTCGGAACCCCCAGCTCCTGAGGGTCAGGTGACCGATGTTGTAGATGCCCAGGAAGAAAAGGACCGTGAAGATCGGAGGCGCACCGGCCAGGGCCAGGAGAACCGCCGCCAGGACGGTGGCTGGCCGCCATCCTACCCATATCAGAGCATCTCCCATGCTTCCGAGGGGCCCTCGGATGGCCAGCTTGAAACGTCTGATCTCCTCCGGATCCTGGTTGTCCTCCTCCATTCGGCACGCTGCCCCCAACGCCAGATTCGCCAGGTAGGGATGGGCGTTGAAGTGCTCCGAATGCCTCTGAATGGCTTCCTTGAACGCGTCGTCGTCCGCTCCCTTGTACTTTCGGAGGACGGGGAGGATGGCAAAGGCGAAGCCCCCGCCGATCATCGTCCGGTTGTTCCATGATCCCTGAATCAGGAAGGAGCGCAGGAACGCCGTGACGCAGGCCCGGTTCATAGGACCAGACTCGCGATCAGGAAGCCCGTGAAACCGGCGCCGAAGAGAAGCCCTTTCTTTCTCCATCCGCCGAGGGTCCCGACGAAGGCTCCCACCGGAATGGAAGCCCCCACCGCCAGGAGAACCAGAGTGCCCGGCAACCCTATGGGCCAAGCCTCACTGGCCCACCCTGCAAGCCACCGACCCACCAGAAGGCCACCGATGGAAAGGGCCGAACCCCGGGCGAAATCCAGGCCGATGGCGCTCAGGTGGCCGAACACGATCCTGGAGGGAGTGACCTCCCCCCGCGACGGGTCCGGGGCCAGGCGGCTGTTGATTCTCCGCAGGAGAAGGGTAGAGAAGGCTCCGAACCGACTCAGGAGGAACCCGAGCAAACCCCCAAGAGCTATGCCCGCGGGCCCAGGCAAAGCCACCCCTGTGGCCACGGCCACCAGGGTGGGAGGGCCGCCTTCCGGGAACTCGGCTCCGCCGACGGGGAAAACGGAGATGAAATACATTTCCAGAATGCCACCGATGAGGAGCCCCAGGACCGGATCACCTACGGCCCAGCCCGTGATGGCGCCGGCGACCAACGGGCGGGAAACCATGAACTGGCCTACGGATGTTCCGTCCAGGGCCAGAAGGCCGCCGAGGAGAGTCAGGGAGAGGAGTTCCACGGTGGGGACTCGGCGAGCCGGTCAGCCCAACAGGGTCTCCAGGCTCACTTTCGGCGAGCCTGGAAGATCCTGGGCCGAGATTTCCATTCCCTCCTCCGAAAGGAGGACGAGAGTCTTCAGGTCCGATTCGTCAAGGAAGAGGTAGGAGAGAACCTCCTCCCGGCCCGACCGGAGATGGAGCCCTCCAAGGTTCAAGGCTTCTCCTTCCATGGCTCCCTCCTTGGACAGCTCCAGAACAGTGTCCAGATCCCGAGTAAGGAGGATGCTACGCAGCTCGGATTCTCGCCACGAATCGAGGCGCTCTCTTGCCGCGGCGG
>JASFVN010000093.1:0-14159 GCA_050049805.1 Gemmatimonadota bacterium
CCCTCACCGCTCACGCGGTGGGGGCGGTTTTCTTTTCACGTCTCAAGCGCAGGCTTCCGGCGCCGGTATCCAACGGCATCCTCCAAAGCCCGGGACCACAGGCCCGAACGCCGGAATTGATGTACAGCCGGGGCGGCGGTAGCTTGCCTATAATGCACCCAACCCAGGAGTGGCTATGAAGAGGCACGCCCTGCTTCCGTTGTTTTCCGTCGTCTTGGCATTGATCCTCAGCAGTTGCGCCACCAGTGGTACCAGCTCCCGGGGGTCCGGCAACAAGCTGACGGCCGAGGAGATCGCCGAGGTGTCGGCCCTCACGGCCTATGAGGCCGTGGAGTACGCCCGGCCCCAGTGGCTTCGCCCGCGGCGGCTTCGTGCTGGCGTGACCCCGTCCATGGGCACTGACATGGGCGGGCCCGTAGTGTACCTGGATGGGGTTCGGGTAGGAAATACCGGGGAGCTCCGCCGCCTGCGGGCCGACGCCGTGGCCGAAATGGAGTACCTGAGCCCGTCCGATGCCACGAACCGCTTCGGCACGAACCACGACACGGGAGCTATCCTCGTCACCAGTCGGTGAGCAGAGCCGTCTGATTGAGGCTCACTTCGGCCGCCCTACGGCCGACCCAGGACCCCGGTCCGCAAAACACCGGACGTATAACGGTCTGGGAGACGTTACCTCCGGAGTTCTTCCAGCCCAGAGGTTGCTGTCAGCCAGTTCCTCTCCAGGGGGTCTACGGTGAGGGCCTGATTGTACTCGGCTATGGCCCGCTCCCGCTCACCCAGGACCAGGGCAATGTCTCCGTTGATGGAGTAGCCCACCGCCTCGTAACGCCGCTGAACGGCCTCCCTGACCGCTTCTGCTTCCTCCTCTGACTCACCCAGGTTCGTCAGCCAGGGGAGGACGATCTCCCTGGCGTCTCTGAAGTCGAAGACGTTCCGGAGGCGATAGGCGCCGGCCAGGAAGTAGGCCAGGGCTGGCGTGAACTCCAGGACCGGATGGTTGTCGGTGTTGTCGGGGATGTTCCCAACGTAGTCGGCCAGGACTTTCTCGCCCATGAGGAACCCGCTCAGGAATCCGATGGCATCCGCCACGTTTACCGATTCCAACTCACCACGGATCACATCGTCCTGGAAGGCTGCTTCCAGGCGCCCAAAGTCGATCTCCAATTCCCTCTGGGTCCCGATCAACACAGCGTTTTGCCGCAGTGGAGAAAACCAGAGGGTGGCGTGGGGGAAGGCCGTCATGAAGGACCTGGCCGTCATCTTGACTTCCCCGTCCGAGAGAAGGTGGTGCGGAATCCACTGGACTACGATCCCGTCCTCGGAGATCCTCTCCTTCAACAATTCGTAGAAGTCCAGGGCGTATAGGCTCCCGTTTCCTGCCATCTTCGGCGACGTGGCGTCGATGGAGATGACGTCGTACTCCTTGTCCGTCACCATGACGTGGTTTCGGCCGTCGTTCAGGATCAGGTTGTACCTGGGCTCGTCCAGGACCCCGTGGTTCACGCTTGGGAAGAAATGGGCAGCCCGGGGAACGGCCGGTACCAGCTCCACGCAATCCACGAACTCCACGTCGTGCTGGAGCACGCTCCAGGAAGTGCCACCGGCTCCGAATCCAATGATGGCTACCCGGGGATTGGGGACCCGGCTGATGAGCAAAGGAAAGTGGGCCAGGGCCTTCTGGGCGTCCTGGTACTCCGGAGGTTCTCCGGCTACGGGGAAGCCGTTGATAGAGATGATCCGGTCTCCGTAAACGTCCCGATAGACCTTCACCGTGGCCCCGACGCCCTCCTCATAGGAGAGGATCTGGTCGATCTCACGCCTCTCGTAGTAGGAGGTCAGCGTCATTCTCCCCCCCAACAGGAAGGGGCCGGCCACCACCAGGAACACTACGCCCGTCCCGGCCACGGCCGTGATTCGGGTCCCCTGCTTCATGGCAGATTCCGACAGGATGAGGGCACAGCCAAGAACAGCGTTGATGGCTGCCACGAGGAGGATCCCCTTCTGCAGGCCTATGGCAGGAATCAGGACGAATCCGGCCATGGCGGAGCCGAACACCCCTCCCAGGGTGTTGACGGCGTAGATGTTCCCGAGGCTGGTCCCCACCCTTCCCACCTCCCTGGTGTAGATCTTCGTGGCCAGCGGGAAAGCCATCCCCATGAGGATCGTGGGAAGGAGCATCACCGAGAGGCTGTTGATGAACCTCACCCCCATCCACTTCCATGGAAGCATGGTATCCAAAGCAGCCCCGGCCATGCGTTCGAAGACCGGGGTAGCGTGGTTGATGATGGGTATGGCCAGGACGGCCGACAGGGCGATCAGAACCTCGATCAGACCCAGCCACCCTACCAGACTCTTCCTCTTGTCGATGAAGGCGGCGATGAGGAGGCTGCCGATGCCGATGCCCAGGAGGAAAGCCGTCAGGATGGTGGTAAAGGCATGGGTGGAATTATCCAGGAAGAAAACCAGGGCCCGGGTCCAGAATACTTCGAAGGCCAGGGCGCAGAACCCGGAGATCCCCATGGCCCACAAGGCCAGCCGGGCGGCCGCCGGGGAAAGGGCCGGCGCCCCTGAGGCGACATCCCCCGGGGCTCCCGGCCTCCCTCGTTTCCCGGTGGCATCGTTCTGGCCCCCACCCTCTCCTCCACCCTCCCGGGCTTCCGCACCACCACCTCCAAGGCGCCGATCCAGCCCAAAGACCACTGAGGCAATCAGGAGGTTCACGACCCCGGCGGCATAGGCGGCTTCCCGAACCCCCAACATCAAGATCAGGAAGAAGCCTGCCAGAACCGTTCCCACCACGGCCCCCAGGGTATTGAGGGCATAAAGCTGACCGACGTGCCAGCCCAACTTCTCCTGCTTCCGGGCAAAAAACTTCACGATGACGGGTAAGGTCCCGCCCATGAGGGTAGCCGGCAGAACCAGGACCGAGAAGGCCAGGACGAACCGCACCAGACTGATACCGTAGAATCCTACGTCGAACTGCCGAGCGATCCCCACGTAGGCCCAAGTGACGATGCCCAGGAGCACGGGCATGAGGAAGGCGAAAAGGCTGATTCCTCCCTCCAGGAGGGCATAGACCCGGAGCGGGTTCCTTCCTTTGTCGATCACCCTTCCGAAGATGAACCCACCCAGGGCCAGACCCGTGAAGAAGGACGCCAGGATCGTGCTGGTGGCGAATGCCGTCGCGCCGAAGACCAGGGTGAGCATCCGCATCCAGACGACCTCGTAGATGAGGCCGCAGGCTCCGGAGAGGAAGAAGAGGACCAGGATGGTGGGCCGGAGGAGCCTCTCCGAGGGTTGGGCTTTTACGTCTTCAGCCATTGCACGGGCCTTTGGGCAGAGCCGGCAGCCACCATCGAGCCGGGTCTCCCATCTGGGGTTTGGTTTTTTGTCGCCCTGATTCTGGGGGAAACCGCGTTGGATGGTCAACTCTTCAGGCTGGTATCGGGCTTCGTACCGAGCTTCGGGAGGCGCCGTTGCTGGAACACGTTCTGGGCCACCGTTGCCAGCGTGAGAATGAACCGTGACCTTTTCCCAAGAGAAACCTATTCCAACCCACCGCCACCCGTCATACATGTACTCTCTTCATTCCTGGCTTCGCTACGCCGTCTTTGTACTGGGCACCGTCGGCTTCCTCTACGCCCTCTGGGGGCTTCTGAAGCACCGGCCCTACGAAAAGCTGATGTGGGATCTGGCCAGCTGGTTCACCTTGAGCCTCTACCTGCAGATCGTCATCGGGTTCTTCCTCATCTTCGGTGCCACCAACCGCTTTTTCGACCGCACCCTGGGCCTTCACATGATCCTGAGCATGGCCTCAGCCGCCGTGGCCCAACTCACCTACTCCGCCAACCGCCGCCGTCTCCGGGAGGAGCGAACCTACTCCATCCACGTCTGGGGAATAGGAATCGCCATGGCCCTGGTGCTGGCCGGAATCCTCCTTATCCGGGACTCCATCTTCGGATAACGCCCTTCCCCAACCGACAGACTGAACTCCTGGTTAGCTCAATGAAAAAAAGACGAAATCTACCCTTGACATAGACAAAGCATCGACATATCTTATACAAGATTTAGACAGATAGTGGATTTGTAACTTACACAAAGGAGCACATCATGGCTGAGACTCGAGGACGAAACATCGGCAGTGGCATCGTCAAGACCAGCGCCCGCCCCACCAAGATCTTCATCGCTCCCGACGGCGAATGGTGGATCTGCGACAAGAACGCGGAGATCGACGGGTTCGATTTCGCCAGGGCCGGTTGCGCCCCCCACAGCGAAGTACACCTCGTCAAGTGACCACGCCTCCCGCTGACCAGCGGGTCGCCTGAAGAGGAGAGTCGGGTGAGAACAATCTCCCCCGGCTCTCCTCGTTTTTTTTCATCCGCCCCCTGGCCTGGGAGGCCTCGGCCGCCACAACACCACAGGTGACGGACGCCATATCCCCCTCCTCCCTGGAAAAATCCGCCTCCAGCCCGCACTTTCCCTGACCGGTTCTCCTCTGGAATGAGAGGAGATCCTGAGAAGTCTGACCAACGGGTAGGCACGCCCGGCCTGGCCGGGGATCCCATTCAGCGGAGGTTTTTATGATTCCTCGACGCCCTAACCTCAACCCCATCCGGGGGCTCTTCCTGGTCGTCCCCGTTCTTCTTCTTGGCGCCCTTCCCCTGACGGAGGCCCAGGGGCAGAGCTACGACCCGGATTCAATCCTGGTGGCCGAAGGGTACATCACACCCCCGGACACAATCGTCAGCGCGGCCCTTGCACCCCGGTGGCGGAACTTCAGCTATTCGAATCCCAACGAAGACGGCTCCTGGTATCTGGAGACGGTAGGCGACGGTCTTCCTCACATCGCCGAGTACTCCAAGGCGTATCATGAGCTCGGGGGTGAATTCATCGATTTCGCCGCAAACCGGGACCGGGGTTTGACCACCCGGAATGATGCGGGTCTCAGGCTCCGTAACATCGATGGAGAGACCAGGGACATTCAGGTTCCGGACGGAGCTCGGGTGTCGAACGCCTCGTTCTCACCAGACGGCCGGATGTTGGCATTCTTCGCCCACTTCGACGACGCCACCCACATCTATGTGGCCGACGTATCCAACGGCCGGTCCCGGAGCCTTACCCGGAATCGCCCGGTGCTGGCCACCGCGGTGACGAGCTTCAGCTGGACCGAAGACAGCCGGTACATCATTACCGTTTTGGTGCCGGACAACAGACCCCCCATGCCAACTCAGCCACCGGTTTGGACCGGCCCTGAGATCAAGGTGACAGAGGACGGGGAGAACCGTGTGCGGACCTACCCGAGCCTCATGGGGACCCCCTATGAGAAGGACCTCCTTGAGTGGCACATGACCGGGCAGTTGGCCCGAATCGAGGTGGAGAACCGGAGGGTCACCGAGATCGGCGATCCCACCATGATTCGGAGTGTGAGCCCATCCCATGACGGGGAATACTTCCGTGTCACCCGCACGGTGCCCCCCTTCTCCTACATCGTTCCCGCCAGCAGCGCCGGCAGGGTTGAGGAGCTCTGGGATATCGATGCGAATGTCCTGGACACCCTCGATGAAACGCCCCTCAACACGGGGATCAGCGGCGACGACGATGACGACGACGAGGAAGAGGACCTCCGTCGAAGCATGACCTGGGCCCCTGACGGCAACGGGATCATCTACCTCGAGCAGGAACCAGCTCCGGACAGCACCGAGGCCGACTCTGCCGCCGCCGGTGAAGAGGAGCAGGAAGGGGGCCGTCAGCGCCAGCGCCGCATGGACCGTGTGATTCGCTGGGTACCGCCCTTCGGAGAGGACGACACCGAAATCATCTACGAGACCGCCACTCGCATGAGCTCGGCCCGTTTCAATGAGGGAATGACCATCCTCTTCGGGACCGAAGGTGGCGGGGGGGGTCAGCGTGGATTCGGAGGCGGCGGGGGCGGCGGCTCCACCCACACCTACGCCGTCTTCCTGGACGATCCGGAAGAGCAACACACCATCACCCGTTGGAACTCCGAGGACTTCTACGAGAATCCCGGAAGTCTGGTCTCCGACGGTCTGACCCTGGGTGGAGGCGGTGGCGGATTCCGTGGCGGTGGCGGTGGTGGAGGCACCGTGAGGGTCTCGGCCGACGGCGAGCATGTTTTTCTGCGAGGAACCCAGTACGACGAGAACCCCGAGGAAGTCGGACCCTACGTCTTCATCGACCAGGTGAACATCCGGAACGGGGAAAAGACCCGGATCTACGAAGGCGATAACGACGGGGTTTACGAGTCGCCGGTCATCGCCCTGGATCTGGAAGCCGGGCGCCTCATCGTGGAAAGGGAGAGCCCCACCGAGATCAGCCAGAACTACATCAGAGAGGGGGAGAGCCTTACCCAGATCACCGACAACGTCGATTACACCCCGGATCTGACACGGGCAGAGAAGCATCGGTTCAGGGTCACTCGCCCTGATGGTTTCTCCTTCCCCGTGACGGTCACCCTGCCCGAGAGTTTCCGGCCTGGAACCCCCCTGCCGGCCATGTTCTGGTTCTATCCCCGGGAGTACACGGACCAGGAGAGCTACGACGAGCGGTTTAGGAATTACAACAAGAACACGTTCAACACGTACAGCAGCCCCCGCTCGATGGCCTTCTTGACCCGTGTCGGCTACGTACTCGTGGAACCCGAATCGCCCATCGTGGGTGACGAGGGTGTCATGAACAACAACTACGTCCACGACCTGAGGAACAACCTCAGCGCGGTCATCGATACCATCGTGGATCGGGGGTGGGTCGATCGCGGCCGGATCGGGATCGGGGGCCACAGCTACGGGGCCTTTTCCACGGCCAACGCCATGGTCCACACGCCCTTCTTCAAGGCTGGAATCGCAGGGGACGGCAACTACAACCGGACCCTTACGCCCTTGGCTTTCCAGAGTGAGCGCCGCTTCCTATGGGAAGCTCCCCAGGTCTATCTCGGGATGTCCCCCTTCCTCCACGCGAACAACCTCACGGGCGCCCTCCTCATGTATCACGGCTTGAAAGACCAGAACGTGGGGACCTTCACCATCCATTCGCCCCGCATGTTCGAGGCCCTCAACGCCCTTGGGAAGGACGCGTCCATGTACCTCTACCCGGAGGAAGCCCACGGCCCGGCCACGGAGGAAACCAACCTGGACCTCTGGGCCCGGTGGGTGGCCTGGCTCGACAAGTGGGTGAAGAACCCGCCGCCGCCAGGGGGCGAGAAAGAGGAAGGAGGGCTGTAGCCGAAGCTCCAGCTATTGCCCGGGAGTCGGCCGCTCCAAAGGCGGCCCCGACCTGTCAACCAGAGGGCCCCGCCAAGAAGCGGGGCCCTCTGTCATCGAGCCCAAAGCCGATACCGCGGCACCGCTACCGGATCCGGATCACCCCGATGCCGTTCTCGAAGGAGATCTCCGTTCCCCACGGCTCGGAGTACTCCCGGGTCTCGTCGATGATCTTCCGGGCCAAATCCCCCGTGGCCAGGAGGGGCCGCCCTCGCTGGGGCCGGTCCAGCCCATGGCCCAGTGTAATGGGATGCAGCTCGATCTGAGACAGCTCACCGTCCCGAAAGCGGACCATGGCGACAAAACTCTCCCAGACCTGTGGACGGGAGGGGAACCCTCCTGTCGCCTGCCTCGCATCGAAGAAATCCGGCGCCACGGCCTCGGGCTCGAGGCGATAATTCTCGTAGTTGTCCGAGGGCTGCCGGGGCACGGTCTCGTTCTGGAAGATGAAATCGCCCAGGGAGTAGAAGATCGGCTTGCCTTTGTAGATCTCGATCCCCCTGAGGACGTGGGGTCCGTGGGCCAGGTAGATGTCGGCTCCGGCGTCGATGACGGCGTGGGCCAGCTCGACGATGAAATCCGCCGGGTAGTTGTTGGTACGGCCGCTCTCGTGGGAATGGCCGGAGAAGATGACGAAGTTGGCCTGGCGCTTCGCTGCATCCACCGAGGCCACGATCTCAGCCAGGTCCCCCTCGTTGACGGTTGTCACGGACCGATACTCATCCCCTACCTGGAAGGTCTGGCTGAACATCCTTATTCGATCCCCGCTTCCCCTGCTCCGCCCCAGGCTCTCCTGGAAGTCCCGAAGGACCTCCATTTGCTCCGCGGTTATCTCATACGTCCTCGAATACCGAATCGGGTTCAGCCCTGGCCTGCCACGAACGTCCTTCCGCTGATGACCCGCCCGGGATCCATCCGGGAAGGTGGAGGCCGCTGAGATCAGGGCCACTCGACCGTCGGGGGTCTCCAGGAATCCCGGGGCCCGTGCTTCGGCCAGGTTCTCTCCCGTCCCGGCATGCATGAGACCGGCCGCTTCCACAGCCTCAGTCGTACGTCGGAGCCCTCCAACCCCATAGTCGCCGGTGTGGTTGTTGGCCATGCTCACCATGTCGAAGCCCATCCACACCAGCTCGTTTGCGATGGACGGATCGGCCTGCATATAGGTACCACCACTTTCCGATGCCGGGATGGCGTCCGGTTCGAAATTGTGAAAGAGGATCTCCAGGTTGACGAAGGCCGCCGATGCACCCTGAATCAGCTCCCGGAGGGCCAGGAACTCGGGCTCGTCGAAGACCGACAGTTTCCGGGTAATGATGGCGTCTCCCGCCAGGGCAAACGTGGTCTCGCCACCAGCGTCCCCGTGGGGATGGAGGGCCTGCCCGGCCAGGTGGTCGGGAAGGCCTCCCGCAAGGGTGAGGCAAGGCACCACGGTCCAGACCAGGGACAGAAGGAGCGGAGCTCGAACGGGACGGGAACGATGCATGGGACCCTCCGGCGCTCAAGGGGAACGGGCTGGCGGATTACCCATTCAATGGAAGGCCCATTTGCCGAAGGCGCCAGAGGTGAGGCCCGGGGCCACACACTCATGACGGGTGAAGTCGGAGAACCCCTTACACGCCCACGCGACAGCCAACGTAAAGAGAATCGGGCCGGCTCAGCGCATCACCGCTGGTCTTCGACCTTCTGGGAAGAAGCAATGGCGTCGTCGAACTGGCGGCTGTAGAGCCGGTGGTAAACCTCGCTCCGGTGAAGGAGTTCGGCATGTTTCCCACAATCCACGATGGTTCCTTCATCCAGGACCAGGATGGAGTCGGCACGAATGACGGTGGAAAGGCGGTGGGCGATGACGATGGTGGTTCGGCCCGCCATGAGGTGGTCCAGTGCCTCCTGAACCAGCGCCTCGCTTTCGGCGTCCAGGCTGGACGAGGCCTCGTCCAGAATCAGGACGGCCGGCTTCTTCAGCATGACCCTGGCGATGGCAATCCGTTGCCGCTGGCCGGCACTCAGGGTCACCCCCCGTTCTCCCACGACCTGATCATATCCATCGGGAAAGCCTGTGATGAACTCATGGGCGTGAGCCAGCCGGGCCGCCTCCCAGATGTCGGGATCCGTAGCTCCCGGGCGCCCATAGGCGAGGTTCTCCCGAACCGTTCCGGCAAAGAGCATGGGCTCCTGGGGCACCATCCCGATCTGCCCTCGAAGCTCCTGCAGGTCGAGGCGCCGGACATCGATACCATCCAGGCGAACGGCCCCACCGACAACGTCGTAGAATCGGGGAAGCAGGGATGCCATGGTACTCTTGCCTGCCCCGGAGCTTCCTACCAGAGCCACCCTCTCCCCCTGACCGATCTCCACATCGATTCCGTCGAGAACCAGCGGGAGGTCGGGGCCGTACCTGAAGGAGACGTTCCGATAGGTGACCTCTCCCCTGACCGGCCGGGGAAGCACCGTGGGACCTTCCGGAGTTCGTAGCTCCACGGGATGGTGAATGAGGTCGAAGATCCGCTCCGCCGCACCGGCCGCTTCCTGCAGGTTCCCCCAGAATCCCGCAAGCGATATCACAGCCCCGGCAATGGTCACGGCATAAAGGAGGAAGGCCACGAGATCCCCGGCTGTGAGGACGCCCTCCAACACCAGACGCCCGCCCACCCAGAGAACCAGGACGATGGCACCGAAGGCGGAGAAGGTGACAGCACCCGTGAGACCGGCACGAGCCACCGCCCTTCGCAGCCCCTCGTCACGCACATCTTCCACCTCGCCACGAAACCGTCGCTCCTCCCAATCCTCCCGGGTGAAGGCCTGCACAATCTGGATCTGGGTGAACACCTGCTCGGCCCTGGAAACCGCCGCGGCCAGCCGGTCTTGAATGCTGGTGCTCAGCCGCCTGACCCTCCGTCCCAGGAGCCAGCCAACCACCGCCGTGAAGGGTATGGCAACCAGGGTGGCCAGGGTGAGCTGAGGATGGGTCACGGTGACCAGGAAGAGCGCGCCCACCAGGAAGACCCCCTGCCGGATCAACTCGGGCACGCCGAAACGGAGCACTCCCTGCAACAGACCGGTGTCGGAGGAGATCCGCGACGTCAGCTCGCCCACACGCCGGTTGTCGAAGAAGCCCGGGGGTTGGTAGACCAGGGCTTTGAAAAGATCCTGCCGCAGGGTGGCCACCACTCTCTCGGACGTGGAGGCCGTGAGGTAGGATTGGCCGAAGTTGATGACCGCCTGAAGAGCGAATAGCCCCAGAAGCCCGGCGGCGATAAGGTTGAGCTGCCGGGAGTCTCCGGCAAGAAAGGCCGAATCCAGAAGCTCCCGCACCACCAGGGGGAAGGCCAGACCTATGGCCGTGGCCATGAGCAGGAGCACGGCGGCCACCGCCAGGGCTCCCTTGTACGGGCCAACCCGGGGAACGAGGAGCTTGAGGAAGCCCCAGGTCTGCCGGGGGGTGTAGCGCTTCTTTCCCATAACCCCGCAAATTAGGGAACACGGAGGATCCATTCCACGGTTGAGTGGGTATTGGGCGGACCATGATCAGATCCCAACACCATCGGGCCTTCTTCATCACCGTCTATTGGACCCTGGGCCTCCTCTTTCTGGGGAGCATCGTACACGCCACAGAGTCCAGCCTGGCCTGCCCGGACTGGCCCACCTGCTTCGGGACCATGCTCCCAGACATGGTGGGAGGCGTATTCTGGGAGCACCTGCACAGGCTGGTGGCTGGCGGATTGATCCTGTTCTTCGGTGGAGCCTTGTACCTTGCCTGGAGGGAAGGGCCATCCCAACCGTGGATCGTGAAGGCAACCGCGGCTGGGCTGGGCCTGCTCCTGATCCAATCTGTCCTGGGGGGCGTCACCGTGCTCCTGCGCCTACCCGACGCCGTCTCCACGTCCCACCTGGGCCTCGCCTTCGTATTCCTGGGCCTTGCCGCGGTCCTGGCCACGGTCACCAGTCCGTCCTGGGATCAGGGCATAGGACCTTCCGAGGACATCAGAGGGAAACTCAGGAAGATCGGCATCTCCGCCGTGGTGCTGGCCTTTTCCCAGTCCATCGTTGGCGCGGCCGTACGCCACACCGACGCAGGTATGGCCTGCCCCGACATCCCCCTCTGCCTGGGGCAGTGGATTCCGCCCCTATCCTATCCCACGGTGGCACTGCATTTCGGCCATCGGGTTCTGGGCTTGGCGGTCATGGCCATGGCCCTTTGGGTGGGTCACATCGCCTTCTGGAAAGGCCGCAGCGCCGAGATCGCCCGCATGGGGGTGGCTGCCGCCCTGGTAGCCATGGGCCAGGTCCTCCTTGGATTCCTGTCCGTCTTCTACCGGTTGGCCGTTGAACCGGTCTCCCTCCACACCCTTCTTGCCGCCATCCTCCTGGTGCTTCTGGTGAGGACGGTGACCCTGACCTGGGCTCCCGGTACGGCCAGGGACGCAAGGACCGCCTTGGACGAGGGAGCCAGGCCGGTCTCGGCTGCCGTCGGGAACGGGGAAAGTCGGGAAACGCCATGACGGCGGAGGCTCTGGGGAACCTCCTGGCTCCGGTGAACGCCGGGCTGAACCTCACCAGCATACTCTGCCTGCTTTTGGGCTTCGCCTACATAAAGAAGGAAGAGACCCGTCACCATCGACGGGCCATGTTGGGAGCGGTGGCCGCTTCCGGACTCTTTCTCGTTTTTTATGTGTTGCGGTTCTCCCTGACCGGTACACACCGCTTTGCCGGAGAAGGGTTGGAAAAGCTCGTCTACCTCTCCATCCTCTTTTCCCACATGGTCCTGGCGGTGGTCATCCTCCCGTTGGTCGTCCGCCTCCTGTACCTGGCCTTCGCCTCACGCTTCGAATCCCACCGCCGGCTGGCACGGTGGACCTTCCCTATCTGGCTTTACGTCTCGGTTTCAGGCCTCCTGGTCTACCTCCTCCTCTACCACGCATACGGGTACGTCTGAACCCCGACGGTCCTCATCGGGAGGCCAGACAACGGGTACCCAGAGATCACTCTGCGAGGGGGAGTCGAATCTCCACTTCGGCACCTCCACCTTCGGGATTCCGCAAGAAGAGTTCGCCCCCCTGGCTGTTCACGGCCCGACGGGCGTGGGGGAGCCCCAGGCCCAGACCGGACGAGGACGTACTGTAAAAGGGATCCATGGCTGTGAGGAGGGCCTCGGCTGAAAAACCCGGCCCGCTGTCTCTTATCCTGACGGAGGCCCTGCCCCCTTCAACCGCCAGTGCGATCTGGACCGGTCGGCCGCCAGCGAACTCACTGGCGTTGTGGAGAATCAGAAAGACCGCGTCCTTCAGGGGCTCGGGCTCGATGCGGACTTTCACCGGTCCCTGAGGGGATTGGACTTTGACCATGAGTTCCGAATGGCCGGCGAACTCCCTCGTTACATCCTGAATCACTTCGGTGAGGTTTGTCGTTTCGGGCTCCTGCCCGGCGGGAGGGTCCTCCAGGAAGAATTCCAGATCCTCAATGGCAACCAGGGCATCGTCCGCTCTGTCCCTCAGAGCCCCCCCCCCTTCCTCGAGACCTTCCAGGAGCGGGGACTCCACCCGGTGTCGGAGATAGGCTGCGATTCGCCCCAGGGCCCGAACCGTCTCGTCCTCTCCATCCACCGGCCTGCGTATCCAGTGCCGGGCAAGAATCTCCCTCATCTCCCGAACCTCGGGTACTCCGGATTGGTCGGTGCGGCCGGGGTCCGGTATGTTTCCCGCCCTGAGCCCCTCGGCGAAGGCCGCCAATTCTTCCCGCGCCTGACGGGCTCCCTGGTCCAGCCCCCTCCTCCGGCCGAAAACCCAGGCCAGGATCCCGCCTACCATCAGTCCAAAGACAAAGAAGACCACTTCCATCATAGGTTGTTTTGGTTGAGGTTTACTCCCGAAACGGATGACCCCTGGCCCGGGAGCTTCGGCCCTGCATATGCTGTCCAGCCAGGAAATTGATCTTGGTGTACTGACAGGCCGAGTGCAATAGGGCGAACCCGTTGCCTTGAGGGGTCATCAGCAGATACCCTGGACCGGCTCACCCCCATGGGAGCCGCCGAGCCAGTCACCACAGCAAACGGAAGGGATCCATCATGGCCAGTCTTCAGGAGCTCCAGACCCTCCTGGACGAGAGTGGAGACAAAGACAATCCCGGCCCCGAAGAGCTGAAAAAGATCTTCGAGTCCGTCAAAACCATAGCCGTCGTCGGGATCTCCCGGAATCCGGAGAAACCGGCCCGGCGAGTGCCCGCCTATTTGGCCGCCAGGGGATACGAGATCATTCCTGTGAATCCGTTCGTGGACAAGATCCTCGGGAAGAAGGCCGAGGATTCTCTCGATGACGTGCCTGAGCCGGTGGATATGGTCGTGATCTTCCGGCCCTCCGAAGAAGCGGCAGAGGTCGCCAAGGCTGCCATGAACCGGGGAGACCGCCCCATCATCTGGCTTCAGCAGGGGATCAGAGCCGACCAGGTCGCCATTCCTGCCAGGGAATCAGGCTTCACCGTTGTCCAGGACCTCTGCAGCTACGAGGTACATCGAGCTCTGAGCGCTCACTGACACCAACCAGGGGATGGGACCTGCGGACCGGAGGCACATGATCGGGGCGGCCCGGCCGGCTCTGGGAAACCGATCTTTCGACTTCGAAAAGCCCGTCTAGTCCTCTGTTGAGAGGGCTTCCGACACCCGGTCCGCGTGTCCCTTGGGCTTCACCTTCCTCCACGCCTCCACGATCACCCCCTCTTCGTCAATAAAGAAGGTGCTTCTCTCGATCCCCCAGAACTTCTTCCCATACATGGACTTCTCCTTCCAGACACCGTAGGCCTCGGCGACCTGGTGGTCCTCGTCGGAGAGCAGGGGGAAGTTGAGTTGATATTTGTCCCGGAACTTCTCGTGGGAAGCGGGGCCGTCAGGCG
>JASFVN010000094.1:0-14090 GCA_050049805.1 Gemmatimonadota bacterium
AGCCGCCGCTGGTGTTCACCCGGGAGGATGCCGATCGGTTGGTCTCCACCCTTGGAAAGGTGCTTCGGGAAGATGGAATACGCCTCTGAGGGCCGGAACATGAAGCGTCCATGGCCGTGGGCCCCACTCCGAACAGCTTCACCAGGCCCTGCAACGGCAGGGGATCGACACGCGCCTGGCGGTGTATCCTGGCCAACTCCTCGGGCTGCGAATCCCGTCCTACCGGGCCCATCGCCACCAGCGAGTACCTGGTCTGGTACGACAGACGGGTGAAGGACGAAAATGCCACAGAACTCGAGAACAACCACACCCCACCGAGAGGACGCTGAACAATGAAGGTTGCTGTGCTAGGTGCTGGCAGGGTCGGAAAAGCCATGGCTCTGGATCTGGCCAGGGATTCGGAATTCCAGGTCACGGTCGTGGACCATGCCCCGAAGGCTTTGGAGGCTCTGGAGGGAATCCCCAATATCTCCATCGAGGAGGCCGACCTTTCGGATCAGCAGGCGGTTCGGCAGGCCATGGCGGACCAGGAGCTCGGGGTCGGAGCGGTCCCCGGATTCATGGGATTCCGGACCCTGCAGGCCATTCTGGAATCCGGCCGCCCGGCGGTGGACATCGCCTTCTTTCCCGAGGACCCCTTCCTATTGGACGGATTGGCCAAAGCACAGGGGCTGGTGGCCATCGTAGACGCAGGTATCGCCCCCGGGTGTAGCAATCTCATCCTGGGCCGTATGGAAGAGCTGATGTCCGAAACCACCCGGTTCGAGTGCGTGGTAGGGGGGCTTCCCGTGGTGAGGAAGTGGCCGTTCCAGTACAAAGCCCCCTTCTCTCCGGTTGATGTCATTGAGGAATACACCCGCCCCGCCCGCCTCCGGCGTGAGGGAAAGACCGTAACGGTACCCGCCCTCACCGACCTGGAGACGCTCGACTTCCCAGAGATCGGGGCCCTGGAAGCCTTCAACACCGACGGCCTCAGGACGCTCCTCCGGACCTGTGAGACCCCGGAGATGGTGGAGAAGACCATGCGCTATCCCGGGCACGCTGAATGGATGCTGGGACTTCGGGAGTCGGGCTTTTTCGGAACCGATCCCCTCCCCGTCGGTGATACCGAGATTGCACCCCTTGCCGTTACGGCCCGGCTTCTGGAGAACGCGTGGGTCTTCGAGGAAGGGGAAGAGGACCTGACGGTAATGCGTGTCCAGGTAGAGGGCCGCATCGGAGACAGCGTACAACGCCACACCTACGAGCTGCTGGATCGCTACGACAAGGAGAACAACGTCTCCTCCATGGCCAGGACCACCGGGTACACCTGCACGGCCGCGGTTCGTATGGTCGCCAATGGCCTTTACAAGGAACCGGGGATCACGCCCTTGGAGCTGGTGGGCGCCGACGCGGCTTGCTTCGACTTCTTGCTGAAGGAGCTGGAGTCCCGAGGCGTCCGATTCCAGCACCAGGTCGAGGAGCTGGATAAATGAGGATCAAGGGAGTTCTGGGGATCGGAGTCATCTCCCTGACCGTGGCCGTGTTGGCTTGGGGATTCGCCACGGGAAAGGCGGCGGCCCGACGGTGGGGATCAGACGGACACAGGATGGCCGCCCGAGCTGCCCACGCCATCCTCCCGTCCAGGATGCCCGACTTCTTCCTCGAAGCCGCCCCCCAGTTGGAGTACCTGAGCCCTGAGCCCGATCGCTGGCGGAACGGCGACCTCAGGGCGATGGACGAGGCCTGGAAATACGACCACTACATCGACCTGGAAAACGTCCCACCGGGGGCTTTGGACGCGCCGGACAGGTTCGAGTTCCTGGAGGCCCTCTTCGAAGCGGGTGTCGAACGGCCTCAGCAATACGTGGGCTTCCTTCCTTTCCGGATTCTGGAGCTTCATCAGCGGCTCGTTTCGGGGTTCGCCCGTTGGCGGATGGCAAGCCCCGGGAGCGACCGGGATTGGATCGAAGCCCGTATACTCAACGATGCCGGAATCCTAGGTCATTACGTGGTGGACGCCGCCCAGCCTCATCACACCACCATCCATTTCAACGGGTGGGCCGAGAGTGTGCCGAATCCAAGAGGGTTCACCACCGATCGCGAATTCCACTCCCGCTTCGAGTCCGGATTCGTCAGGGCTCACATTACATTCGAGGATCTCCCACCCCTCATGCCTCCATCTCCCATGAGCCTCGGCGACGTACGTAAGGCGATTTGGGACCACGTGCAGGCCAGCAACGCCACGGTGGAGGAGATGTATGAACTGGAGAAGGAGTATGGGTTCGACCCTGGGCAGCAGCCCCGCCCGGAGGCTCGCCACTTCGCCATAGAACGGTTGGCTGCCGGGGCGGAGATGCTGGCGTCGGTTTGGTGGACGGCCTGGGAGGAGAGTGAAGCCCTGGCGAATGAACTGCGGGCTCAGGGGAGGAGCTGGTGAACACCAACCCCCTGCTGGTCCGAACCTTCCAGATCCCCTTCAAAGAGATAAAGGCCGAACACGTCGAACCAGGGGTGAAGGAGCTCATCGCCCGAGCGCAGGACAAGGTCGACGCCCTGGTTCAGGATCCCGGACCCCAGACCTTCGACAACACCATTCGGGCCTTGGACAGGATCACCCAGGATCTGAGTGAGTCTCTCTCCCCCGTCCACCATCTTCTCTCGGTAGCGGAAACGCCGGAGCTTCGGGAGGCCTTCAACGTCGTCCTGCCCGACATCACACAATTCTGGTCCAGGCTCCCGTTGAACGAAGGCCTATGGAACCAGGTGAGAGCCTTCTCGGCGACTCAGGA
This sequence comes from Gemmatimonadota bacterium, assembly GCA_050049805.1. Classification (GTDB taxonomy): domain Bacteria; phylum Gemmatimonadota; class Gemmatimonadetes; order Longimicrobiales; family Gaopeijiaceae; genus JABDNZ01. The sequence goes on from JASFVN010000094.1 coordinate 2,772, forward strand.
GGCCCAAGGACTGGAGGGACTCGAAGCCAGGCACCTGGAAAAGACGCTCCGGGACTTCCGGAGGGCCGGCGCCGAACTGCCTTCGCAGGAGAAGGCCCGCCTCGAAGAGATCCGCATGGAGCTGGCCAGATTACAGCGGAAATTCAGCGAGAACGTCCTGGATGCCACGGCAGCCGTTTCCCTCCACGTCAAGGACCCCCAACGCCTGGCCGGTATACCGGGTGGGGCCATGAGCAGGTTCAGAAGGAAGGCGGAGGAGAAAGACCTCGAGGGGTGGATCCTATCGCTGGATTTCCCCTCCTACGAGCCCGTCATGAAATATTGCAGGGACAGGGAACTCAGGGAGGAGCTTCACCAGGCCTATGTCAGCCGCTGCCGGGGGGACGAGTTCGACAACCTTCCCCTGATCCCGAAGATTCTCAAGCTTCGGCAGGAACTGGCCCAGGTTCTCGGTTTCCAGGACTTCCCCGACTACCGACTGGAGGAAGCCATGGCAAAGTCGGGAGCCGGCGCCGTGGACTTCGAACAGGATCTCATCGAACGGACCCGGCCCTATTGGAACCGGGATCTGAGAGAACTAGAGACTCACGCATCGGAGTTGGGAATCGAGGAGTTGGCGCCTTGGGACGTGGCATTCGTTGCCGAATCGTTGAGGAAGAAGAGGTACGACATCGACGACGAGCTTCTCCGCCCCTACTTCCCACAGGAGCAGGTCCTTGAGGGCCTTTTCGAGCTGACCAGGCGTATCTTCGGCCTCACGGTGACCGAGGTGGCCAACGACCAGGTCTGGGATCCCGAGGTGGGGTTCTATGAGGTTCGAAACGAAGAAGGCGTCTGGCTCGGGTCCTTCTACACCGATTGGCTCCCTCGGAAAGAAAAGCGACAGGGGGCTTGGATGAACGACCTCCTCACGGGGGGTCCCGAAGGAGATTCTTTTCGGCCCCACCTGGGGTTCATCTCGGGGAACTTCTCTCCCCCCGAGGAGGACCGCCCCTCCCTCCTGACCCACCGGGAGGTCCAGACGGTCTTTCACGAGTTCGGTCATCTACTCCACCATCTCACCTCAAGGGTAGCCATCCCTGGCCGTGGAGGATTGAACGTGGCCTGGGATTGGGTGGAGCTTCCTTCCCAACTCATGGAGAACTGGACTCTCGAGCACGAGGCTCTGAAGCTGTTTTCGGCACACTTCGAAACTGGTGAGCCCCTCCCCCCGGAGGTCCTGGACAGACTGGTAGCGGCACGACGGTTTTTGGGAGGATGGTATCAGATGCGTCAGCTCTCCTTCGGGAGTCTGGACCTGGCCTTACACCGTGAACTGGCTCCTGCCATTCCCGGGGAGGAGATGGTGGACCCTGATCTGGCGGACACTGTATTGGACTTTGCCGAGGAACACCTCACCCCCCTTTCTCCAGGTCCTCTCTTCGCCCAGAATCATATCTTGACCACCTTCTCACACCTGTTCAGCGGCGGATACGCCGCGGGATACTACAGCTACTTGTGGTCGGAGGTACTCGACGCCGATGCCTTTACGCGGTTTCAAGAGGAAGGCGTCCTGAACCCCGTGGTCGGCCGGTCTTACCTCGATACCATCCTCTCGAGGGGGGACAGCGACGAGCCGGAAAACCTCTTCCGGGAATTCATGGGGCGGGATCCTGATCCGACGGCGCTCCTGGAACGAAATCTCGGGCCGCTCCCGGCGTAAGTGCACCATTCGGGAAATACGATGGCATTAGAAAGCAGGTCGGCCCCCGGCGCGGACCTTCCGGGTCGAAAGGCCAGTATTAGTACCCGACCTGACGTCTTCCTCGTCCCCGGGAGGAATCATGGAACGCGGAAAGAGCTTTCCTGGCATCCGCCGAGCCGGCCTCTCTTTTTCTCTCGTCGCCTTCGGATTTCTCATTCTCCTTCTGCCCCCGGCTCCTCTCCTCGCCCAAGGGGTGGAAGGCCGGGTCCTGGAATTCCTCGAGACCGCCAGCGGTTTTCAGATCCTGGGTGAAATCCGGACCGCAGTTCTCCAGGAGGGCCAGGACATGAACGTCCCGGTGGGCCTCTTCGAGGGCGCCGACTATATGGTAGTGGCTTACTGCGGAGACGGATGCAACAATCTGGACCTTTCCCTCGTGGACGAAGCCGGGGAGGTGGTCCAGGTTGACGACCTCCCCGATGCCGAGCCCCTTCTCATGTTCACGGCAGAATCCACTGGCCCTTTCCAGATCAGGGTGCAGGCGGTGGACCTTTCCTCGCCCGCCACCCCTGTCGCACTGGGGTTTTTGGGGAGTACCGATGAGCCTGGCCTCATTCCGGGAGAAGACATGGCCGGACGTCTGACTCTGGTGGGAGGCGAATTCGCCAGCCTCGGTTTCACCGAAATCGGCGACGAACGGGTCGGGTCTCTCAACAACGATCAGGTCTTCACCCTCCCCATCACTCTCCAAGCCGGAACGGATTACAGACTGGCCGGGGTTTGCGACCAGGATTGTTTCGATCTGGATCTGGTTCTCCGGGATCCCGCGGGCGACGAAGTGGCTTCGGACGTCATGGAGGACGCCATTCCAATCCTGGCCCATGTCGCCGATACCACCGGAGAATACCGGGTCGAGGTGATCATGATCGCCTGTGGGCTGGAGCCCTGCTCCTATCGTGTCGCAGCTTTCGCCAGAGGGCAGGAGATTGGGCCCGGGGGAGCCGCCTTGTCCGGAGAGTTGCTCTTCTTCGAAACCTACCAGGCCGAGTTGGATGCGGAAGACGAGCAAGTGGACGGGGCCTACGTGGAGGTGTTTGAAGTGGACGCCGAAGCGGGACAGCGTATCATCGTCGACCTCCGTTCGGACGAATTCGATACATTCCTCAGGCTCCTGGGCCCCGATGGCGTCGGCGAAGAGAACGACGACTACGGCTACGACATGGGGCACTCGCACATAGAGATGCTGGTGGTGGACGGAGGGACGTATTCCGTACAGGTGACATCCTTCGAGGCGGGGTCGGAAGGCCCTTTCGTGCTCCAGATCGCCGTGGTGGAGTGAAGGTGACACCCGTGCCGGCCCATACCTAGGCCGTTCCCCATCCTCCCGTCTCATTCCCCCTCAGGAACCGGGCTGTCGGCTTCTTCACTGGACGGGTCGTTCCTCCTCTACTAGACTCGGACGCGAGTTCTTTCCCCCTGGAAAACAAGAAACCCACTCTACTGGACCCTCTGGAGGCCCAATGTCCGAGGACCGAAGCGTCTATCACCCTTCCGCGGAAATCGTCGAATCAGCTCACGTACCCGACTACGATACCCTACGAGCCCAGGCCGCCGCCGACCCTCAGGGGTTCTGGGAGGCTCGGGCAAAGGAGCTTCTGGATTGGTACGCTCCCTGGGAGAAGGTCCTGGACGACTCGAATGCTCCGTTCTTCAAGTGGTTCACGGGGGGAAAAACCAACGTTGTCCACAATGCCCTGGACCGGCATCAGAAAACCGCCACTCGCAACAAACTGGCCCTAGTGTGGGAGGGGGAGGACGGAGCGCTGAAGACCTACAGCTACTTCGCCCTCAATCGTGAAGTATGCGAGTTCGCCAACGTCCTGAGAAGCATGGGTGTAAAGAAGGGCGACCGGGTGACCATATACCTACCTCGAATCCCGGAGCTGGTCATGGCCATGTTGGCCACCGCCAAGATAGGGGCTGTGCACTCGGTGGTGTATGGCGGGTTCAGCGTGGAAGCCCTGGGAGAGCGCATCGAGGATAGCGAGTCCAGGGTGCTCATCACCGCCGATGGAGGTTATTTGAGAGGGAAGATCGTGCCTCTGAAGGAGATCGCAGACGAAGCTCTCCAACGGTGCGGCACGGTAGAGCACGTGGTGGTCATACGCCGTACCGGAGAGGCGGTCCACATGGAGCAGGACCGGGATTACTACTACGACGAACTCATGGCCCTTCCGGTGGCCCGTTCCTCCGGCAACGGAAGTGAGACGCAGGTGATGGATGCAGAAGACCCCCTCTTCCTTCTCTACACCTCGGGCACAACCGGGAAGCCCAAAGCCATTCTTCATACCCACGGTGGATACCAGGTGGGCGTCGCGACCACTCTCAAATACGCTTTCGACCTGAAACCCGAGGACCGGTGGTGGTGCGCCGCAGACCCCGGATGGATCACGGGCCATTCCTACATCGTTTACGGACCTCTCATCCTGGGGGCAACCTCCATCATGTACGAGGGTGCCCCCACCTATCCCTATCCGGACCGGTGGTGGCGCATCGTCGAACGCTACGGAGTCACGATCCTCTACACCGCCCCTACGGCAATCCGAGGCCTCATGCGTTTCGGAGACTCCTGGGTGAACAAGCGGAACACCTCCACCCTCCGCCTCCTGGGGAGCGTCGGCGAACCCATCAACCCCGAGGCATGGCGCTGGTACCACGAGGTCGTGGGAAAGGGCGAGTGCCCCATCATAGACACCTGGTGGCAGACGGAAACAGGCGCTTTCATGATTACTCCTGTGCCGTCCCTGCCTCTCAAACCCGGATCCGGAACCAAGCCTTTTCCCGGCGTGAAAGCCGAGGTTCTGGACGAAGAGGGGAACTCGGTACCGCCAGGGGAGGAAGGGAAGTTGGTCATAACCTCTCCCTGGCCTTCGATGCTCAGAGGTATCTACAAGGACCCCGACCGTTACATCGAGCAATATTGGTCCACCTACGAAGGAAAATACCTCACTGGAGACTCGGCCAAGATCGACGAAGACGGATACTTCTGGATCATCGGCCGGGTGGACGACGTCATCAAGGTCTCGGGCTACCGACTGGGCACCGCCGAAATCGAGTCAGGTCTGGTGAGCCACGATGCGGTGGCGGAAGCCGCCGCCATCGCCATTCCCGACGAGGTGAAGGGAAACGTCATCCACGCCCACGTGATCCTTCGGGCCGGAGTCGAGGGAAACCCCGATCTGGTTAAAGAGTTGAAAAACCACGTGGGCCACGAAGTAGGCCCCATCGCCAAACCGGCCCAGATCGAGTTCGTGGAAAGCCTGCCCAAGACCCGGTCCGGGAAGATCATGCGCAGGCTCCTGAAGGCCCGGGCCATGGGCCTACCCGAAGGAGACACCTCGACGCTGGAGGGGTAGTCGGCAGCAGGTTCGTGAGAAGGGGTGATTTCCGGGAAGCCGCAAACTGCGGGAAGCGACGGGACGCGGCGCTCACATACCATCGTGTTTCCGGATTGGGGCACTTAGCCCACCATGAGCCGGCCCAGGGCGACAGCATTGGTCTTCGCCCTGGCATTCTCCGATCGGGACGGGATCAGAACCGGAGTCGCGGCCCCCACCACAACGTGACCCACTTCCACACCGGCCATGTACTGGACCGTTTTGGCGGCGATGTTCGCCGACTCGATGGAGGGAAAAAGGAGGATATCAGCAATTCCCGCCACCGGTGTGTCAACGCCCTTCCGCCTCGCCGCGTCGGCCGACACAGCCAGATCCATGGCCAAAGGCCCCGCAACCTGGCAGGAGCCGAACTCGCCATTCCCCGCCCGACGGGCCAACTCCGCCGCATCGACGGTGGAGGGAAGATCCGGATTTACCTTTTCTATGGCCGAGAGGACTGCGGCCTTGGGCTCCTCATGCCCCAGAATGCGAAACACCTCCAAGGCATTCATGAGGATCTGCCCCTTGGCCTCGAGCTCCGGCGCGAGGTTGATCCCCCCGTCCGTGATGCCAATGAGCCTGGCGGCGCCAGGAAGGGGGGAATCGAAGAGAAAGACATCGGAGAGGAGTCGACCGGTGCGAAGCCCTGCCTCCCTCTGGAGGACCGCTTTCATGAGGTCCGCGGAGGTGACCTTTCCCTTCATGAGGATGTGGGCCTCTCCTTCCCGAACCATCTGCACAGCCGTGTCCACCGAGTCGTGGATCTCCTGGCGGTTCACGATCTGGAAATCCGCTGGGTCCTCCTCCAGGTCCCAGAGGATCGCTTCGATCCGATGCTGGTCCCCCACCAGTACGCACCGAGCCAATCCTTCCCGCTCCGCCACGGCCGCTGCTTCCAGCGCCACCTGGTCCTGAGCTGCGGCGATGGCCACGATCCGGGTAGGTAGGGACCGGGCCTTTCTCCTGACATCTTCCAGGGTAGAGAGGGGCCCCAGGGGGAGAGAACCCGGCATCCGCACGAGAGGTTGTTCCATGGCGAGTCAATACTCCTTCACCTGAGTCTCACCTCTGAGAACCCTCAAGGCACCCATGGCGAGAGCTTTCATCTCTTCCACTTCGGGACAGATCTCCACAGGAGCGATAAAGGATACTCCCTGGGTGATCCATTCCATCAACATCTCACTGGAGGCCAGCCCGCCAGTAACGAGAATCTTCTCCACCTGACCCTTCAACACGGTGGCCATAGCCCCGATCTCCTTGGCAATCTGGTAGGCCATGGCCTGGTAGACCAAGCGGGCATCTTCATCCCCTCCACCGATTCTTTCCTCCACCTCCCTGGCGTCGTCGGTCCCGAGGTAGCTCATCATCCCACCACGCTTCACCGTCATCTCCCGGAGTTCCCGGATTGAATGGTTTCCGGCAAAGCACAGTCCAATGAGTTCCTGGGTCGGAAGCCCTCCAGCCCGGGTCGGGGAAAAGGGACCTCCGCTGTTCGCGTTGTTGGCATCCAGTATTCGACCGTTGGCAACAGGGCATACCGAGATCCCGCCCCCAAGGTGTGCGACGACGAATCGGGATCCCTCCACGCCCCTTCCTTCCCGCCTGCAGACTTCGAGGACCAACGCATGAATGCTCAAGGCATGGCTGAGGCTGGTTCGGGGAATTTCGGCCAGCCCCGAGTAACGGGCCAGGTCGTGGAACTCGTCCGTTGACACCGGATCCACTACGAAGGCCGGTACAGGGGCGCCCGCGGACCGTGCCGCCTCGTCCGCTACGGCCTTGGCCAAGGCACAGCCCAGATTCGACGCATGAGCACCACGACTGTTGCTCCGGGCGTCGGCCAACATGGCTTCGCTCACCTCGAAGGTGCCACCCTCCACCGGGCGGAGGAGGCCGCCCCGGCCCACCACCGCCTCCAACCGGGCTCGTCCCATTCCCTCCTCCTCCAGCCAACTCCTGATGTCCTCCAGCCGCTTTGGAAACTCCTCCCAAAGACCCTCATCGGGTTGGGGCTCGGGCACAGCCAGCGAGGCCTCTGCCAGCGTCACGACACCCTCGAAAAGCGCCACCCTTGTCGAGGTGGAGCCAGGGTTGATCACCAGAATTTTGGCGTCCCTTCCATGGGTCATTTCATTCCTCTTGTAGCTTTTCATATCCGTTCCCAGAGCTCCCCCAGAACCTGAAGGGAAACACCTGGTGAGGGAGAGCACTGTGGTTCAATGTCCCACCAGCGGACAACAGTTCGGTAGATTTGTCTCAAGGTCAACTCCGCCACCCCACCGGGGGCGCCGGTCCAATTCTTTAACATGCCCGGGTTTTCAACCACCTCGCCCCATCCCCTCAATTCTACCTGGCCCGAGAGGCCCTCCCGCGATTCGGGCACGGAGCTTGCGACAGCCGCGCAATGATCTTGAGTGTTGCCGATTTACTTAACGGTGATAATATTCATGTCCGTTAATGTGGGGCGGCATACCGCTCCGGGGAGAAGCAACTCCGCGGCAAGGGGAATGAAAGTGGGCCTGATCAACGACTTTTTGGGCAGCGTCCGAATCCTCTCCACCACCATCGACGAGTGGATGGAAGAGGAGTTGAAAGAGTCTACGAAGGACAGGGTAACGCCCTCTCAGCTCAGGGTGTTGAAACTGGTGGCCAGAACCAACGCCCGGCGAATCGGAGACGTGGCCGACTTCCTGGCCGTGAGCAACGCCGCCGCCAGCAAGGCGGTGGACCGCCTCGTCCGGCGCGGGCTCGTTCGCAGGGCCGAAGCGGCTGCGGACCGGAGGGCTGTTGAGCTGTCCCTGACCACCGAGGGCCGCACGCTCCTTGCTCAGTACGAGGCGGCGACCAACCAGGTCTTGAAAGAGGTCTTCGGATCCCTTCCCCAGGACCGTTTGGCCGACACGGCGGACTTTCTCGACCAGCTTTCCACGCAGATGGTCAAGGAGGGGAGAACGAGGGAAGGCATCTGTCTTCGATGCGGGATCCATTTCCGGGATCGATGCCTCCTGCGGCAGACTGTCGGACGCAACTGCTATTTCCACCAGCATCGGGACCCAACCCTGAACTCCCATGACGCCCTGGGCACCGTGGGAGAAGGGGCAGGGGCCACAAACAAGGGATAGAGTCAACTCAGAAATCATAGATCCTCGGGGGTCAGGTCATCCAGCCGATCCAGACCTGATTCCCTTTTTCCCCAGGTTGGCATTGGGAAGAGCCGACCGCAAACCCTACCCCGATGATTAGGCGGGGGCCCTCTTGAAAGGAGGGCTCCCGCTCCTGCCTACCAGGACTCGGAACGCTCAAGGGCTTTGGTTCTTTTCTTTTTCTTTGTGCCCCATTTCGCTTCAAACTCTGCCCTTCCGGCATTACTCTGTCGGGGAGGGGTCCCCCGAGCTGAAGGCGTGACATGGCACGCTTCTTCACCCTGGTCGTCTTTGTCGGTGTCACCTACGCCCTGCGCTTCCTGTTCCCGCCGGGCGAAACCTCCGGATCGGCCACCCTCTTCCTGGGATTCCTTCTTCTCGCCTCCTTTCTGGCCGGCAGAGCCGCCAAAACCATCTCCCTTCCCCAGATAACCGGATACCTCGTCATAGGTATTCTGGTGGGGCCTTCCGCGCTGAAGATTCTCACGTCGGAGACCGTGGAGGAGTTTCGATTCGTAAACGACGTGGCCTTGGCCCTCATCGCCCTCTCGGCCGGTGGAGAGCTGCGGATCGGCACGCTCCTGGAGCGGATGAAGAGTATCGCCGCAATAACCCTCTCTCAGATCGTTCTCATGTTTGCCCTGGTCGCCTCGGCCGTCTTCCTGGCCCGAGGATCCATCCACTTTCTCGCGGACCAACCGACCGATGTCGCCGTTGCCGTAGCCCTCCTCTTCGGGCTGGTGGCGGTGGCCAAGTCCCCGGCAACGACGATCGCCATCATCACTGAGGAGAGGGCCAGGGGCATCCTCACCAACACGGTCCTGGGCATCACCGTCCTCAAGGACGTGATAATTCTCATCCTCATCGCCATCCTGATCCCGCTGGCCGATGCATTGGTCGATCCCACAGGAGGGTTCAGCTTTTCGGAGGCACGAGAGATTCTACTGGAAATCCTGGGGTCCTTGTCCTTGGGGGTTGCCCTGGGATGGCTGGTGACAGTCTACCTGAATCGAATTCGAGCCTACAGGATCCTCTTTGTTCTGGGAGTGGCCTTCCTGGCCGTTTACCTCGGAGACGTTCTAGGCCTGGAAGACATCCTCATCGCCATGGCCGCAGGATTCTATGTACAAAACTACTCCCGTCAGGGCCGGAGGCTGCTCCATGCCCTGGAGGCCAACTCCCTGCCTCTTTACGCCCTCTTCTTCGCCGTAGCCGGAGCGGACCTGAAAATCGGCGTATTGGAATCGGTGTGGGAGATCGCCACGGCCATCATCCTAGCCCGCCTCCTGGCCGCCTGGATAAGCACCTGGCTGGGAGCGAAGATCGTCGGGGATCCTCCTGAAGTCGGTCGTTTCGCCTGGCTGGGATTCCTTGCCCAGGCAGGAGTCACCCTGGGAATTGCCAACCGAGTTCGGGATTCCTTCCCCCTCTGGGGGACCTCTGTCTCCACGATCATCGTCGCGACCATCGTCATCAACCAGCTCATCGGCCCGCCGGCGTTCCGGTGGGCCCTGGTGAGAGCGGGAGAAAGCAATCAGCAGGAGCGTCGACGTCGCCGCCTGTCCTGAGCCGGGTCGAGCAGTCCGGGCCGGGACAAGCGCACCGGATCTACTTCGAGACCTGATTCCTTCCGGATTCTTTGGCTCGATAGAGGGCCTGATCGGCCTTCTTGAGAACGACCTCCGGTGAGGGGTCCCGTCCCGAAGAGTCGGCGACCCCGATGCTCACCGTGACCGAAAGGCGCTTGGGCTTCTGATGCGCCTTTCCCCTCCAAGCCGAGGGATCCACCGGTTTCCTCCGTGGGCGTCGCCAGCTTCGGAGGGTGAAGGTGGAATCCTCTACGGAGCGTCGGACTTCCTTCAAATGCGGAAGGGCCTTTTGAACGTTCTTTCCCGGAAACAGGATGGTGAACTCCTCCCCTCCGTAGCGGTAGGCACGACCGCCTCCGGGGATCTTCCCCAGACGTGCTGCCACCATACGCAGCACCTGGTCCCCCACATCATGGCCATACCGGTCGTTGAACTTCTTGAAGTGGTCAACGTCCACCATGGCCGCTGCGTATTCCCCCGAAAGACCCTGAAGGTCCCTGTGGAGAGCCCGGCGAGCGGGAAGGTCGGTCAATTCGTCTTTGTAGGCCATGGCGTAGGACATCTCCATGACCGACAGCCCCAGAGTGAGGGAGGCCCCTGCCACACAAGCGCCCACCAGACCTGGATCGGAAGAGAAATGCAGGCCCAGAGCCAGCATGAGAAGGCTCCAAAAAACACCTCCCTCCACAGCTCCTTCCCTGAAGACGCTGGCAAATAGGGAGACTGGTACCGAAAAGACGAAGGCCAAAAAGACCGGCTGGGGTAGGCCTGACCAACTTGACGCCTCAGGGGAGAAGAACTCGGTCTCGAGGAGGGATGCGAAGTCACCCGGGGCTAGCTCCAGAAGCAGAAGGCCGAAGAAGAAGACCAGCAAGAAGACCATCACCTGGAGGAGTCCCCCCGTCGAGAGGACACCTCGGTCCTGGGAGAGGGCGAGGATTCCCATTGAAACCGCAAGGAGTCCGCCCACCAGGGCGAATGCAGTGAAGTCACCGGTCTGCTGCGTGTACACCAGCCATAGCCCGGACAGGCCGAGTCCAAAGAGGACGACTCGACTGCGGTGAAAGAAGGAGCCCAGGAGTATGACGAGGATCAATACGGCCCAGGGGTAGGCCGTGCCCAGTAGGCCAAGGAGGTCCAGCGACTCACGGCGAAGGCAAAGGACCGCCAAAAGGCCCAGGAGAGGGCCGCCCGGGATGAACCAGGTGAGGAATCGCTTCATGACTGGGCACGCTAACCAGGCCGGCGGGTAGCCACAATGGCGCGGGAGAGGTTCACCGGGCCTCGGTGACCCTCAAACGGACATCCTCCACTTATTCAGAGGCGGGCAATCATGTCCTACGTGACCTACAAGCTCATTCACCTCCTCGGCATTTTCGCCCTGGTGGGCTCACTGGGTGGGATGGCTGCCCATGCCGCTGCTGGTCACGCCAAGGAAGAGAACAAAAAGTACAAGACCCTCCTGT
>JASFVN010000095.1:0-14058 GCA_050049805.1 Gemmatimonadota bacterium
GGAAAGACTCGGAGCGAGGATTGCCTCGGCCCGGAATTCCACACGTTTCGAGCCGGTGCCCTGAACCAGGGCTTCGACGGTGTAGGTACCGATTTCGGGACCTAGGGTGACCAGGGACTCGGCAATTCCCAGGGAATCGGTTTCAACGCTCGAGGGATTCACCTCAGCGCCGGCGCCCACCACCATTCTCCACCGGACCTTGGCCCCTTCCACCGGAGTTCCACTCCCGGCTCTCTGAACTCGGACCTTCAACGGAACCGGGAGCGGCGTCCCAGGCGCGGACGCCTGTCCGTCTCCTTGAACAAGCAGGAGGTCCAGTTCCTCCGCGTCCAGGCCTGTGGGATCCCCATCTCCACACGAGGAGAGTCCGATGAGGGCACCCAGGAGGAGGCCGATGAAAGGCAGAAAGGCCGTAAATCTTGAAGATCGACGTGTGCTCACCGGGATTCCGGGATTCGGGTGAGCTCAAGAAGATCCAGGATCGGGTTCCCGGTAAAAACCGCCGCCCCCGTTCGGATCCGGCCCACCACTCGGATCCGCTCCAAGGGGATTAGACCCTCCACCTCTGCAAGACGTTCCGGTGGAACGGCAACGTAAACGAAGGCCCTGTCAGGCGATGTTGCTCGGGTGAGGAGAAAAGGCTCTCCTTCATAGAAATCGGTCCGGACCCGTTCGGCCTCCTCCTTCGAAATGAACTGGAGCTCCCAGGACACCACCGCCCCGCGAAAAGCGTCCGGATCCCGCCCCACCTCCTCGGGTGTGGCAGCCGAGATGACGTCCGTCCGTTCCGAATCCGATTCTTCCCCGGCCGGAGCCCAGCTCCAGCCCTCCAGGCGGACTCGGATCCAATTCCCCTGTCGGGCCAGGATCTGCAGTTCGGCTCCGGGTCGGGCCTGGGCCAGAGTATCCCCGTCCGGCCCCGTCAAGATTGGGGCGCCAGCAGGTCCGCCCCGCCACCACCCCTCGCTGTCCCCACCGATGACGGTTTGCGGGGCATCCGTGGAGAGTGGAGCCTGAACGCCTCCACTCTCCACCTCCAGCGACGGGCCCCAGACCCAGGCGACCCGGCGGACTCGGGTCCATCCAGGCACATCCTCCAGCTTTTCCATGAGGGCTCCCTCCAACATTACGCCCAGGGGTTCGCCGTTGGGTTCTGCCCGGAGGTTCTCGTGGGGTGAAGCCGAAACCCTCAGGTCGAAGCCCTCCCGGTCGTCCGCCTGCATGGAACGAGTCCAGATCCACCCTTGCAGGTCGACTTGGACCCACCGGCCATCCCTTTGAACGACGGGAAGGGAGGTACCCGGGGAAAGGCGGCCGATGATGGTGCTTTGGGGTTCGGCCCGGACGTTCTCCTCCACCCGTACCGTGGCCCTCTCTTGACCCCCGAGCTCGCCGACAACCGTGGCGAGGCCCAGGGTAGTCAGAAAGAGGAATCGTATGAACTGGGGCATCGCGAAGATCCCATTTTCCGTCATGCCTGAAACGAAGGCGTGCAAAGAGTGTTAAACAGTGAGCTTGCCACGGGGCGCTCTTTTTGAATCTGCCCGGGGTGAGAAAGGTCGTCAATCGAAAAATCCCGTTGCCTTCAGCCATCGTCGACAGATAGCTTCCCAAGCGCGAGACCCTGGGAAAACGATGCCATCAGGCATTCACTACGACAACATCATGTCCAGACAGCTTCCGATTTTCGTCGCCCTCTCGATTCTGGCCCTTCTGTTGGCTGCGCCCCGGGCCCAGGGCCAGAGCATTCCTTCCTCCTACGAATTCTTCGAGACGAAGCAGGAAGCCGGCGTCTTCGTAGGCTTTACGAACCAGGGTACAGGGCGTTTCGGGTATGGCCCCAGCCCCGGGACCATCCTGGGGGCTCGATACTCCATCAATGTCGGCGGGCCCTTCGGGTTGGAAGGAGTCCTGGCCTATCAGCCGACCACAAGGGACCTGGTGGACCCGTCCCGAGATGAGGGAGACAGGGTGGTGGCGGAAGCAGACGCCAAGCTCGTCAGCTTCGATGCGAGGCTGAGGTTCAGTCTCACAGGCGATAGGACCTGGCACGGTATCCACCCATTCCTCATCACGGGAATTGGTTTTGCGTGGGACGTAGCCCTGGACCCTCCCCAGAACGAGCTCCTTCTTCCTGACGACCGCTACGAATTCGGGACCAAATTTGTGGCCCTTTTCGGCGGTGGCGCCCGGTGGTTCCTCACGGATCGGATTCTCCTTCGGGGAGATGTCTTCGTCAACATGTACCAACTCAAGACCCCTCGCGGATACCTGGACACGTCCAGGGACTTCACCGGCGTGGGTGAGAAGGAGTGGGTGAGTGGCCCCATCCTCTCCATAGGGACCGCCTGGCACTTCTGAGTTGACCTCAACCCTCTTCGGGCCTCAGACATGACGGGATTCGAGACGCGGCCACCCGATTGGCTTTCGGTAGGAGAGGCCCTGGCTCGGGTCATCCGTAGGGTCACGCCCCTGGAGACGGAGAGGGTATCGGTCCAGGAAAGCCTGGGCCGGGCTCTGGCTGCTCCAGTGGTGGCTCAGGCCACATTGCCCCCCTGGGACAACTCGGCAATGGACGGGTACGCAGTCCGGCACCGCGATCTGCTGGGAGCCTCCCCTGCGTCCCCCAAGAACCTCCGGGTCGTCGGCAAACTCAAGGCAGGTGATCCGGAGGGCCCGGTCCTGGGAGAGGGCGAGGCAGTGCGGATCATGACGGGAGCCCCCCTTCCATCGGGAGCCGATGCCGTCGTCCGGGTGGAAGACACCGATGCGGAGGCCGACCCAGGGATCGTTTGGATCTCCCTGAGCCCCGAAGCTGGCAAGGACATTCGGCCTGGAGGCCAGGACATGCGGGCGGGGGAAAACCTGCTGCCGGCAGGAACCACCGTCGGACCGGGCCAGATCGGACTCCTGGCAGCATCGGGGACGGAGGGTGTGCTGGTGCGAAGGCGGCCCAGGGTGGCCGTCCTCTCCAACGGGAACGAGATCGCTCCGAGTGCCGAGTTTCATCGAGTGAAAGCGGGCCAGGCCATCCCCGAAACCAATGCCCCTACCCTCTCAGCCGCCGTCCGAGCCGCCGGGTGTATTCCCTTGCATCTGGGGATCGCTAAGGACACCAAAGAGAGCATACTGGACAAGGTCAGGCTTGCTCGTGAGCTGAAAGCCGACACGCTCCTCACTTCCGGGGGAGCTTCCATGGGGGAGTTCGACCTCGTGAAACGGGTCCTGGATGGCGAGGGGCTGGACCTGGACTTCTGGCGGGTGAAGATGCGGCCGGGGACCCCTTTCAGCTTTGGGCACCTTCCAAACGGAACCCGGACCCCACTCCCCGTGTTCGGCCTCCCGGGAAACCCCGCCTCGAGCTTCGTCACCTTTCAGGTTTTCGTTCGCCCCTTCCTGCTTGGCATGGCCGGGCACGCCCGAAACCACCGTCCGGTGGTCTCGGCCGAAGTAGGTGAGGCCCTCCGCTCTCCACATTGGCTGACACACTTTTTCCGAGTCCTCCTTACGGGTGCCCCCTCCCGACCGATCGCCATTCTTACGGGATCCCAGACCTCTGGGTTGGTAAGGAGCCAGGGTCTGGCCTCGGGCCTGGCCGTGGTTCCGGAAGGGGTTCAGGAACTGGGAGTGGGCCAAGGGGTCCGGGTCATTCTTCTGGACGATTTCGGCATCGGTGGGGGGGAGCCGGGATACCTCGAGGGATGATCCGGACCTCCACTCTCCTCCTGGTGTTGGGCTCGACCCTGTTGACAGGTTGTTCGGTTCCCCGCTGGCCGGTTCATGGACCCCTGGTGTCCCCCTTCGGAATTCGCTTCCAGGGCCTGAAGCCCGACCTCCATCGAGGTGTGGATATTCGTGTCCCAGAGGGAACCGAGGTTCGAGCCATGAAAGAAGGGCGGGTCCGATTCGCCGGGACAATGAGCGGGTATGGTCGAGTGATCTGGCTCGACCACTCGAGAGGGGTCATGACAGTGTATGCCCATCTCTCGAGGATCGTGGTGGAGGAGGGGCAAAAGGTCGACGGGAATCAGGTCATTGGATTGAGCGGACAGTCCGGAAACGCCAGCGGGCCCCACCTGCACTTCGAGGTCTGGCGCCACGGGCGGGAGGTAGATCCGGTTCCCCTTTTGGGGGGATTTCCAGGGAGGTAACCAGCCATTACGGTCAGGAAGCCCCCACCGATAGGAATCGGTGGGGGCTTCCCCCCGTCCTTCTTTGTCGCCTCAGTCGCCGGCTTTCAGTTTCCGGACCTCGTCCGTGATTCGGGGAACAACCTCAAAGAGGTCCCCGACGATCCCGTAGTCGGCGACCTGGAAGATGGGAGCATCGGGATCCTTGTTCACCGCGACAATGGTCCCGGATGTCCGCATGCCAGCCAGGTGCTGGATAGCACCGGAGATTCCCAAGGCGAAATAGAGCTTCGGTGCCACCGTCTTTCCGGTCTGTCCCACCTGTTCTGCATGGGGCCGCCAGCCGGCATCGACGACAGCTCTGGATGCGCCCAGGGCCGCGTCCTCCCCAAGGGCGTCTCTGAGGCCCTCGAGAAGCCCCCAATTCTCGGGTCCTTTCATGCCCCTCCCACCAGTGACCACGACGGATGCCTCGGCGACATCCTTGGAACCTCCCCCGGAGGGTTGGAAGTCACGGATGGTCATGGTCCAATCGCTGGGATCCACGCCCGTTGGCTCGACGGCCTCCACCGCACCGGCGGCCTGGGCCTCCTTGGCAGGGAAGACATTGGGCCGAATGCTCAAAAGGGCCGGCGATGCTTTCAAAGCCGCCGAGGCGAAGGCCTTGCCGGCAAAAACCGGCCGCACCGCCACCAGCTCACCCTCCGACACGTTGAAGTCGGTGACATCGGAGGCCAGGGGCACGTCGAGCAAGGCCGCCACCCTGGGAGAGAGGTCCTTCCCCTGGGCAGTAGCTGCAAAGACCACACACCCGTACCCCCCTTCTTTCACGACCTCGGTCACCGCCTGGCCATACCCTTGAGGATGGTAGGCCGCCAGGGCTTCGTTCTCGACTACCAGGGCTTTTTCGGCCCCGAAACGCCCCATCTCTCCAGCAACGGCGGACAATCCGGAACCGCCGATCATCAGCGCGTGAGCTTTGCCCCCAGTCCCCTGGGCGATCTGGGCTGCTACAGATACCACTTCGGAGGAGACCCCCCGGATCTGACCATCTCTCTGTTCCACTATGGCGAGGACGTCACTCATGTCCTTCTCCCTCTGTAATCGGTCTTGGTGCGGAGCCCGGCATGGAAACCCGGACTCGGACGGACGTTACCACGGGTCTCCTAGAGAGCCTTGGCTTCTTCCCGGAGGAGGCGAACCAGTTCCGGTGCGGCGTCGGGGCCCTCCCCGACCACCCTACCCGCCGGGCGCTCCGGTGGATAAGAGAGACTCCTGACGACCAGGCGGGGCTCTCCCCCCTGGGCTTCCTTCTGCTCCAAGGGCTTCCGCTTTGCAGCCATGATGCCCTTCAACGATGCGTATCTCGGCTCATACTTCCCTTTCGTCAGTGTCACCACCGCCGGGAGGCTCATCTCGATGATCTCCGTGCCCCCCTCCACCTCCCTTCGACAGGTGAGGGTGTCCCCATCCAACTCGAACTCGGAGACGGCAGTGGCGCATGGACGACCCATGATGGTGGCCGCCATGGGCCCGACCTGTTGCTGGTCCATGTCCGCACCCTTCATCCCGAACAGGATCAGGGAGGCATCCATTCCATCGAGCTCCGCGGCCAGGGCTTTGGCCGTAGCCAAGCCGTCCGCGGTTGGATCTCCTTTCAAGAGGACAGCTTCGTCGGCCCCCATGGCCAGCCCTTGGCGAAGGGTTTCCTGGGTGTCGTCTCCTCCCATGGAGAGGAGAGTAACGTCGCCGCTCCCCGCGGCCTCCTTGACCTGAAGGGCCGCTTCGATTGCGAACTCGTCATAGGGACTGATGATGAACTTGACACCGTTGGGATCGATGGACGCGCCATCTTCCCCAAGCCGGATCTTCGTCTCGGTATCCGGAGTGCGTTTGATGCATACGACGATTTTCAATGCTCTGCTCCATCCAGTGCATGGGTTTGAGAATAACAGGCCGGAATCTAGGACCGCCCGCGTTTCCCTTCAACTCGGTCTCCCTCAAGTCGGCCTGTCGACGATTTGCCGTCAGAGGGTTGCCCCCACCGCCGCGAATGCCACAGCCGCCACCAACCCGGAAAACAGAGCATACGGCAGTTGGGTGCGGACATGGTCGATGTGGTCGGTTGCGGCAGCCATGGAGGAGATGATGGTGGTATCGGATATGGGCGAGGAATGGTCGCCGAAGATCCCTCCCGCCAGGGAGGCCGCCACGAAGGGAGCCAGTGGGAAGCCCATGACCTCTGCTGCTGGAACGGCAATGGGGAGCATGATGGCGAAGGTCCCCCATGAAGAGCCGATGGAAAAGGCGATCCCTGCCGAAACAAGAAAAACCAGGGGTAGGAAGGCCATTGGAGGGAGGATGCCCTCCGTAACGCGGGCCACATACCTCCCCGTACCCAACTCGACGGCCACATCTCCCAGAGCCAAGGCCAGGAGGAGGATGAGGGCCAGCGGGACCAAGCCACCCGCGCCCCTCAAACCGGTACGGGTCAGTTCATCCACAGAAGCCCCCTTCTGGAAGAGGAGCATGACCCAGGCTACGGCCAGCCCGGAAAGGACAGCCCAGAGGACACTGGTTGAGCCGGATCCGTCCATCAGGTTTCCGTTCCCGGTAAGGAGAAGGGAAACCGGCATCATGACCACCATGACCACGATGGGGAGGACCATGTTCACCGCCCGTGGAGGAATCTTTTCATTGGGGTCCGGCGAGAGGATCCCCTCATCGATCATGGGCTGGGCTCTAGGCCAGAGGAGCTGGCCGGACCGGGTACGTTCCTCTGCCTTCTTCATCGGCCCGAGATCCAGACCCCAGATGACCGTTGCCAGGGCGAGGAGAACGGCGGCCATGGCGTAGAAATTGAACACTATCGAGTTCAGGAAGAGGCCCAGTGGGTTCTCAACGCCAAGGGAGGACAGGATGCCGAGGTTATATGCACCCCAGGCGTTCAGAGGAATCAGGATGCAAATGGGGGCCGATGTCGAGTCGATGAGGTAGGCCAGCTTCTCCCTGGAGCTCTTGAAGCGGTCGAAGAGGGGCCTGGCCACGGAGCCGGCAACGAGAACGGTGATGTTGGATTCGATGAATATGATGACACCCACCAGCCAGGCCAGGAACTGGGCTTTTCTGGCAGAATCCACCCAATGTCGGGTCTCCAGGTACTGAACGAAGCCCCGGACCCCTCCGGACGACTCCACCGTCGCAATCAGGGCCCCAATGACGAGGGTGAAAAGGATGACCTTGGCATCTCCCGAATCGGATAAGACGGCCACAGAGCCATCGATGGCCCGCGCCAGGCCGAGGACGGGATTCCACCCTTCGAGAATGGAGTAGCCGAGCCAGATCCCCCCGGCCAGGGAGAGATAGACCTGCCTGGACGCGATGGCCAGGGTGATGGCCAGAAGGGGAGGCAGAAGGGAAATCCAGGTAGGATCGCTCATTCGATCAGGGACTCCTTGGTGGGATCCAGATCCGTGGCTCGCCGCCCCGGGAATCGCCAAAGCTCATGGCGTCGGTCCGGAGACCTCCGGGTGGCCCCGGACATAGAAACGGAGGGGCCAATCGGAAGCTTCGCGAATTCCGATCCTTCCCGAAACCCCACAGAGGGTCGCCGGAATTTCCCAACCGCCGGACAAGATCAGAGGATCCCGTGAGAATCGGTGGTGGTTGAGGGCCAAGGAGATTCCAAGTGCCTGCCCCACCCGTCCAGGTCCGGAGCAGAGAGGTTCCCGTCCCCCGCGCCGGTCCCTCATATGTTCCAGTCCCACGACTGGATCGAGGGCTCGGATCAACACGGCCGCAGGGAACCCCTTCCCCTCGGTCACCACGTTGAGGCAGAGGTGAATGCCGTAACTTTGAAATATGTAGGCTCGCCCGGGCGGTCCGAACATTGGCTCATTCCTGGAGGTCCTCCCGATCCGGGCCGCAGCGTGGGACGCGGGATCGTGGGGCCCCACGTAGGCCTCGGTTTCCACGATCACTCCCTCCGTCACCCGACCTCCCATGGAAGATCTCAGGCGGGAGCCCAGGAGGCCCCGGGCCACCACCTCGGTCCTTTCGAGAAAGAAGGACTCATTCAGAGGATCCGGAGGAAGATTCCGCGAACAAGAGCGCCAGGCCCAGGCGGTGGCGCCTTCCGAAGAAGAAACGGCACCAGTTGGCTCTCTCTTCCCTTGTTCCCTGCAAGCGCTCAGAAGTCCTCCGGTACTAGGAGCCTGCCCCGTTCGACCCGCCGCTGCGCTTCCGTTTCCGTGGGCCCCGACGGGTGCGGCGCTTCGGCGGTGAGGAGTCGGCGACGGCAGGAGTGTCCTGCTTTTCCATCCCTTGCCCATCGGCTTTCGAGGTCCGTCGGGCCAAGTCGGCTTTCCAGCCCTTCATGAGCTGTTCCACCCGATCGGACCGGATCACGGACTCCAAACGCTGCGGTTCCGCGTGCATGATCTGGAAAACCTCGGACCCGAATTCCTCTACGAGGCTTTCTGCCGTCTTCCGGCCCACGCCGCGATACGAATTGGTGAAGTACCTGATAAGGGCCGGTCCATCAGTGGGAAGACCCAGGTCTCCCGGGTCGAAGGATTCCCCGGGGGGCGGAGCGGATCGGGCACCTGTCTCTGCCTCGCCCCTACCCCTTCCCTTTCCTCTGCGGGTCCGGGGAGCCGGAGATTTCGAGGCCACTACCTGCCCTTCCAGCAGCGCCGGTGGACCATCGTCCTTCTTTCCCCTCGTGCCGCCCCGACGGACTCCGACGTGCCGCCGGTCGGAGGAAGATTCCGCCTGAACGGGTCCCTCCTCAGGAGTCGAGACCGGCTCATCGGCCGGGCCTTCCTCAGCCCCAGGGTCCATGGCCCGCTGAGACACACGGTAGGTCCCCTCTTCCCCTTTCTGAAGGTCCACGATCTCATGGTCATGGGCCTGGCGGAGGAACCGGCTGAATTTCCCAAACCCTAGATCCCGCTCGTCGAAGGTGGAGTCCAACTCCAGTATCTTCCGCTTGAGATCGGAGTCCCTGACGCTTGATTCCTCTCCGTTCTCTGCACGAAGGGCACGTAGAGCCTCCTTCAGGATCTCATAGGCACCCTTGAGAGGATCCCCGCTCTCTTTGGCATGGGAACCGTCCTTCCCTTCTCCGCCTTCGGCACCGTCACCCCGAACGTCAGGACCTTGAGGTCTTTCCTCTCGTGCCTCCTTCTTTCCCTTTGACCTGGGCTTGCCCGAGGACCCGGAAGGTTCTCTGGCCTTCCCCTTCCCCTGGTCCTTGCCTGTTTTCTTGCTTTCCTCGCCCTTGGCCTGAGGCCGACCAGCCTTGTCCCTGCTCCCCACCGGAAGGACCTCGTACTGACCGTTATCCAGTTTCCGAAGTGTCACCAGGTCCCGTGATCCAGCCTCGGAGAGGAACCGACTGAATTTTGAAAAGCCGAAATTGCCCTCGTCGAAGGTCGGGTCGATCTCGATCATCACCTGCTTGAGACGATCGGATCGCATGACGTCGTCCCGGGCCGACATTTTCTCAACGGCCTGTTCGACCAGGACCCAGGGATCCACAGGTTTGTTCTCCGAGTCGGTCGTCTTCCGCAGCCCGGTCAGAGACGTGTACGAGTAGTACTCGTCGCAGTTCTGCACGAGGATATCCGAGCTGGACTCTTGAATGCCGACGCCGATGACGTACTTGCCGTACTCCTTCAACTTCAGGACCAAGCTGGAAAAGTCGCTGTCACCGGTAAGGAGAATGAAGGTTCCGATCTCCGGCCGGATGAAGACCAGCTCGATGGCGTCGATAGCCATCCGAATATCCGTGGCGTTCTTCTTCGAGCTTCCATACGCAGGAGCGAAGATCAGGTCCACCGAGTTTTCGGACAGGGGTACGATGTACTGGGGATACCTTCGCCAGTCGGCGTAGGCCCTCTGCACCGTCACCTTCCCCTTGATGATGTCTGAGTTGAGGAGGTTGCTGAGCTCTTTGGAGAGGTCGCTTCTCATCCCCATCGTGACGTTGTCAAAGTCGATGAGGAGAGCGGCGTTCAGCGCTTCAGCCTGGGTTCCGAACGCACCCTTTGCGTGGGGCGCCCGGGAATAGGGCGAACTCATGGTTCTACCATCTCGCAGTTTTGATGTTTTCTTTCCTTACTGCGAGACCTCTCCACCATCCCCAGTCCATCAGGCCGTTGGTCCCGACCGGATCTGGGAAGGGTCGGAGGGGTCTCGTCGGGCTTCAGCCCTCCCGGCTGGTGAGTTCTGCCCGGACCATCCGGGCCAACTCGATCCGCCGCGGTTTTCCATTCCCCGTTCGGGGAAAATCGTCGAGGAAGCGAACCAGGTCAGGGACCTTGTAGTCCGCCAACGTCACTCGACACCAGTCCATGACCTCTGGACCGGTAACGATCGCTCCCTCGATGGGAACGACACAGGCACAAACGGCTTCTCCGAGCACGTCATCCGGAATTCCCACCACCGCCGCCTCTCGCACCGCCGGGTGGACCTGAAGTCGGTCCTCTACCTCCCGGGGGTAGACACTGAAGCCATCTCGAATGATAACCTCCATGCGCCGTCCCACCAAATGCAGATAACCTTCCTCGTCCAACATCCCCAGATCCCCGGTCAGCAGAAAACCGTCGTCCCGAAGGACTTTTCGAGTCTCCCGAGGTTGCCGGTAGTACCGGAGCATCACACCCGGCCCTCTGAGGGCGATTTCACCCACGCTTTCGGAAGGAAGGGAACGCCCGTCGTTGTCGAGAACCTGTACCTCGATTCCGGGTAACGGACGACCCACTGTATAGTGCCGTTTCTCCGGAGGGTCAGCAGGATCCGTGACGGAAACCACGGCACCACATTCCGTCAGGGAGTAGGCCACCCTGAAATCATCACAGATCTCCCGCTCCACGGCCCGTCTCAGGTCATCTGATGCGGGCCCTCCTGCAGCCAGGGCAAGGCGCAGGGAGGAGAGATCGAGAGAGGCTTCAGCTTGCTCGAACAGACCTGTGGAAAAGAGAGTCGGGACACCGTAGTGGACCGTTGCCCTGTGCCGTTGGATTCGGGCCAGAGTCTCAGCGGCTCCGAAACCGGTCTGGAGTAGGAGGGTCGACCCAGCCAGGATCGATCCCAGGATTCCAATGCCGAGGCCGAACACGTGGAAGAAACCGGTGACACCGATGACCCGGTCCTCCGGCCCCAGGCCCAGAGCTTCCACCGTGGATGAGGCCACCTCGAGAAGGTTGCGGTGAGAAAGCTCCACGCCCTTGGGCTTTCCCATGGTTCCGGCCGTATAGAGGATCGCAAAGGGATCTGTGTCAGGATCGACGTCCACCTCTGGATAATCCCGACCCTCCCCGGAGGAGAGCAGATCCTCGAACTGGAAGATCTGATCATCATACCAGAGATCCTCTTCTCCCACCGTCACCACGTACTGAAGCTCGGGAAGTTGGGGAAGTAGTTCGTCGAAGAGGGAGAGGAAATCCTGCCCTCCGTGCTCCTCGGTGGAAACAGCCACCACGGCTTCGGAGTGCCGGAGCATGTACTGAAGCTCCGGTTTGGTGAGATGGGGATTCAGGGGAACCACCACGGCCCCGAGTTTCGCGGCTGCGAAAAGGGATACGACGAACTCCGAGCAGGGGGGGAGGATCAGTGCGACCCGATCGCCTGTTTCGATCCCCAAGGAGTTGAAGGAGGCGGCCAAAGCCTCGGCACGGGATTCCACCTCTCCGAAGGTGACCGGGTGATCCCGGTGGAGAAGAAAGGCCCGTTCAGGATCGCTCGTCGCCCGGTTGGCTAGAGCTGCTCCGATGGTCATCCCGTTGACGCGCTCAGATAGCGCCATTCCTCCTCCGAGCGAGGGAAAGGACAAGGCCTTAGAAAGTAGAGGTGGCCGGAGGCAGCGTCAAATCAAACACGGAATGCACTAACTCTATTAGGGGCAGACACTTGGAACAACGTAACCCTTGCCTTCAACCTCTGGCCTCAGTGAGGACCTCCAATACGATCTCGTCCGGCACCTCTCGGGCCCAATCCTCCCCTTCAGCAACCTTCCCGGGATGAGCCAGAAGAACGTACCGTGGCTTCCCTCCTCTACCTTTTTTATCAGATCGAGTGTAGGCCAGCACGGCCTCGGGCTCCAGGTCTGCCGGAAGATTGGTGGGGAGGTCCAGGAGCCGGGCCATCTTCCTCATGATATCAGCGCTTCCGGCACGGGTGATCCCCAACTGCTCACCAAGCTGAGCTTCCAGGACCATGCCAAGGGCCACGCAACTTCCGTGTGGCAGAGCATAGCCTTTCGCCGCTTCCACGGCATGCCCGAGGGTATGCCCGAAATTCAAGATCTTTCTCAAGCCCGACTCGCGCTCGTCTTTGCTGACCACCTCCGCTTTGATTTCGATGGACCGGACGACCACCCGTCCGGTGGCCCCCACCTCCCCCTTGAGGACGCAGGGGATATCACCCTCGAGGTCTGCCAGGTAGACGGGATCCAGGATGGCCCCATGTTTCACCGCCTCCGCCAGACCCTGGGCCCGTTCGTGAACCGGGAGAGTTACAGCTACTTCTGGATCGACCACGACCAGGTGAGGAGGATGGAAGGCACCTACGAGGTTCTTCCCCTCAGGCACATCGACAGCGCTTTTTCCCCCGACCGAGGAATCGATCATGGCCACCAGACTGGTGGGGACCTGAACCAGCGGCACGCCCCGCATGAAGGTTGCGGCCACAAACCCGACGAGGTCGCCGGTGACACCTCCACCCACGGCCACCACTGCGCTGTCTCTTCCGAACCCCGTCGCCAGCATCTCTCCTGTGAGTCGGGCCCACTCTTCACGGGTTTTGGAAGCTTCACCCGGCGGGAAGGTGAAAAGGTGAGATTCCTTCCCCCTCTCGTTCAGCCCTTCGACGATGGCCTTCCCATAGAGCTCGGCCACGGTTTCATCGGTGATCACGGCATATCGGTGGGCTCTGGCGTGACCCGGAATCATTTGAGGCAGTGATTTCCGGATGCCCGGCCGCACCCGAATCGGGTAACCACGGGCCTGCCCGCCAGCCTGGACCTGGATGGTATCCTCTAAAAACACGTCGGTTTTCCCTTTCGATGCCTGTTCGTGCCTGCCCCGATCGGAGTCCGTCAGCCTCCGGACTTCTCTCGCACCTGGATTGCCACGGATTCGGGAATGGAGACCCGCAGGATGGCGCCGGGTCGGCCCAGTACCGGGAAGTCCTCCAGCGTGGCGGGCGCAGGGAAATCCTCCAAGGCCCCTTGGAAACCTTCAAGGAAACGGTCCCTTTCTTCCCGGGAGTCCCACACGCTCACCCAGACCAATCCCTCGATCCCATCCGGGGACCTCAGTAGGGCGTAGCGGTCCCCGTCCCAACCGTTGGCGAGGCTGTCCGCTTCCGGCCCCAGATGCTCCCTGAGCAGGACGCCGAACTCACCCTGACCAAATGTGTTTCCGTACAGGGTCTCAAAGCCTTGGACCGGCTCGATCTCCAGATCGGTGGGAGGGTCGACTGCCGGCCCAAGAGCCAGAGAGGGCCGGAGAACCTGCTCAGTGGATTGGGGAAGGTAGGGCCCAAAGGGGGCGGGCCGCCCGTCACGGGACTCCCAGAGGGCGGAGACGTACGAGAAACCCTTCAGGTAGGGAAACAGGAGAGATTCCTGGACGATGGTTGGAGCCGAAGCCAGGGCCGGATACTGGTTGCGCATGGCTTCCATGGCAGGGCCCAACATCTGGGAGATGTCTGGAAGCTCAGAGAGATCCACCGGTTCTTGGCGGAGCTGCTCCAGCATGTATTCCATCATGATCAGCGTAGCGTGCCCCTCGATGGCCGATTGAGCCGCCGCCCTCCGGTCGTTCCCCCTCTCTTCCGCCGTGAGAGAGTCCAGGTTGGCCGTCTGGTCCTGTACAGCATGGACCAGTTCATGGATCATGACTCCCTGAATCATCTCCTCCGG
>JASFVN010000096.1:0-14050 GCA_050049805.1 Gemmatimonadota bacterium
CCTTCAGAGCCGCCTGGTCCAAGGCCTGGTATCCGGAGCTGGTGTGGACCAGGGTATTCACCACTTTCCCCTCTTCGTCGATGAAGAAGTGGACTTGCACCGTCCCTCCGATTCCGGCGTCCCGGAGGAGCGGCGGATATTCACGCATCATGGCCCGTTCCACCTCAGCTCTGTTCTTGTAGCTGGGCCGGACCGTATAGGGGGTGAAGGTCGGCGCGGCAGAGATGTCGGTGGTGGTGACCTCTTCAGGTGGCGGCGGGAGGTCGTCTACGGGATTGTCCTCGAAGGTCGTTCGAGGGATCGTGATGTCTTCGTCGATGTTGGCGGTGGTGACCACGGGAGTCGCCGGCCGGGCGATGGCTTCGGGTGGTGGTGGAATGACGATTTCGGGCGGGAGCTCCAGGACCTCCAGTTGTTCGCTGTCCACCGCAACGTCCGCCGTTGTCATCTCCGGCCAGAGGGCGAAAAGGGAGAAGTGGGCGACGGTCGCTACGATCATGGATCCCCAGAACCACGTCCCGAAGGACTTCTTGAAGTGATCATTGGCTGAGACCTGAAGTTCAAACGATCCGGCGGGAGCCGGCACCCCGTTTACGCTCATTGTCTCCCTCCTTCGAATTCCCCGGCAAGAAGGTGCCTGCTGCGACACCAGCGCGTGTCGGAAACCTCAGCGATTCTGAAGGCCCCTCTTTAATACTATAACTATAGTTGAAAAGTTTCACGTAGATGAAATGACGTTTCCTTGGCTTTGCTGGCCGGAAGAAATGGCGCCGCATCCCGTGACGGATATGGCGCCCTGGCCTGCCCGTGACGGATGCGGCACCCTGACTCGGTGGATTGGACTGCTTGGGGGGAAGACCGGTTGGAGCCGACTCTAGTCGCCGAAGCTGATCCCCAGTGCCCGAGCTGTCCTGACCACGTCTCCATCAGTGGGGACTGTCTTTCGCTTCGCCAGGGCTTGACCCAGGGGGACGGCTTCGACGTTGGGCGGGTCCAGGGAAACCATGGCCCCGAAATCTCCCCGCTTCGCCAGCTCGATGGCTGCAGCCCCGAATCGAAGAGCAAGGAGACGATCGTAGGAATTGGGCTGGCCGCCCCTCTGCAGATGACCCAAGACCAGCGATCTGGTCTCAACTCCGCAGTTTTCCTCGATCTGCTCAGCGAGTTTTTTGGCCAAGCCCCCGTAGCGGGCCTCTTGGCCAGGCTTGGCTTCCTCCACAAAACTGGCCTCGCCGCCGAGCTCCTTCGCGCCCTCCGCTGCCACGACTACGGCAAACTCCCGCCCGACCTCATACCGGTGTCGGATCTTCTCGAACACCTTCTCCATGGTGAAGGGAATCTCGGGGATGAGGATCACGTCGGCGGTTCCCGCGACGCCGGCGAAGAGGGCTATCCAACCCGTATGCCGGCCCATGACTTCCACCACAAAGGTTCGCTTATGGGATTCCGCCGTCGTGTGAAGCTTGTCGATGGCGTCGGTGGCGGTCTCTACGGCGGTGAGGAATCCGAAGGTCATTGTGGTCGAGGCAAGGTCGTTGTCGATGGTCTTCGGTATGCCTATTACCGGCAGGCCACGATCCCTGAGCCTCCGAGCGATGGCGAGGGATCCATCGCCGCCGATGGAAATCAGACAGTCCAAGCCCCTTTTGTTGAATTCCTCGATGATCTCGTCCGAGCGGTCGATTTCGATAATGCTCCCGTCGGGCTGCTTCTGGGGCCATTTCATGGGGTTACCTCGATTCGAGGTGCCCAGGATGGTACCGCCCGTATGGGTGATGCCCGTAACCGAGTCGGCGGTGAGGCGGACTACGCCTTCGCCGTTGTAGTCACTGTCTCTCAGGAGGCCACCGAATCCGTCCCGGATCCCGTACACCTCCCAGTCCTCGTTGAGTGCGGAAAGGACAACGGCCCTGATGACCGCGTTCAGCCCCGGGGCGTCTCCTCCACCTGTGTTGACGGCAATCTTCCGATGCATTTGATCTCGATCCCTGCCCTGATCGTCGAGGAAGTGGCTCGTAAAAGAAGCGCCCGGCAGGACCGGGCGCACCTCCTACGATCCCAGAAAGAACTGGAAATGCAGGGTTGAGGTCAAGGGGGTAGGGGGTGACGTTCCCTGGTCGTTACCGGGTGTGTCCCATGGCAGGTCAGGCCGAGTCGGAGTCTACGCTCAGGGTGTGCGTGGCGCCCTCCGTCGCGGCCTCGATCTCCATCTCAACCTTTCGGCCGCCGAGTTCATTCCTGAAGGCATGGACAATGCGGTCCAGCTCCTGGTCCGCTCGCTTTGGAGAGTGATGGAAGAAGTGGAGGCGTCCCACCCCGGCCTCTTCGGCTAGCTCAAGGGCCTGGGAGAAGGTGGAATGACCCCAGCCCTCGAGCTCCTGGTACTCCTCCTCAGTGAACATTGCGTCATGGATGAGAACGTCCGCCCCGGCCACGAACTCTATGATCTCGTCCATCCAGCCCGTCGGAATCTCGTACTCTCCCCCCAGGAGCTCGTTGTCTGGGATGAAAACAATGGACCGGCCGAAGGCCTCGACCCGGTATCCCACCGTGAAGGAGGCGTGACGGACTCGCTTGGACTGGACTTCCACATTGGCCCTCTCCCACGAGCCCTCGGTGAGATGGTGGAAGGAGATTTCGGCGGAGAGGGCTTCGAACGGAAGGGGAAAGTGGACAGGGCCCATCTGGCTCCGGAGGACCGAATCCAGAGGCGTGTCGACTTGCGGTGGACCGATGATATGGATTTGGAAGTCCTCCTCGTAAGCGGGAGGAAAATAGGGTAAGCCTTGGATATGGTCCCAATGAAGGTGCGACAGGAACAGGAAGATCTCCTTCGACGTACCCTCGGCCACCAACTTCTCCCCCAGGCCCAGGATCCCTGTCCCTGCGTCCAGAACGATCCGCTCCTCTCCAGCCCGGACCTCCACGCAGGAGGTATTCCCTCCATATCTGGCCGTGGAGGGGCCTGGGGTTGGGATGGAACCCCTGGTTCCCCAATACTTAACCGAAACCGATCTGTTGGTATCCAACGTCTGGACTCATGACGAGGGCTGAGGGATCCTGGAAATACTATCACAGCAATGTAGGGCTTTCGAGGGGAGCCGAGCGAGGTCTTTTGAGGTTCGGTTGGGCTTTGATGGTCTACGAGGGCAGGTGTAGATTGGTGCGGTTTCAGTTCCAGGACTCCTCGGCCAGGCTCCACAGGAGAGCTTCCGGTGTTACCAGACGATCAGAACGGTTGTGCAGAAGAAATCAGTCGCGTCATACAGCGTGGTCTGCTTCCGTCGGAGGCTCCCCGTGTTTCCGGGTTCGATATCGCTGCCGGGACGAGCCTGGTAGACGATGGGCCGGGGAGAACCCTCTGGGATCATTTCCAGCTGAAGAACGGGAAGACCGGCTTGGTGAACCTCACGGTACAGGGCCGTGGTTTGCCACCGGCCCACTACCTTGCCGTTGCCCGAAGTCTTCTCCGGGAACTGGCCCGGGACCACGATGACCTCCAGGGTTTTCTGGCCAGAGTGAATTCCGGCCTGGCGGCGGCGACCTTCGATGGGGTCGATCAGTACGTGGAGGCAGGGGTGCTGGTGCCCTCTGAAGGTGTGGTGGAGTGGGCTGGGGCCGGCCGGTGTGCCGGTGCCGTGATTCGACGGGACGGAGTGTTCCAGGAGTTTTCGGCTCACGGCCCCCCTCTTGGGATGATGGAGGGGTTTCTGTACGGGACCGAACGAATGGAACTGGGGGTAGGGGATTCGGTAATTGTACTCTCCGATGTGACCACGGGCGTGTTCCGGGGCGCGGCAGATCTAGTGGCTTCCCTCCAAGGAAAACCGGTGGGTGAAGTGGTCTCGACTCTTCACAAGGCCTTGGCCAGGGCCAATCCGGACGCCCCGGGTGAAGCATCGGTACTTTTTGTGAGGAGGCAGTGAGGTTGGACTCTCAGCTGGTCTCCCGAGGCCGTAAGGAGCGGTAGAGAGATGGCAGTGACTGAGAAGGACATTCGGGATGCCTTGAAGAAAGTGAAGGATCCAGAGCTGAACGTCGACCTCGTGACGTTGGGTCTCGTCTACGACATCCAAGTGGAGGATGACTCGGCGAAAGCCATCATTTCTCTCACCAGCCCCATGTGCCCTGTGGCGGGAGAGATCGTGGATCAGGCCCGTCTTGCCATAGCCAAGGTCGATGGCGTCGAAAAGGCCGATGTCCAACTCACCTTCGACCCTCCGTGGACCCCGGAGCGTATCAGCCCTTTGATCCGTTCGTCCTTGGGCCTATAGCCTCCTGGTCTCCTGCGAAAAGAAGACCGGCGCCTTGTCGAGGCGCCGGTCTTCGATGATTCAGGCGGCTTTTTGGCGGCTCCCTCAGTGGACCAACTCGACTTCCTCCAGAAAATCCTTGAGGGGATTGGCCACCGCGATGGCTCGTTCGGTCAGAGCCGCCGCCAGGGAGGCCGGGCTCTGCCTGGACCCTGCCAAATGCCGGGCCACCGCCTTGCCGAGGTCGCTGTCCGACCGCCCAGCCGCCGAATAGTATTCCGCGTACCTGGCACTTACTCTTTGTTCAAAGAGAGGAACCTGGGCCTGGGGGGTGCCATTGTCGACCATGTCCTGGAAGATGGCTGAATGGAAGGCATCCAGGCCTTCTCGAACCAGATCCCGGTCCGACCGTCCAATGAACGCCAGTTGGAATCCCCTGGTGTGGGCCCACATCAGAAAGATGAGAATCTCCTCGGCTGGCGCTTCCGAGGGGATGCCGTCTTCATGGGTGAGCCCGAGGTCTCCCAGCAGGACTTCAGCGTCCCCGTCGGCAATGAAATCCGAGAAGCTCTCCCAGACGAGGCGCGCCAGAGTGTCCCCCAAATCCTCGGGAGTCATGTTCTGCGGAACCCTGAATCCAGCGCTTTCGTCAGTCATACCCATATACGCTGTAATCATACCATTTCCGTATCGTTTGTTCGTTTAGACAATTCCGCCGAAAATAGTGGGTGTGTCAAGCTTCTCGATTGGAACCTGGACAGGGGTGGTTGGGGTTTTACCTGGCACTTGGACGATGGCAGAACACTTCCGGGAGATTCCCATGAAGCCGACTTCGGTTTCTCACAGCAGATTTTCGGGCCCCTCGGGGTCCTTGTTGGTGCTGGCCTGTGCCGCACTCTTGGCTTCGTCCTGTGCCCAGGGGCGGCCGGAAATGCCCTCTCCCCGGCCCGTAGTGATCCGTTCCGGCGAGAGGCTATTTGCCGACGAGGAACGCATGAAGGAGGTCGACGCTTGGTTCCGGGCCCAACAGGACAATATCGTCAACGATCCGTCCTTTTTGATTCAGACCGTCGGCCGTGACACTCCCTCTTATCCGTGGGAGTCCCTGTACATCTCCAACGACACGGCCTCCATCGGGATCCAGTTGGGTTTTTCCGAGGCAGAACAGGTCTTTCAGGTGTATGCCCACTACCACCTGATGGAGAAGATGGGGCGAATCGGAGAGTTCCTGCCCGGTGGGGAGGACCTGGAGGGATTCGCCCTGGAGCGGGCGATCCTGGCCCGTGTCGCCGACGCTTGGTTTCTGGCCAGGGCGGTCTACCAAGCCGTGGCCTTCGATCCCCTGGAGGAAATCCTCTACGCCAACGAGAACGGGTACCTGGATGCCTTGATTCTCACTGCCCGTGGGGATGAGTTCAAAGAGGAGCGTCAGGCATGGCTGCGGGAGGATCCGGAAGCTCAGGAGCGATACAGGCGGTGGTTTCGGGCCACGTTCAACAAGGAGCCGCCGGGTTTGAGGTGAAGTAAGCCGCCTGAGCCTCCAAGAGAAAAGGGCCTGCGTCCCGGTTTCCCGGGAGCGGGCCCTTCCCTTTCACACTATGGGCTCTACGCTAGACTGGGCCGCTCACCTCCCACAGCGTTGAGACGGCCGGACCGTTGGCCCCTTGCTCCAGCTCCACGACCAGGTCGATTCTCCCGGTCCGGTTGAAGCGGGCGTCGGAGGGCTTGCCGCCTGGAATGAAGAAACCCAGGACCCTCAGGGTCTCCTCCTCTCCTTTCGGCGATCGCGCCCGTAGTGTTGCCCCCTTCAGCTCTTTCAAGGCCGGAGGATGTCCACCCTGGAGACGAAGACGAATCACCCTGCCTTGGTGCGGTGCGTCCATGGCGTCGATGACACGGAAGGAATGTTTCTGAGTTTTTTTCAGCGTGGACATGGCTCTCTCCCTGAACGGTCCGAACCTGCCTCTCCACCTTCGGGAGCCGGTCCTGGCAATGGCATAGGCTCCCAAGGGGGGAAGAGACTAAAATAGCCTGGTCGGTACGTCAACGGATAACCGCCGGAGGACATTCTCTATGGGCTCCCATGACCATGACCCTCTTCCTACTTCGAGTCTCGAGATCTCTCCCGGAGAAATGCGCCGCCTCGGGTATCGTGTGGTTGATCTCGTTGTGGACCGATGGACCAGCCTCGGGTATGGCCCCGCCTGGCAGTTTGGGAGCCGACACGAGTTGGAGCCCAAGGTCTGGGGGCCACCCCCTGAAAAGGGCCGGGACCCGGACGAAGTAATTCAGCAGATTCTCAGGGATGTGCTTCCTTTTGCCGGGAGGATCGACCACCCCCGATTCTTTGCCTTCATTCCATCTTCTCCGACCTGGCCGTCTTTCCTCGGAGAGATGCTGGCTACCGGGTTCAACGTATTCCAGGGCACCTGGCTCGAGTCGGCGGGACCCAGCCAGCTGGAGCTGGTGGTCATGGACTGGTTCAGGGATTGGCTCGGGTTTCCGAAGGAAGGAGGCGGGCTTCTGACCTCGGGCGGTTCCGCGGCGAACCTGGTGGCTTTGGTTACGGCTCGGGAATGGGCAGGGAATCCGAGCCGGCCCATCCTCTACATGAGCGACCAGGCCCACAGCTCCCTGGAGAGAGCAGCCCGGATCATTGGCATTTCGGAATGCGACATCCGGCGGATTCCTACCGATGCCAGCTTCCGCATCGACAGCTCTATTTTGAAACGGGCCGTAAAGGAAGATCGTGGCCGTGGCCTCCATCCCCTCTGTGTTTGCGCCAACGCCGGAGCGACCAACACCGGTGCCATTGATCCGCTGACTTCCCTTTCCGAGCTGGCCCGGGAGGAGGGGGTGTGGCTCCACGTTGACGGAGCCTACGGCGGGTTCGCCATCCTGGCTCCAGGAGAGAAAGAAGCCTTTGCTGGCATCGAAGCGGCAGACAGCGTTACCCTTGATCCCCACAAGTGGCTCTTCCAGCCGTATGAAACCGGCTGCCTCATGGTCCGGGACACCGCTCTCCTGGAGAAGGCGTTCAGGATTTTTCCGGAATACCTCCAGGACACGGCTTTGGGCCAGGAACACGTCAACTTTGCCGACCGGGGCATTCAACTCACCAGGGGATTTCGGGCGCTGAAGGTTTGGATGTCTATTCAAACCCTGGGCCTCGAGGCCTTCCGTGAAGCCATTCAGGCAGGGATCGATCACGCCAGAGCTGCGGAAGATTTCATACAAAGCTCTTCCTACCTGGAGATGCTTGGGCCCGCTTCTCTGGGGATCGTGTGTTTTCGGTTCCGTGACCCGGATTTTCCCCAGGAGCCTGAGGAATTGGAGAGCCTCAATCTGGCCATCCAGGAAGAGATCGTCGGTTCCGGGCAGGCCATGATGTCCTCCACCCGCCTCCGGGGCGTCTTCTCCCTTCGCCTGTCCATCCTCAACTACCGGTCCACGTGGAGGGACGTCAGAGAGACGCTGGAGGCCGTCATCAGCATCGGAAGGCGGCGAGTGGCCGAGAGTGGGGTGACATGAGCCAGCTTCCCCCGGTGGCGGTGCGCATGGTAAAAGGGGCCCTCGTCTTTTTTCCCGTTCTGGCCCTCCTCTTCTGGGTCGCAACGCCCCTGGGATTCTGGGCCGCCCTCTATCTGGCTTTCTTGCTGGAGCTCCTCCCCGCTCTGGCGTTGGCCCAGCTTCCCCTGGCGGAGGATGAGGGACCGCTGCCTCGGATCCCTGTCTACGTCTCGTCGGCCGCAGTGATTCTGATCATCGGTTGGCTGGCTCTGGTGGTGGGCAGGGGGGAGTTCGGTTTTGGTCCCATGGGCTTGAGGGCCGCAGGATGGAGCTTGGTCGTAGGCTGGACGCTGGGACTGACCCTGGCCGCCCTTCTCCTGCTGTGGGTCTTCCTGGTGGCTCGGAGCCTCAGGGGCTGGCGGGAGAGTCCGCTTCTCGCCCAACTCCTGCCGAAAACCGCGAAAGAGAAAGGTATCTTCGTTCTTCTTTCCATCGCTGCCGGGTTTGGCGAAGAGCTGGCCTACCGGGGATTCCTTGTCCCCGCACTGACTTCCCTCATTGGGTGGTCCTGGGGTGCCGCCCTCCTTTCATCGGCCCTCTTCGGCCTCTTGCATGCCTACCAAGGCTGGATCGGGATTTTTCGGACCGCTGCCCTTGGCTTTGTCCTGGCAGGGTCCTTTATTCTGACCGGAGTCCTCTGGCCGGCGATCCTGGCCCATGCCATTCTGGATGTCATAGCTGGTGTGTTCCTGGGAGAAACTTTGGTGAAAGAGTGAACACGATGGAAATCGATCTTGCCCTCCTGGCCGATGCTGCCACCGTGGACGCCGCAGGGAAGCTGAACATTCTTGGAGTCTTCGACCGGATTTCCACCAGGGGATTCCCGGCACAACACCCCCATATCTCGCTGGTCCTTCGGTTCGGGGCATCCATGAACGAGGCTGGAGATCATTCGGTGGAGATCGTTCTGCGGGATCCGGACGGGTCCGAGGTCGTCCGGTTGAATGGCGAGATCAAGGTGGGGATGGGATCCGCCACTACCGGAGGAAGAGTCCGGGTCCCCCAGGTGGTGAACATGGAACGCCTCGTATTTCAGAAAGCAGGCCGCTATTCGTTCGATGTTTCCGTAGACGGCGAACACCAGGTTGGTGTGCCTCTGTTCATTCATGATGCCTCGTCCCAGGGTCCGGCGGTCCAGGCTTGAGGGAGACGGTAGGTTTCCAGTGGGAGACGACGTACGTATTCTGGAAACAAGTTCTCGCGGGCCTCCGATCTCTGCCCAGCCGTCCCGGCCTGAAACAAACCCGGTCCCTGCTGGTAGGGAGGGATAGACACCGTAGGACGCAGACGTTCCGAGGGAAACGAAGGCATGATACTCCGCTGCAACTTCGAAGAGTTGGGTGCGCTGAGAATGGGCGCCACGGGCCTCCTCCGGGGACGGCCCGAGGAGAACTCTGCCGTGGTGGCTCCGCCAGAAGGGCTCGAGGAAGTGGAAGCCTTGATCCCTCGCCTCGACGGAGATTTGTCCATGGACACGTTGGCGGACCAGCGAAGGGTCTTCAAGGGTGTGGCCGCCATCGTATCCCAGTTGAGAGAGGAAATGGATATCTCGGTGTTGGCCACCCATCCCGCGGACGAGTCGGCCGTGTCTTCCTATTTTCTCTATGCCCACGCTCTCTCTGTCCTGAAGAGGCTCTCCGAGCTCGGGCAGGAGATGGAGGCTCTCATCGAGATCGTCACGGGAGAACCCGCTACCCCCGAGGTGGCGGCCACCTTCCGTTTTCCCGACTAGCTGAAACGGCTCCTTGGCGGGCTCAGGGACTGACCTTGACTTTGGATCGACTGACAAACCTCCGTCGGATGGCGCAGAATCGGCCTGACGATTCCAGGCTTCAGTTCGGATTGGCTGTGGAACTCCTGAACAGGGGAGAGACGAGAGAGGGAGCCGCGGCTCTCCGGGCGTACCTCGCCCAGGCGGAAGACGAGGGGAACGGTTGGGGCCGGCTTGGGGCCGCCCTCGCCGAGCTCGGTGACGTGGAAGAAGCACGGGACGCTTACGCTCGTGGAATCGAGATCGCCAACCAACGGGGGCACAGTGGCTTGGCGGACGAACTCCAGGAGGCCTTGGAGAACCTTTCGTGACAGATGCGGACGGAGGAAGAGCGGCAACAGCCGATTTCCATGAGGAGGCAGTGCCTCACATGGATGCGGTGTTCCGTTTTGCTCTTCGCCTCTCTGGTTCCCAGCACCAGGCTGAGGACCTCGTCCAGGAGACCTTCCTCCGGGCCTTCCGATCCTGGGACAAGTATACTCCGGGAACCCAGTGCAAGAGCTGGTTATTTACTATCTGCAGGAACGTCTTTCTCAGGCAGAGGGAGCGGGGTCAGAGGCATGATGAGATCCTCTTGGAGAATGTCGATCGGAGCTCCGGTCCCTTCGAGGTGGTGAATCCGATTTGGGTGAAGGCCGCAGAGGCCGATCCGGAGGGAGAGTTCTTCGATGCCATCGTGGACGACGTGGTCCTCCGCCACATACACGACCTTCCGGAAGACTATCGGACCGCCGTGGTACTCTCGGACCTGGAGGGGCTCACCTACCAGGAGATTGCCGAGATGATGGACGTGCCCGTCGGGACGGTGAAAAGCCGCCTTTTCAGGGGACGGAGGATCCTTCAGAGTGCTTTGTACGATTACGCAGTCTCCATGGGGTACATCGAAGGTGCCCCCGACGAGACCTGAGGATAAACCATGAGTCTTATCGACCGCTTGAAGCGCCTTCTGGGGGGCAACGGTGCCTCTTCCGAAGCGGGCGGGAACGGGAAGCCCTCCGGGGCCGTCAGGGCCATCGAATGCATGGAGGCCATGGCCAAGGTCCAGGAGTATCTGGACGGTGAGCTGGACGACGTTTCCCACGAGGAGGTGGCACAGCACTTCGCCATGTGTAAGCGGTGCTATCCCCACCTGAGATTCGAGGAACGGTTCCGGGATCTCATGCATCGGTCGGTGCAAGAAGAGCTCTGCCCGGAGCATGTCAGAGAACAAGTACTCGAACTCCTGGCCGCGGAGGGTGGAGGCGAGGAGTAGGGGCAAAAGGGCTGCCGCCGCTGGCGGCTCCAGAGGGATGTCAGGACGCCGAGGGTCGGACCCGAACGGGGAACGGCCCTCTTTCTTTCGGGTGCCCCGCGTCTCTCTGGGTCGGACCCGGCCTTGCCAGTACCCGGTGTTTCTGGAAGGTTGAACCCGGCTCCAGGGAAGGTCCAGCTGCACCTCCGCACCTGGAATGATCTTTGACCCGAACCGAGTGAATCGAAGGAATGGCCACGGCCGAGAAGAGAGAAAGGATCCTCTCCCGCCTCATCGAGGAGGAGATGAAGGAGTCCTTCCTGGACTACTCCATGAGCGTGATTGTCCAGAGGGCTCTACCGGATGTGAGGGACGGTCTGAAGCCGGTCCATCGCCGCATCCTGTTTGCAATGCACGAACTGGGCTTGGCACCGGACCGCCCCTACAAGAAGTGCGCGACGGTGGTGGGTGATGTTCTCGGGAAATACCACCCTCACGGAGACAGCGCGGTCTACGATGCCCTGGTCCGCATGGTCCAGGATTTTTCGTTGCGCTATCCGCTGGTGGATGGCCAGGGAAACTTCGGATCCATCGATGGAGATGCCGCAGCGGCGTATAGGTATACTGAAGCTCGCATGGCTTCTCCTGCCACCGAGCTCCTGGCGGATATCGAAAAAGAGACGGTGGATTGGAATCCCAACTTCGACGATAGGTTGGAGGAACCGGAGGTGCTCCCGGGGCGTTTCCCGAACTTCCTCTTGAACGGGAGTGCCGGAATCGCCGTGGGCATGAGCACCAACGTGCCTCCCCACAATCTCCGGGAAGTGGGGGAGGCGGTCAGGATTCTGGTGAACGATCCCGAGTGCAGGGTGGGAGACCTGATGCGGGTGCTGCCGGGCCCTGACTTTCCCACCGGGGGCTTCATCGTGGGCCGGGATGGGATCAAAGAGATGTACGAGACGGGGCGGGGGCGGTTGGTGATGCGTGGGCGGGTTGTGAAGGAGGACTTGCGGGGAGGGAAGCAGCAGCTGGTGGTGACGGAGCTTCCCTACGGGGTGTCCAAGGCCAAGATCATAGAGCAGATCGCGGGCCTCGCTCGGAAGGGGAAGCTCGACGAGGTTACGGAGCTCAGGGACGAGTCCGATCGGGATGGTATGCGTCTGGTAGTGGAGCTGAAGCGGGGTGCCAAAGCCAAGCGGATGCTCCAGACCCTTCTCAAGAAGACGAACCTGCAATCAACCTTTGGTGCCCACCTACTGGCCCTGGACCATGGGCAGCCCAAGGAGTTCAATCTCAAAGAGATCCTGGAGCACTACCGGGACCACCGGCTCGCCGTGATTCGCCGGAGGTCCCGGTTCGACCTGGAGAAGGCCGAGGCCGAGCGCCACATCACCGAAGGGTTGCTGGCGGCCCTGGACCAGATCGACGAGGTCATCGCCATCATCCGGAAATCCAAGGATCGCCCAACAGCCTCCCAACGTCTCCAGAACAAGCTGGGGCTGAGTGAGGTCCAGGCCGAAGCGATCCTCAACATGCGGCTGGGGAAGCTCACGGCCCTGGAGCACAAGGAACTCAAGGCACGCCTCGGGGCCCTTCAGGGAAAGATCAAAGAGCTTCGGGCGATTCTCGACAGCGAAGACCGACAGCTGGATGTCCTCCTGACGGAGCTGGAGGAGGTGGTGGACAAATTCGGAGACGGCCGCCGTACGGTGCTCCTGGGGGAAGGCGAGGAAGAGGAAGCGGCGGTGGAAAGCTCCATGGCCGACGAGGACGTGGTCGTGACGGTGAGCCACGAGGGGTTCGTGAAGAGGATTCCCATGCACCTGTACCGCCGGCGAGTCACCAGCGGGAAAGCCCTGGCTGGGATGGAGCGTTTCGAAGGGGACTATCTGGAGAGGGTCTTCGTGGCCCGGACCCAGGGGTGGATCCTGGTATTCACCAAAGGCGGGCAGGTTTTTTACCTCCCGGTCCTGGAAGTCCCGGAGGGGAGCCGAGCGTCCAGGGGGCAATCCCTCTACGCCCTCGTGAGGGCCGGGCGGCACGATCCCATTGTCTCCGTGCTTCCGGTGGAGGACCTCGGGCTAGATAGAACCCTGGTCTTCCTGACCAAGAAAGGCTTGATGAAACGCACAAGTCTTTCGGAGTTCTCGAAACCCAGGGCCGGGGGGATCATCGCCTCGGGAGTGAGGAAAGGCGACGAGATCTTCCACGTGGGCCTTTCGGACGGCAACGGTGAGATCATGGTTCTTTCCCAGGATGGCCGGGCCATTCGCTTCCCGGAGGATCAGATCTCCATCCTTGGCCGAACCGCGCAGGGAGTGAAGGGGATGGGCCTCAAGGGTG
Source organism: Gemmatimonadota bacterium (assembly GCA_050049805.1). Classification (GTDB taxonomy): domain Bacteria; phylum Gemmatimonadota; class Gemmatimonadetes; order Longimicrobiales; family Gaopeijiaceae; genus JABDNZ01. The sequence continues at coordinate 13,169 of JASFVN010000096.1, forward strand.
ACGACAGGGTCGTGGGGATGCTCCTGGTGCGGCGGGAGGCTCAGGTCCTCACCATTACCGAAGAGGGGATGGGCCGGCGAACAAGGGTGGACGAGTTTCCCCGCCAGAATCGGGGTGGGATGGGAACCATGGTTCTGCCCGGCGGAGCAGCGGCCGGAAAGCTCGTGTCGGCCCTGGAGGTGGTGGAAGGGGAGGACGTGATGGTGGTGACGGCTGGGGGCAAGGTGTTCCGGATACCGGTGGACGACATTCCCGAACAGCATCGCCGGAGCAAGGGAAGAAGTGTGGTATCCCTTCCTCCGGGGGACCGGGTCGTGGAGGTTACCAGAGCGTCGGGGAGGCGGTCCTCGGTTTCTTCCTCCGGCGCGGGTGGTGGCGACGGCGGGACCCCGGCATCGGAACCCGTCGACCAGATGGAGTTATTGGGCTGAGGATCCGGGACGGGGTCAAGGGAGACCACACCCATCTGTTCCTGCCGGCCTGGGTCAACTGAAGGGAACCCCTCTCTGTCCCAGTCGGGAGATGGTTTTGTCCACCAGGTGGGACACAGGTTGGGCGAAATAAAGTGTTTGCCGGCTTTGCCGGTGGCATGCATCATGATGGAGACGTCAGTGGCGCCGGTCCGTGGTCAGCACCTCCTCCATGGATCAAGTGAATGGCTTCCCTCCTTGTGAGGTATCCCAGGGATCGGTCCCAAGGAGAACTCCATGGCAACACAGAGCTCTGCCAAGGGCCCTTTACCTCTCGTCAGGATCGGGCTCTCTCCAGGGTTGGAGGGTGGCAAAATTCAGACCGATGGGTGGTCAGGATCCCGAAAAAGCTTCTTCCTGCTGAGGGATCACCTCGCGTGCCGACGGAAGTGAGAGATGATCCGTACCACAT
>JASFVN010000358.1:0-4442 GCA_050049805.1 Gemmatimonadota bacterium
TGAGGATCCTGTCCAGGGCTTCCACATCGTCGGGGATCTCGCTTAAAGCCCTGTGGCCACCTCAGCCGGCCGGATCGCCAACAGAAACCTGTTCTGGAGATCGTCGCGTACCCCCATGATCCTCTTGAAGGGATCGTACCAACCGTCGTCCCGCCCCTCCCACCCCATATTGAGATGTATCAAGAGCTGGTTCCCATCCTCGATCTCACCGGTCACGATCCTTGCGAAACGGGCATGCGTTTGCGCGGCTAGGGCAGTATTGCCCAGGTTACCGACAGCACCCAGGGGTTTGCAACCCGAGTGGTCTTCATCGCCCTCTCCTGTCGAAACGAGTTCACACTCCGCTGGAGTGATTGCTGATAACGGCTCCCGGGCTGCCGCCATTCGTCAAGGGCGCGGCAGGCCCGCTGAGGGACTCCACGGAATTCGGGACTACGGCCTCCTGGAGTCCGCTTTGGCACGGCCAGGACATCGAAGCCCCGGAAACTCAGGCTTTTCACCCCCCCCTTGGTTGCCGTGGCGGAATCGAGTCGACATGCTTGCCTCTTGGTTGGCCTTTCAAAAAAAAGAGCAGGCAAGAACCCGAATCTGGAATAGCCATGAAGCCTCTTCACTTGTGCATGACTGTTTCCTTCCTCCTGGCAGCCTGCTCTCTAGACCGGCCCGAACAGGACCAACCCGAACAGGATCGGCCCGCTGAAGCGGGGATATCTTGGGAGTCCGCCTTCGTCGATGTGAGTGGGATCCGACTCCACTACTGGCGAACGGGGGCCCCCGGAAAGCCACCGTGGGTCCTCGCCCACGGAATTACAGACTACGGGCTCAACTGGACTTCGCTGGCCAGGAAGTTCGAAGACGAGTACGACATGATCCTTTACGATGCCCGAGGCCACGGGTTATCAGACCAACCGGATGGACCATATGACCTGGACACCCACGTGGAAGATCTGGTGGGCCTCATCCGGACACTTGGGCTTGAGAAACCCATTCTCATGGGGCACTCCATGGGAGGCTCCACCGTGGCGTTGGCCGCTGCCCGCTACCCTGAGATTCCACGTGGCGTGATCCTTGAAGATCCGGGCGACATGCTGCTCGGTGATGAAGCCCTGCCAGAGGAGATCCTTCCAGACTGGAAGGAGATGGTTGAAGCGGATCGTGCCCAAGGAAGGGAAGCTCTGGTTGCGTCCGCCCGGGCTGAACGCCATCCCGGGTGGACCGATCTGGATTACGGCCTCTGGGCCGAGTCAAAGCTGCTGGTCGATCCTGACGTCGTGGACATTCTGCTCGGGGAAGGGTTCGGGAACGCCGTCGAGACCTACCCGAGGATCTCTGCACCCACCCTGATTTTGAAAGCGGATGCCGAAGAAGACCGCCGGGAGGTCCACCGGCAGCTCGCCAGCAGCCTGGTAAACGGCCGGCTGGTGCACATAGATGGGGCCGGTCACGTGATCCGGAATGACCGACCTGAGGAAACGGAATGGGAAATACGGCGGTTCCTCGCAGGACTGAGTTACGATTCTGAGGGGTAATTGCCCGCCAGGAAGTCCTGTGGCTCGCCCGCCAGAGGCCCTTCCGGCATACACGCTCTCAAAAACTCCCAACGTGGCGCGTAACGCTCAGGAGTTCCCGTGCGAACCCGACGGTACGCAATTCCTCAGTTGTTCTTATTGAACATGTGTCGGGCGACCCGCCACTCTCCATCCGCTCCTCTTCTCCACACATCGAGATACTTGCGATCCTCGGCGATCGTGTCTCCTGTTTCCCGCGATATCATCAACGCGGTGCCCGAAAAGCGGTGCACCGCCATGTCACCGGCGACCAGCAACTCCTCTGAGGTCCAGTCAGGGAATCTGAACTCATAGTTTTTCACGAACTCTACGATGAAGGGCCGGATTTCGGCATGCCCCTCCACTGCTGGAGCACCGGGGACCATGAGCAGGGCATCCTGAGTGTGCATGGAGAGGTAGATATCGGCAGCCCGCTCCGGGTCACTCTCGGCCTCGAACGCGCCTCCTGTTTCATCGAACTTGGCCCGGATCCGTGCTGCCTCGGCTAAATCCGGCTGCGGTTGACAGGCACAGGTGCTCAAGAGCGCGACGCCCAAGAAGTGTTTCAGATTCATTTTCGTCCCTCCCCAGGACATAGCCGAGAAAAGTCTGGACCGAGATTTTCTATTCAGGTGTCATGCAGCAGTTTCGCTCGGGCGATGTCAGTTAAGGATTGAGCGAGTGCCGAACCGGCCCCACGGAAATGGTTTCCAGGCTCAGCATACGCCCCTGGACCGCTACCTGACCAGCCCTCCCTGAAACCCTCTCCAAATCCTTTCCAACCTTTCTTTGCTCCCGGGCATCTGATACAGAAATCGATATACCGAAATCTTGTATAGTGGACCGGAAGGGCAACTGACGTGACCGACTCATCGAAGAGCAGGAAACCGAAGATCCGCATGACGCCAACGTACTTCCATATCCTCCTGTCGCTCGTGGACGAGAAGAAACACGGGTACTCCCTCATGCAGGAGATCGATCAACGAACCAACGGGAGTCTGCGGCTGAGACCCGGATCCCTCTACTGGTCCCTGAATCGGCTCCTGGAGGCAGGGCTCATCGAAGAAGTGGACAGCCCCGGGAATCCGGACCAGACCGACGAGCGTCGCCGCTACTATCGGCTCACCGAGGCGGGAGTCGACCTTCTCACCCGGGAAGCAGAGGTATGGGCGGAGATCACCCAGCTGGCGGTGGAGAAGAAGGTCATTCGAAACCCTGGTCTGGCGTAGGAAGGAGAACATGAACAGGAAACAGCGCTCCCGGTCGCCCGCCGAGGTTGGATATCGGCTTTTCCTCTTCCTGTACCCCCCGGCTTTTCGGAGGCGATATTCAGCCGATCTCCAACAGGCTTTCCGGGACGTTTGGTCTGATCCCGACCGGAGGGTGGGATTGCTCCCTTCAGCTAGGCTTTGGCTCTCCCTGGCGGTGGACGCGGTGATGACCGCTCTCCGAGCCTGGACGGCCCAACTCTTCCAAGCCGAAGGCGCCTCAGACCCAGCTTCGGCGGAGAGGGGCAGTTCGGCGGACCCAGGGGGTTCAGTCCTGGAGCCCTCCTCCCCCGGCCCGAACCGTCGGGGTAGGGGAGCTACTCTGGACCAGATGCGTCAGGATCTCGGCCACACCCTGCGACAGTTCCGCAGGGCCCCCGGGTTCACCCTGGCCGTCACCCTGACCCTTGCCCTGGGGATCGGAGGCACGACGGCCATCTTCAGCATCGTAAACGGGGTCCTTCTCAAACCCCTTCCGTACCCTCATGCTGATCGAGCGGTGCAACTCGCCGAGTCCAATCTGGGTCGGGGCACTATCGCCACCGCCGTGTCACCGCTCAATTTCCGGGACTGGCAGGCAGGGAACCAGTCCATCGAAATGATGGGGGCCTACCGGCGATTCACCCTGGACTATACGGGCGGGGGTCAACCCCTACGGCTGGACGCCTATCAGATCACCGAGGACCTACTGTCGATATTGGGCGGCGAGCCAACCCTCGGACGGGGATTCGTGCAGGAAGACATGCTCCCCGACGGTGACAGGGTAGTCATCCTTTCCCACGGTTTCTGGGTGGAGGCCATGGGGGCCGATCCCGGGGTCCTCGGAAGGACCATGACCCTGGAGGGCGTTCAACACACCGTCATCGGAATTCTCCCCGCCGGGTGGCGCCATCCTACAGACCGAACCGGATTCGAAATCCTGGTTCCCCTCCAGGCCGAGTCTTGGTGGAGCCGGCTGACCCATTTCGTCAGGGTCATCGGCCGCATCAAACCGGGCGTGTCGGTGGAGCAGGCGGAAGCGGACCTGTGGAGGGTGGCGGCCGGCCTTGCGGAGGAATACCCCGAGACGAATGAGGGGTGGAGTGTCTCTGTGCGTCCCCTGGAGGAATACCTCGTGAGCCGGTCCCGTCCCCAGCTTCTCATCCTTCTGGCCAGCGTGGCCCTAGTCCTCCTCATCGGATGCGTGAACGTGGCCCAGATGACCCTGGCGAGAGGAATCACCCGGGAGCATGAGATGGCAGTAAGGACTTCGCTGGGAGCCGGGAGGGCAAGGATCGTTCGCATGCTCGTATCCGAGAACCTCCTCCTGGCGATCCTGGGAGGTGGGCTCGGCATCCTGTTGGCCGCAGGGTGTCTGAGGGCCTTTTCCCTTCTCATGCCCGGGGTACTTCCTCGCATGGAGGAGATCCGCCTGGACGGAACCGTCCTGGCCTTCACCTTGGGCCTCTCCGTCCTGGCCGGGGTCACCTCGGGGCTCTTCCCGGCCCTCCGCCTGGCCGGGGTCACCTCGGGGCTCTTCCCGGCCCTCCGCCTGGCCGGTACCAGCATGGGTGAGGCCTTCCGGTCCGGTCGAGGCAGTGTCACGGGGCGCTCCCCCCTCCGGCGACTTCGAGAGGCCCTGGTGGTG
>JASFVN010000359.1:0-4437 GCA_050049805.1 Gemmatimonadota bacterium
CGGAACTCCGTGTATACGTTGACCATGCCTTGAACGAAGTAGTCCCCGGCAGGAAGCTCCGAGAGGCTCTCGAGAGGAGACCCGATGTCCGTGGCGTCGATGATGCCGAACTGACCCGGCTCCAAGTCCTCCACGTCCCTACCAAAGAACGGAACCCCTGATCGACCGATCTGGAGCCTCGGCTCCCTTTCATCCGTCGTCGAGATCATGACGAACACCCTTCCGGTGATGGGGCCGTCATGGGCAGATGCCGGGTAGGTCACCCGAAAGCGGGCGTCGGACATGGTCTGGGCTGGAGCCTTCGCCGCTGGCCCCCTCAATGCCAGGAAGCCAGCCATCAGGACGACGGCCCGAAGCAGGGTTCTGATCTGTCTCATTCTCGAGTCTCTGTCGTTGGAGGAGCGTCACGATCCCATAGTGCATTGGAAGCGCTTAATGGACGCCGGGATGCGCAAAACGGCAAGTTCGGGCTATCATTCAGGGTCTGATCCGTCGCCCGAACCGCAGGCACGAGAATTGCCGTCCAGCGGAGGCGCCTGAGTCGTACAAAAACCGACCGTTCCGGAGGCGAGAGCCATGGTCATCGGAGTGCCAAGAGAGATCCATCGGCAAGAGAACCGCGTGGGACTTTCCCCCTTCGCCGTGTCCCAGCTGGTGGCAGAGGGACACAGTGTTTTTGTGGAGAAGGGAGCCGGAGTCCCTGCCCACTTCACGGACCACGATTTCGAGGAGGCCGGGGCCCATGTGGTCTACGGCCCCGAGGAGCCCTATCACCGCTCCGACCTGGTGTGCCGCGTGGGTCGCCCCTCCACGGAAGAGTTGGACCTCCTCAAGCCCGGCGGGACCATTATCGCCTTTCAGCACCTGGCGGTGATTCCGAAGGAGAACGTGGACCGGTTCATGGAGCTGGAGACGACCCTTATCGGTTATGAGGTCATCACCGACGAAACCGGCGACTTCCCTGTGCTGAACCCCTTCAGCGAGATGGCCGGCCAGATGGCCATTCCCCTGGCCACTCACTACCTCCAGACCACCAAGGGCGGCCGGGGGATCCTAATCGGGAACGTCCCCGGCGTACCCCCCGCAACGGTCCTCATCATCGGCGCCGGAACCGTAGGAACCAGCGCGGCCCGGTCGGCCCTGGGCCACGGAGCCCACGTTCTGGTGGTGGATGACGATTTGGCCAAATTGAGGACGTTGAGTCGCGAGTTCATGTGCAGGCCCCATACGGTCATCGCCACCCAGGAGCGCCTCGCCCGCTACTCGGAGATTGCCGACGTCGTCGTGGGAGCGATCCTGGTGCCGGGGCGCCGGGCCCCCCACCTCGTTACGGAAGAGATGGTGATGAGGATGAAGCCCGGAAGCGTCATTATCGACGTTTCCGTGGACCAGGGCGGGTGCGTGGCCACGACCCGGCCTACCACCTTGGACCGGCCCACCTTCGTTCAGCACGGCGTGGTCCATTACTGCGTCCCGAACATGACGGCCAACGTGCCCCGGACCGCCTCCCGGGTCCTGACCAACGCCGCCCTCCCCTACGTGAAGGCCCTGGCTTCAAAAGGCTTGAAGGATGCTCTTCTGCAGGACTCGGCCCTTGCCGGCGCCGTCTACACCTTCGAAGGGAAGATGGTGAACCAGGGCCTGGCCGAACACTTCGGACTCCCATTCACCCCTCTAATGGACCTCCTGAACTAGGGAGGTGAACCATGAACTGGCTAGCTGATTTCAAAGCAAAGACGAGAACCGCCGACGAGGCGGTATCGGTCATAAAAAGCGGAGATCGGGTGTACTACGGCGGAAACGCCGCCATTCCCCAGACCCTGGTCCGGGCCCTGGCCGACCGGCGGGCCCAGCTGGAGAACGTCCAACTGAACCACGTTCTCCTCCTGGGAGAGGACCCCCTCTCCGCGCCGGAGATGGCGGGACACTTCCGGCACAACTCCTTGTTCGTGGGACCCGCGGACCGGAAGGCGGTGAATGACGGCCGTGCCGACTACGTGCCCATCTTCCTCTACATGATTCCGCGGCTCTTCAAGGAGCGGGTCGTTCCCGTGGACGTGGCCATGATTGCCGTTTCCCCTCCCGACGAGCACGGATTCATGAGCTTGGGGGTGGAGACGCTGGCCTCCAAAGCCGCATCCAACGCATCCCGCCACGTCATTGCCCAGGTGAACGAGCGTATGCCCAGGGTGCTGGGAGATTCCTTCATCCACGTCAGGAATGTGGACGCCATCGTGGAGGCCTCCGAGCCCCTCCCGACCCTGGAGCCGGGGCCCCCGAACGAGGTTGAGCTGGCCATCAGCAACAATATCCTCCCTCTCATCGAGCAGGGCATGACGGTGCAGATGGGAATCGGTGGCATTCCAGACGCCATCTACGCTGCTATGGACGGGAGCCTCGACCTGGGAATCCACACCGAGATGCTCTCGGATCAGGCCATGAAGGCCATTGAGCGGGGAGTGGTGACGGGTTCCAGGAAGACGCTCCATCCAGGGAAGGTGATCATCACATTCGCCCTGGGAAGCGACGAGCTCTACGATTTCCTGGACAACAATCCCCTCATCGAAGCCCACCCCGTGGACTATGTGAACGACCCCTTCGTCGTGTCCCAGAACGAGAAGATGCTCGCCATCAACTCGGCGGTTGAGGTGGATCTCACCGGCCAGGTCTGCTCGGACTCCATCGGCACCTATATCTACTCGGGGTTCGGTGGTCAGGTGGACTTCATCAGAGGAGCCGCCCGGTCCAAGGGAGGCAAACCCATCATTGCCGTCTCCTCCACAGCCAAGGGCGGCGCCCTGTCACGGATCGTGCCCATGCTGAAACCGGGGGCTGGTGTGGTAACCAGCCGGGCCGACGTTCATTACGTGGTGACGGAATTCGGAGTGGCGAACATCTTCGGCAAGAACCTGCGGGAGCGGGCCGAGGCCCTGATCAGGATCGCCCACCCCGACTTTCAAGACGACCTTGAAAAGCAGGCGAAGGAGAGAAAGCTCCTGACCTGAAGCACTCGCCGATCCAGAAATGAGGTGCTGCCGCCGTGACAAGATGGACACTCCGACTCACACCGGTACTCCTGTTCATGCTGCCGGTGATCCTGACCGCCTGCTCGAATGAGGAAGCAGCGTCAGAGGCCTTCGCTGCTCTCGAAGAGGAGTACTCCGCGGGAAGGGAAGCAATCAGCGAGGAGATGGATTCCCTACCTGATCTTTCCGAAGACCCGGATTCGGCTGAGCTGGCGGCCTACCGGGCGCTGGTGGACGGGAGGTCGGCCAAGTTCGAGGAATACACCGAGTCCTTCTTGCCGCGCTTCGAGGCCCTCGCGGAGGAGTACTGGGGCACCGAGGCGGGCCTGGAGGCCAAGATCTGGGCTATGTCCCGGGCACCTCAGCCGGATCCGGCGGAGGATGGCGAAGATGATGAGGTCGATCCCGAGGAAGCCATGGAAGCGGCCAGGGAAGCCCGGGCAGCAATCATCGGTGAGCACATCGACGCCATCTTTGAGGAATACGCGGAATCACCTCACATCGAAAAACTGGCGGAAAACAGCTACCTCCTCACCGAGGAGCAATCGGAGAAGTACCTCGGGGAGCTACGGGAGAACTCGCCCCATGCCAACGTTCGAGCCGCCGCCATCTACTACCCGGCCTCCAGGAAACTCTCGGATCTCCAGTTCGAAGCCTTCATGGCAGAGCGACGCGTCGAGATCAAGGTCGATCCCCCCGAAGAACTCGATCTGAGGGATGACGGAGGGTCTGCCGAAGATGAAGGTCCGGCCGAAGAAGTGGATCCCCGGGAGGAGATCAACAAGGATCTCCAGCTGCTCATCGATGAGTACGGGGACATTCCCATGGGCGGCTCCACCTACCGCGCCGTGGCCTACGCCCACCTTACCGCCCACAGCGAAGAAGAGCTCGCCATCGGTCGACCGGCTCCTGAAATCATCGGCACGGATGTAGACGGGAACGAGATGCGCCTGAGCCAGTTTCTCGGGAAGGTGGTCGTATTGGACTTCTGGGGGGACTGGTGAGGCCCTTGCCGGGTCATGTACCCGCACGAGCGGTCGCTCGTAAGCAGACTCGCAGACGAACCCTTTGCCCTGGTGGGCGTAAACAGCGATCCGGCGGAGGAGTATCGCGCGGCCATTGAGAAGGAAGAGATCACCTGGCCGTCCTTCTGGGATGGGGGCAGCACCAACGGACCGATCTCGACCAAGTGGGTGGTCTTCGGATGGCCCACGTTATACGTCATCGACCACGAGGGGATCATTCGCGGAAAAAACATGCGGGGAGAAGAGTTGGATGAGATCGTGGACGAGCTTCTCGCGGAGATGCATACAGGTTGAGGGCCCGTCGGTGATCGTTCCGACTGTCGACCCAGCCCCGGGGGGAAGCCTCCCGGGGCTATGTTTCGTATCTTGGGTCCGTCCAAGCTCAC
>JASFVN010000360.1:0-4434 GCA_050049805.1 Gemmatimonadota bacterium
GGGGAGCCAGAAGTCCCTTCCCTCATGTTGGGTCAGATGGCCCTTGAAGGCCTCGGGAGCGACACCCACCACGGTGTAGGGAGATCGATTCAAGGTGACCGTTCGACCGATGATCTCGGGATCTCCTTCGAGCCGGTCCTTCCACATGTCGAAACTCACCACTGCGACAGCGTGCTGGCCGGGTCCGACGTCTTCGGAGTCGAGGAATCCGCGACCCAGGGTCGGCACCACCCCAAGAACCCGGAAGTAGTTCGCCGAGACGTAGCTCAACGCCACTTCCTCACCGCCCTCCGACACGGTCAGGGTCCCGCTCCGGTCTTTCCATCCCGCCACATCTGTAAGAGGCGTGGAGGCCTGACGGAGGTCCAGAAAATCAGGGTAGTCCCAGTAACCGCTCCCTGGGCCACGCTGATGCACGAGAAGCTCAACGGCCCTTTCCGCTCCGGGCACGCCGGGGACCGGGCGAAGCGAGGTAGCATGGATGAGGGAGAAGTAGGCGGTGAAGGCCGCGATTCCACAAGCCAGAGAGAGGACCGCCACGAGGCTGAAACCCCGGGTTTTGGCCAGCGACCGGAATGCAATCCGAAGGTCCTGGAACGCATCCTTCCACGCCTCGGAGAGAGCCTTCTGTTTGGCGTTCCTTTCGGCAATCCGCCGGCATTGCTGCAGCACGAGTTCCGGGTCGCCGAACTGTGCCAGGGCCCTTTCCCGGGCTTCCTCCTCCGAGCAACCCGACCTGACGAACTCGTCGATTCGGGTCTGGAGATGAAACTGCACCTCGTCGTCGAGGCTCTCGTCAAGCCGATGCCCGAACCGATCCAGCCGGAAAAGCCTGCCGGCCCTCTTCCGCCTCATCGTACGTCCTCCGCCCCCAAATCCAGGAGGTCCAGCATGGCCCGAGTGTTTGCGAGCCAACCCTGGAGTTCCTTTTTCAAAGCACGACGACCTGCCCTGGTGAGCTCATAGTACTTGGCCCGCTTTCCTTCCTCGGTCTTCATCCATTCCCAGTCCACATAGCCCTTTCCCTGGAGCCGATGGAGAGCTGGGTACAGGGATCCTTCCTCGATCTTGAACAGGCCGCCGGACCGGGCAGCGATGTGATCGGCTACGGCGACGCCGTGCATGGGCCCCTTCATTTCCAGCCCTTTCAGGATCAGGAGCTCCAACGTTCCGTAAAGCCTTCCGGACCCGACGCCACCCATAACGCAAACCTCCGACAAAGGGAGTCTATATAGACTGTCTATGTCAGAGTACGAAGAGGGAGGCCTCCGGGTTTCAGGGAGAAAGGATCAGGATCCCGAAACCCCGGATTCCCCCCTCAGAGGATGGCGTCCAGGTAGAGGTCGAAGCGGAAGCTCTTGTCCGGCCCCCTCAAGCCATGAGAGAGGTCCATGCGGATGAGGCCATCGAGAACGCTGAACCCCAAACCGGCACCATAGAGAATGTCCTTGGATTCAAAATCCTCTCTGAGCCCGGCCCAGCCGGCGTCGCCGAATGCGCTCATCGTGAACGAAGTGGAGAAGGTTCGCGCGATCTCCAGGCGGCCCCGGGCAAAGGAAGGCCCAGAGACTACTGAAGCTTCATATCCCCTCAGCGTCAGCGGCCCACCCAGGAACCAGTTCCGCTGCCTCGGCACATCACCCCAGCTGGTGCCCCCACCGGCTTCCAGGCCGACCCGCCAGTTGGCGTCGGCCAGTGGAACGGCCACCCGCAGGAGAGCGCTGGCCCTGGCGTAATCCCCCTTCACGTCGGTGGAATCAGGATGCCGCCAGGCACCGCCCTGGCCGTAGAGCTCCAGGCCCACCTGGGCGGCCGTGGGGTCCGAACCCCACCAAGGTTTCAGGGTCAGTTCTCCCCCCACCTCCTCGAGACGCTGGGCCATGACATTCGGACGAAAGTCCCAGTCGGAGTTGAAGGCGTGGATCAGGGAGAAGTTCGTGCTGATGTCCACCGAATCTTGTCGCTCAGCATATGCCCGGAACCGGAAGGACTCCCGGTCGGCCTCCGGCGGCCTCCACAGCAGGTCGACGCCGGTGGCCATGTAGTATTCCCCGTCGTCCCGTCCGAAGAAGAGGGAGTTGAGAGAGTTCCCGAGCCCCAGGTACCGTCCCTGGGAGTCGGTTGGCCGTAGCTCCCGATACCCGCTCACCGCAATCCGCCGTAAGACCGAGCGGCGCTCGAAGGTGAGTTTCGCTTTGGGTTCCAGGTCTCCGAGCCCCATGAAGCCGGAGGCCTCGAAGTTGATGGGGCCCATGAAGCTTCCCAGCTCCGCCTCGAACCGGCCCCCCACCGCCAGGCCTTCCACACGGTTGAACCGAAGGAGATCGTGGCGAGCCCAGCCCCAGTTTGCATCCCACGGCACCCCCTGGGTCGGGATGGGAGGCAGGTCAGCCAGGGTCTCGACCATGTCCGCGAGCTCCTCATCCGAGGCGAACCCTGGGGCATCGTCCCAGATGGGCGGGGGAAGCTCCGGGCTATCCTCCAGGATCTCGAGATCCCGAGGGATGATGAACCGGGAAGTGCGACCCGACGACGACCGGCTGACGTCTTCTGCGAACTCGTAGTCCACCCTGGATGGGTCCGAGAGGAGGGAGGCCACGAAGGCCATGGCCTCGGCCCTGGAATCGAAGTGCCGCTCGATGAGGCCCGGGTCCGGGGGCTGATCGAGGTCTTCTTCGAGGGTCACCGACTCGAGCTCATAGGCCACATCGAAGGCGATGGGCATCTTCAGGATCCCGATCTTCACCTCGCCTTCGACGCGCATGGACCGCGGGAGCCAAACCCGGAAGTCCCAGAGGGAATATTCAACCGCCACCAGGTCCATGGTGAAGATCCAAGGCTTCAGGATCCCCGGGACCATGTCGAATTCCCCCGCTTCGTCTTCCTCCCGCACCTCCGGGATGTCCCGAACCACATCCAGCTCCCGGCTCAGCTGGTACACCGCCCTGACCAGGGCGCCGGACTCAGGCTCGATCCACAGGGTGCCGGCAATCCGGTGCACGTCGGCCTCCCGGGGAAGGACGTCCATCTGGATGGTGAGGAGGCGGCGCCCGTCCGGGAGGCTGAGAGTCAGGGTGTCGCCGCTCTGGAAGCGGTAGAGGGTGTCGGCTCCCGGGGCCAGGGGATGGGCGAACCAGAAGTCCGATTCGTCCGGGTTGGAGATTTCCGCTGCGTCCTCGTTGGTGAGGCCAAAGAGGAGCCGGTCGCCACCGGGCTCGAAGGGCTCGTCCATAGCCAGGTCGCTGAGCCAGTTCCAACCGGGCTCATCTCTGGCCTGGTCCCTTCCAGGATACTGGGCCCGGTTCCCCATCACCTGGAGGATGGAGCCATGATCACGGTCCCAGAACGCCCGGACAGCCGACTCGTTCCGGTAGATGGTCCGGTCTTTCAGAGGCGTCCGGATTCCGGCTCCGATTCGTTGTTTGATGACAGAGGTGTACCGGACCACCGAGCTGTCGATGGCCTGCCAGTTGCCCTGAGCTGCGCGGAAGAGGGTCGCGGCCGTGGGGTCCAAAAAGGCGTCGGGGGCGTAGCCGGCTTGTTGGGCCGCAGCCGCAACCGGAAGAGACAGGGTCAGGAGAAGAGCGAGGACTCTCATCGTTCGCCCTCCCGTTCAAACCGCACCGATCTGAAATCCTCCCACTTCACCATCACCCACTCCGCTTCAGGGTCGTCTGGTGAGAGGCCACTGCCATGCAAAAGGACGTAGACTCCCTCGTTGGAGTCATCCACGTCGTTGGATCCCGTCAGTTCGAAAGTCCGACCGTCCCAGAGGGTCACCTTCGCCCCCTCCTCATCCTCCGTGCTCACGTTCACTCCAGTCGGGTCCACCTCCACCGCCGTGGTCAAGCCGACGGTCCGCTCGATAGAGGCGATCTTCCCGAATTCGATATCGAAGCCTACGCCTGCGTAGTAAAAGTCGATGTTCTCGAATTCGATATCGAAGCCTACGCCTGCGTAGTACCCGTCCAGAAGCTCCCAGGTGTACTCCTCGTCCCCATCCCACCTGATCCAGCCGGACAACTCGGTACTGTCGACGGTCATCACCGTACCCCTGAGGCGCCGGCCGCCATCGAATCCGTCCACCCCCCCCGATTCAGCGGCAGCCTCCCTGGGATGAAACCGGATATGATCCATCTCGTCCCAGTCCACTTCCACCATCCCGAAGGACGGATCGGAGATCTGGATTCCGTCGTTGGAATCGTCCACGTCGTCTGTGCCGAAAAGCTCCAGCTGCTCGCCACCCGAGAGGGTGATCTCCGCACCCCGCCGGGTGGGGCGAAGGGAGACGATCCGGCCGAACGGGATTTCCCGTCGGGTGTCCTCGGAGTCGTACCCATCCAGGGTGTCGGTGGTGAGACTCTTGTCCATATCCCATGCGACATAGCCCGTGAAGCGAGTGCCGCCGTCATGAACCAGCGTGCCGTAGAGACG
>JASFVN010000097.1:0-13991 GCA_050049805.1 Gemmatimonadota bacterium
CATCATCGTCGGCGAAGCCCAGGCCCCGAACCATCACAGCCGGAACGTCTGCATCTTCGCCGACGGAGAGGTGGACAGATCTCCCACCGGAACGGGCGTCAGCGCTCGAGCCGCGCTACACTACGCCCGGGGAGAATTGAAGATGGGGGAGCCGTTCACAGTGGAGAGTATCCTCGGCACTACCTTCACCGGCCAGGTCGTGGAGACGACTCGCTTCGGGTCGTACGAGGCGGTCATTCCGAAGGTCGCGGGAACCTCGTACATCGTCGGGAAGAACGAGCTCCTCCTGGACCCGAATGATCCACTTCAGCACGGGTTTATCTTGCGATGAATGACGCAACGGAGTCTCCTGCGGTCAGGGTGCTGGAGGGATGGGTACGCCTGGAGGATGCCCTTCGCTCGGCCCTTCCCGTCTGTTCGGTTCAGCCACCTACTCAACCCACAGAGCTGCTTGCGGCCCTTCGCATCAACCACCGCATCGGGCCCGAGGAAGAGGCCCGAATCCTGGCCCTGCGAGAGACCAGAAACCGCATCGCCCACTCCCCGGAGGACCCCTCCGCTGACGAGGCGAATCGGTTCGAGGAGGAAGTGGACGCATTGATCGCCGCCGTCAAAACCCAAGAGGAGGCCTGTTGAAACCCTCACGCAAACCTTGGCTCCTGGCCCTGGGGGCCATGGCAGTGGCGGCCGCTGTCGCCACAGCGCAGGCGGTGGCCCCGGCCGCTGCGAAGGGGGAAACGCCTCGATGGGAGGCCGGATTCAGCTCGGCCAGCGACCCTGGTCCCCGGGCCGATCCCGTCCCCAAGGTTCTCCTTTTGGGGTGGGACGGGATCCGGCCCGACGTTCTCAGGGAAGTGCCAACCCCCAACTTCGACGCCCTCGCCGCCGTCGGGGCCTTCAGCGAGACGGCTGAGGCAGCCCGGCCCACGGTGAGCGGACCGTGCTGGTCCTCCATCCTGACCGGGGTCTGGCCGGAGAAGCACGGCGTGCTTTCCAACAACTTCACGACGAACCGATACGACGCCTACCCTGATTTCTTCACCCTTATAGAGCGGGTCCGTCCGGAGTTGAACACCTTCGTGGTGGCCGATTGGCTTCCCCTGGTGGCGGAGAATTCCGGTGGGCCCCTCCTGAGCGACGAGATCGATGGCAAAGTCGTCTTGA
This sequence comes from Gemmatimonadota bacterium, assembly GCA_050049805.1. Lineage (GTDB taxonomy): Bacteria > Gemmatimonadota > Gemmatimonadetes > Longimicrobiales > Gaopeijiaceae > JABDNZ01. The sequence continues at coordinate 1,165 of JASFVN010000097.1, forward strand.
ACGGCTACGATCTGGGCTGGCTGGAAGCCGACAGTATCTCTGTGGACTATGCGGTGCAGGAGCTCCGGACCGGCGATCCCGACGTCCTCTTCGTCTACGCCGGCTCCCCAGACGAGATCAGCCACAACATCGGCGGCCTCGGCCGGGAATACCGGGAAGCCATTTCCGCCGCCGACCGTCAGTTGGGGCGCCTCATGGAGGCCATCCGGACTCGTCCGACCTACGGGAACGAAGATTGGCTGATACTCCTGACGACAGACCACGGCCGAACGGAGGAGGGCGGCCACGGTGGGCTCACTCCTGAAGAAACCACGGTCTACTATCTGGCCAGCGGCCCTTCGACCCAGAGCGGCTCCCTGGTGGAGTCCCCCGGGGCTGTGGATCTGGCCGCTACGGCGCTGGCCCACCTGGGCATCGAGATCGACCCGGCCTGGGAGCTGGACGGCAAGGTCGTGGGCCTGAAGGGAAGCGGCCCCGTGGTTCCCTTCCCACGAACCGACACCCTCAGAATCCTGGCCTACAACACCCACCACGGTGAAGGCCTGGACGGTGCCCTGGACCTGGAGCGGATCGGACATCTCATCGAAGCCATGAACCCTGACCTGGTCACCCTGCAGGAGATCGACCGGATCGTGGAGCGCACGGGTGGCGTGGACCAGGCCGCCGAGTACGGCGCCCTCACCGGAATGGACTCCCGCTTCGGTGACTTCATGGAATACCAGGGTGGCCACTACGGAATGGCCGTCCTGAGCCGGCTTCCCATCCTGGAATCGGCCAACCATCGCCTTCCCGACGGCGCCGAGCCCCGAACCGCCCTGACCGTTCGGGTCGGACTTCCGGGAACCGGCCGGGAGGCCGTGGTCTCCGGCATCCACTTCTATCGGACCGAAGAGGAGAGGCTGGCCCAGGCCGAGAGCCTCATGGACGCCCTGGCGGACGAGGACGGCCTGGTGATCCTGGCAGGGGACTTCAACTCTCTACCGGGATCGCCTGTCATGGACCTCTTGGACACGGACTGTGCCATCACTGAAAAGACCGGCAACCCCTTCACCTTTCCGGCCAACGAGCCGGCTCGTGAGATCGACTTCATTCTGGTTCGGCCGGACCATGGGTTCCGGGTCCTGGAATACAGGGTCCTGGACGAGACCGTGGCCTCGGACCATCGCCCCATCTTCATGGTCCTGGAGTTCTGATGGACTTTTCACCCTTCGACCTCACGGCATTCATCGGCTACTTCGTCCTGGTGGCCGCCGTGGCCATCATCGTCTCTCGCCGGGAGAAGGTGGCCGCCGACTACTTCCTGGCTGGGCGGAACCTGCCCTGGTGGCTCATCGGCATCAGCCTCATCGCCTCGAACATCTCTACGGAGCAGTTGGTGGGGCAGGCAGGCCAGGGCGCAGACTTCGGCCTCGCTGTTGCTGCCTACGAATGGATGTCGGCCATCACCCTGGTCATCGTGGCCCGGTGGTTTCTACCGGCCTTTCTGGCCAACCGGGTCACCACCATGCCCGAGTACCTGGAGCGACGTTTCAGCGTCGCGGCCCGTAGCTGGCTCGCCGTATACATGATCCTGGCCTACACCTTTGTGGCCATGGCCACCGTGCTCTATTCCGGTGGCCTGGCCCTGGAGACCATGTTCGGCCTGCCCCTCTGGTGGGGTGTGACCATACTGGCTGTTTTTGCCGGCGCCTATACGGCCTACGGAGGGCTCAAGGCGGTGGTCTGGTCCGACCTGATCCAGGGGACCATGCTCCTGCTGGGCGGTGCCCTCACGGCCTGGCTCGGCCTCCGGGCCGTGGGCGGGTGGGACACGCTCATGGAAGAGGCCGGGGACAAATTCCACATGGTCCTTCCCCTGGACCACCCGGAACTCCCGTGGTTCGCCATCTTCTTCGGAGGCCTCTGGATCGCCAACCTCTTCTATTGGGGGTGTAACCAGTTCATCACCCAGCGGACCCTGGGAGCGAGGAACCTAAAGCAAGGACGCTACGGAATCGTCTTCGCCGCCTATCTGAAGCTCCTGATCCCATTCATCGCCGTGGTTCCGGGAATTATGGCCTACGTCCTTTATGCCGACGAGCTCACCCGCTCCGACATGGCCTACCCAGTCCTCATCGCAAATCTCCTGCCCGGAGGCCTGGCAGGCCTCATGCTGGCGGCTCTCATTGCGGCCATCATGTCCTCACTCGACTCCATGCTGAACTCCACCGCCACCATCTTCACCGTCGACGTCTACCAACGGCATCTGAAACCGGAGTCATCACAATCTCATCTGATCCGCGTGGGACGTATCAGCACAGTGGCCTTTCTTCTGCTGGCCTGGGCCTGGGCTCCCTTTCTCGTCAGCTTCGAGCGGATCTTCTCCTATATCCAGGAGTTCTGGGGCCTGATCACACCCGGCGTGGCCGTGGTATTCCTGAGCGGTTTGTTCTGGAAGGGAGCCACGGCCAGAGGTGCGGTGTGGGTCATGGGCTTGACTCTGCCCGTCACCATCGGTGTGAAGGCAGTGACGCCCAACGCCGCCTTCCTGGATCAAATGTGGGTGGCGGGTCTGGTCCTCTTCGGGCTGTTGGCCGCTCTCTCCCTCACCGATCCGGCCCGGGCCTCGAGCCGAGCCCAGCCTGATCGGTTGAAGGAGTCGGAGACCACGGAGCTCGCCGACCAGCTCCGGGAGAGGGATTGGCTCTTCGACGCCCTCTCCATCGGTGCCGTGGTGGCTACAGTGGCGCTGGTCCTCTACTTCTGGTGATCCCTTCCATGACATCGACCAACTCGACCCGCGCCGTTCAGATATCCCGCTTCGGTTCTCCCGACGTCCTGCAGGAACGGGAGGTTCCCCTGGCGGACCCCGGCCCCGGGGAGGTCCACCTCAGAGTGGAAGCTTCCGGCGTGAACTTTGCCGACCTCCTTCAGCGGGTGGGGTTGTACGGGCAGGTCCCGGACCTTCCCTATGCACCAGGATTCGAGGTTGCAGGGACGGTGGCCCGGGTCGGCGACGGGGTCGAAGGATGGAACGAGGGAGACCGGGCCGTGGCTCTTCTTCGCTTCGGCGGATACGCCCGGGACGTGATCGTTTCGGCGGACCAGGCGTTCCCCTATCCCGAGGCCCTGACTCCCGCGGAGGCCGCCGGGATTCCCGTCGTGTTTCTCACGGCCTGGGTTTGTCTTTTCGAGACGGGTCATGCCCGACAGGGTGATACGGCCCTGATTCTGGGGGCCGGCGGCGGGGTTGGGACCGCCGGGGTGCAACTGGCCGTCCACCGGGGACTACGGGTATTCGGCACCGCAGGAAGACCGGAGAAGCGATCGTTCGTGGTGGGTGAGCTGGGTGCCGAAGCCTGCTTCGATTCCCGGGGGAACTGGGCCGAAGCCCTTCGCGATGCCCTGGGCGGCGAGAGAGGTCTGGACATCGCCCTGGATCCGGTGGGCGGGAAAGCCACCAAGGCGATACGGAAGCTCCTCAACCCCCTGGGGAGAGTCGTGTTCTACGGCATGAGCGAGGCCATGCCGGGACGGAAGCGGAGCTGGCCCAAGGCAGCCCTGGCGAAGATGCGGACGGGATCCATCCACCCCCTTTCCCTGGTCGTTCCGAATCAGGGCGTGTTCGGGGTCCACCTCCTCTATCTGAAAGAGAAGGAGGCCCTCATGGGACCCGCCCTGGAGGAGATCTTCGCCGGGGTCGTGGACGGCCGCTGGAAACCCATCATGGACCGGACCTTCCCCCTGAACAGCGAAGGGGTCGCGGAGGCACATCAGTACCTCCACGACCGAAAGAACCTGGGGAAGGTGGTGCTGGAGGTGGCCTAACCCCCTTCTTCGTCCTCCTCCACCGCCTTCTTGAAGTGGGTGTCGTACCATTCGATGATGCGGCGCCAGTGATCCCGATAGTCCTCTTCCACACCGGCCCGGCCGGCGCCGTGGCCCGCCCGCATGTAGTTCACCCAGACGACCTCTTTCCCGAGGCGCCGCAGGGCGTAGTACATCTCCCGGGTGTTGGTGTCGGGCACGTTCCAGTCTCCATGGCCGGTGAGGAGGAGGTGGGGAGTGGTGACACGGTCGGCGTACATGACGGCGGAGTGGGCCCAGTACTTCTGGGGCTGTTCCCAGAGGGTGGCCCCGATCCGGTCCTGGCCCTCCTCGGCGGCGTTGTAGTTCCGGGTGGTGATCTTCTCGGAGTCACCCAGGAAGGAGATGATATTCACCTTCCCGGAGATGTTGATGGCCGCTGCGAAGCGGTCGGTCTGGGTGATGATGAGGCTGGTGGCATACCCCCCATAGCTGGTTCCGTGAATCCCGAGCTGCCGCCCGTCCACCATGCCCTTGTCCATGAGGGAGTTGATGGCGGTGGTGACACCCTTCATCCAGGCCTCACCGGGGAATCCCTCCTCGAGATCCACTGACGGCTTCAGGACGATCCACCCCTGGGCCGCCAGGATCTGGGCGCTGTAGCTGTAGCCGTTGTCGAAGAAGGTCTCGTAGATCTCCGCCACCAAGGGGTACTGGACCCCTTCCTGGAAGTCCGGCGGAAGATATGCGATGCCGTAGAGCTCCTCCCCGTCCACATCGTAGTACTTGATGAGCTGGCTCTCGGCCAAAGCGACATCGTCGAGCCAGGGGTTCATGTCCGTGAGGGCCCTGGCATCTCCGAAGTCCCCCGATGCCGTCCAGATCTCCTCGGGGCGGTCCCCGTCGGACCGGCGGAAGACCATACGGGACCCGTCCTCGGCAAAGGTCCAGCTTCGATAGACGTCTGAGTCCGAGACCAACACTTCTTCCTGACTTCTCCTGAGGTCGTAGCGCACCAGCCCCCGTTCCCAGTGGTCCCGGGCGGCCCGGGAGGCGTAGAGGTAGCGCCCGTCGTCCGTCCACTGCAGCACACTCAGCTGCGGACCTTCGCCCCACTCTTTCCTGGAATCACCTGGGAAAGGCCAGACGAGCTCCGGTTCCCCATCCAGCTCCATGAGGTAGTACCCGTCCTGGGCCCGGAGGAGGAGGGCATCCCCTTCGGGATGCCATCGGTCCAGGGAGAAGCTCCTCTTGGTGGAGTCGCTCTCCGTCAGGGGCACCCGGAACTCCTCTGTCAGGTTCTGGGCGCTGTCGGCGTCAGGAGCTTTGAAGAAGATGTCCCCCTGTCTGGCATAGACGAATCCGGAGCCGTCAGGGGCCCAGCTCAGGCGCGTGCGCCGCTCGCCCTTCTCCATCACCTCCATCGGTTCCGCCCCCTCCTCCAGCTCCAACTTGAAGTAGGCGTACTCCGTACCTTCACCCCGCTCATAGGCGGTCCGAAGTGGGGTGGCTGTGGAGTAGGTGAGGTGCGATCCGTCCTCGGCGATCCGCAGGTCCGTGTAAGACCCCTCCGGAAGGAGCACGCTCACGTCACCGGAATCCACCTCCACCCGGCCCAGCTCCATGAGGCTGCCCCGGTTTCGCACGGCTTCCCACGAGAGAAACGGCTCGGAGGAGTCCTGGACCACGATGGGGCCCTGGTCCATGGCCAGGAAGGCGGCCCTGGCCTCCTGACCCCAGGTGGGGGTTCGAAGAGAGACGAGGAGGCCCTCCCCGTCCGGGTACCATGTCAACGTTCCACCCCAAGCCAGCTCCCGTTGTGGCCTCAGCCGGACTTGTTCCACCCTGCCCGAGGCCCGATCCCAGATCTCCAGGCGAACCTCTCCGTCCACATAACGCCGGAAAGCCAGGCGGTCCCCGTCGGGAGACCATGAGAGGCCCTGGACCTGCACCAATCCGTCGAAGATAGGTTGGCTCTCTCCCGTCTCTGAATCCAGGACCATGACCTCGGCCAGGGACGGTCCGATATAGGTCGGATCTCCGTAGCGGAAGTGATCCGTCCCCATCCGGCCCCTCGAAGTTGAGACGGTAACGGCAAGCCACCGGGCATCGTCGGTGGCGTCGGCCACGCTGGCCGATTTGACGTTCAGAGCATCCTCCGCAGTGAAGTTCCGCTGGGCCTGCCCCCAGAGGACAGATGGCACGGCCAGGGAAAGCAGAACCAGAAGAAGGCGAAAGCGTGGCATGGAGACCCCCATCGAGAATCTTCGCAAGGAACACCGCACGAGAGCCGTGAAGGTAGGGCGCCGAGGCCTTTAACAAAACCTGTCCGGCGGGTGTCTCTAATTATCGGCTACCATGCTACCGGTATCACCAGAAACAGGAGGTTGTTATGCGTCGTTTCGTATCCCTCGGCCTGATGGCCGTACTTTTCATGCTCGTCGTTCCTGCCCTTCAGGCTCAGGAAGTGAACGTCACGGGCGACTGGACCATCACCTACACCATGCAGGGCCGTCAGGGTGGCCCGGGTCGTGAGATGTCTATGGACGTCACCTTCCAGCAGGAGGGGACGACCGTCACGGGGACTGCCCTCATGGCCATGCCGGGCCGGCCTGGTGGAGGCGGCGGTGCTCCAGAGCCCGAACCCATTTCTCTGACGGATACAAATCTGGAAGGTGACCAACTCACCTTCACCGTTAGTCGCGGCATGGGCGAGCGAACCTTCTCGCAGGTGTTCACCGCCACTGTCGCCGGCAATGAGATGGAAGGAACCGTAGCCATGGGAGGCGGCATGCGCGGCGGAGGCGAGCCGATTCCCTTCACAGCCGTGAAAAAAGAAGGCTGACGCTTTTCTCCAGGAGGTTTCAATGCGCCGAATCGCACCGCTCGGTTTTTTGGCCGTGCTTCTCCTCTTCCTTACGCCTTCGCTTCAGGCTCAGGACGTCACGGGTGATTGGGTCCTGACCTACACCACCGCCGGCCGGGGCGGGGAGGCCATGGAGAGAAGCATGGAGTTCACTTTCACACAGGACGGCTCCACGGTTACCGGCACCACCGTCTTCGCCCGCATGGGTCGGCCACCTGGAGGAGGGGCAGGAAGGAATGTTCCGGATCCAGAGCCCATTGAGATCAACAATGGAAAGATGGAGGGAGACAAACTCACCTTCGTCGTCAGCCGCAGTATGGGCCAACAAGAGATCACCATGACGTTCATGGCGACCGTCTCGGGGAACACGATGGAAGGAACTCTGACCACTGCGGGCGGAAGGCAAGGCGGAGGAGAAGTGCCCTTCACGGGAGCGAAAAAGGAAGGCTGAAGTCCACTTCCGTCGCCAGCCCGGGCCGAGCCGGCCGGCACTGTCGCCACAGGCTGGGCCCAGATAGGGCCGGCATACCGAGGAAAGCCGGATCGAACACCGACGGTCAGGGGTGACCCTACCCCTGGCCGTTTTCCCCTCTCCTTCCTAGGATCTCACCTTTGGGTCAAACGTCGGCACTAAGGGCGCGAGCCGGCCTGCGTCGACGGCCATGCCACAAACAAGACGGCCTGATCAAGGGAAAACCATGAGCGAACGCAAAGAGTCCGACACCGATGTCCGCGTTGCCCACGACGACCTGCCGGTGGCGGAAGGACTCCCCCGCCGGGACCTGTTGAAGCTCGGCGCCGCCGGTCTTGGTCTCGCCGCCCTCGGGGCCTGCAGCCCGGGTCCCAGCGACGGCCCCGAGAGGCCCCGCCTGGATCGCCCCGGGCTAGGGGCTGCTCCGGATCACCCCTTCGCCGCGCCACCCATGGACCTGGTTCGCATCGGATACGTAGGCGTCGGCGGCATGGGGACGGCCCATGTCCGGAACCTCCTCGGCATCGAGGGATGCCAAATCACGGCGGTTTGCGACATCGTCCCCGAACATGCCGAACGTTCTTCGCAACTCATCCAGGAGGCCGGCTTCGCTCCCCCGACCCTCTATACCAACGGCGAAACGGATTTCGAGCGACTCTGCGCCGAGGAAGACCTCGACCTCGTCTATACGGCGACTCCCTGGGAATGGCACGTCCCCGTGCTCCTCTCCGCCATGGAGAACGGAAAGCACGCCGTTACCGAGGTCCCCGCGGCCTATACCCTGGACGACTGCTGGGCCATGGTGGAAGCGGCGGAGCGGACGCAACAGCACTGCATCATGATGGAAAATTGCAACTACGGCCGAATGGAGATGCTCTGCTTCAATCTGGTGAAGCAGGGGCTCCTTGGAGAGATTCTTCACGGGGAGGGCGGCTACCTCCACGACCTCCGGGGCGTGAAGTTCGCCGACTCGGGGGAGGGGCTCTGGCGCCGGGCTCACTCCATGGCGAGGAACGGAAACCTCTACCCCACCCACGGCCTGGGCCCAGTGGCCAACTGCATGGACATCAACCGGGGAGACCGCTTTGCCACCCTGGTCTCCATGAGCAGCCCCTCCCGGGGCCTTCAGGACTATGCCCGCGAGAACTACCCGGCTGACGATCCGAAACGCCAGGAAAGCTACGTCCTCGGCGACGTGAACTACTCCATGATCCAGACCGCCCTGGGGAGGACCATCCTGGTAGGCCACGACACGAACCTCCCCCGCCCCTACTCCCGCATCAACACGGTCCAGGGGACCAAAGGGATCTTCAGCGGATACCCGGATCGGGTCTACATCGAAGGGATGAGCGCCCGGCCCCATCAATGGGACGAGGCAAGCGAGTGGCTGGAGGAGTATGACCACCCCCTCTGGAAGGAGATGGCCGAGCGATCCGCCGGGGCCGGTCACGGCGGCATGGACTTCATGGAGGACTACCGCCTCATCAAGTGCCTCCGGGAGGGCCTGGCCACGGACATGAACGTATACGACGCCGCATCCATCAGCGCCGTCACACCCCTCTCCGAGTGGTCGGTATCCAACGGCGGGGCCCCCATCGACTTCCCGGACTTCACCCGGGGCAAGTGGCAAAGCTGGCCGGCTCTGGAGGTGTTTGGTGCGTAAAGGGGGCGGCAGGGCCGAGGCGGGCTTCTTCCCGGCCGTTCTCATCGCCCGGGTAAGTCTCCCGATGGCGCTCCTCCCTCCGGCGTTCCTGGTTTTCAGCGCCGCGTGCCTGGTCGCCTGGCCCGGGGCCGCCTTTGCCCAAGAGCCCCCTCAGACCCAGGCCGACGACTACACTCGGTACGAGCTTCAAGGGCCCGGGTCCGGGGCCTTCCGGATTCTGTACGACGTCACGGCCACCACACCCGGGAAGGCCTATTACTTCAACACCATCCGGGCCGGGGCCGAAGAAGAGGTCCACGCGGTCACGGACCTCATGACCGGGGCGCCGCTGGAGTGGGAAGTCGTCAGCGGTGAGGAGGCCCGGCGCACCGGACATCCGAGGGCGAGCCCGGAGGGCAGGTATATTCGGGTAAAACTGGCCCGGCCGGTCCCACCCGACGGAGAAGTCCGGATCCGGATCGACAAGACCTATTGGGATCCCGAGAGCTACTTCTCCGAGGGCGGCGACATCGTCTTCGACCGGTCCCTGGGGATCAAACGAAACGCCGTGGTGCTCCCGGAAGGCTTCGAACTGGTCGCGGTGAACCATCCCTCCCAGGTCCAGGTGGAAGAAGACGGACGGATCCGGGTGAGCTTCCTGAACACCGGTCCTGCCTCCGTGCCGTACCGGGTCCGGGCTCGACCTCTTCCGGGCTCGGCTGCCCCACCGTCTTCCGCCCCCCAGCAACCCCCCGAGGGGCACCCGGAACCGCCTCCGGCTTCCGGAAGGCAGGAGGGGGCGGTGGCCCGGGTCTCCTACACGTTCAACCAGCGAGCCTTCCAGGACCGGGAGATCGTCTACTACCTCCTGGACCCCGACACCCATTCCTTCCGCCTCTACCACGACTACACCGAGACCCGCCCCGGGATGGATCGATATCTGAACGTGGTTAGGGCCGGATCCAGAGCCTCGGATCCGGAAGCCTACCTCCTGGATACGGGCGAACGCCTGGAGGTCGAAACCCTGCGGGGTGAGGCCATAGCCGAAAGGGGGTTGGAGCTGGGAAATCCACCCACCGAGGACACGGAGGTGGTGGTAATCTGGTTCGATCCACCGGGGGAAGGAGAATCCCGCCGACTCCGGATCTGGGAGACCTATACCGATCCGGGGCGGTATCTCCGAGTCGGAGACGAGCTCATCTGGGACCGTCACTTCGGTCGCCCGAGAAACGCCCTCGTACTGCCGGAGGGATGGTATCTGACGACCTCGGCCTTCCCTTCCGTCGTATCGGAAACCGACGAGGGGAGGATCCGGTTGGACTTCTGGGACGATGAGCCCGATGGGGTGGACGCTTTCGTGAAGGCCCTTCGCCGCTCACCCTGACCCCAGCTCATCGTGGCCAAACGAAAGAAGAAGCGCCGAGCCTCGAAGCCACCGGACTTCGGCTTCTTCGGTGACCTTTTGGATGCTACCCCGGTTGCCACCCTGGACCTCCACGGTGACACGGCCCTTGAAGCCGAGCGCCGTGTGAGAGATTTCGTGGCCACCCACGCCCGGATTTCAACGGGGAAGGTCATTCACATCATTACGGGGCGAGGTGGCAGGTCAGGGCGCCCTCCGGTCCTTCCGGGAGCAGTGGTCCGAGCACTGAAGTCACCGCAGATTGCCCGCTTGGTCCAGGAGTACGACTGGGATCTCGACGAAGCCGGCTTCCTGGTCCGCCTGCGATGAGGCTTGGCTTGGCACCCGGGCCCGTCCGGGCACCACTATCGCTTCTGAACCCCTTCGTACGGGGTGGGGGTGGGCTTATCTTCTTCCGGTCCGCATCCCTGCGACCTCGGCAAATCACGATCCCAACGCCACCATCATGGCAGAGTCCGCGAAACCGAAGCGAACCAGCGTATCCGGCGCCAGCTTGAAGCATGCCTTCCGGGAGATCATCTGGCCCCGCAGAAAGCTGGTGGCTCTCGGCCTCCTTCTGATTCTGTTCAACCGCCTGGCGGGCCTGGTCCTGCCGGCGTCCACCAAGTACCTGGTGGACAACGTCATCGCCCAGGGAAACATCGGCCTTCTCTGGACCCTGCTGGGATTGGTCGGCGGGGCCGTGGCTGTGCAAGCGGCTACTTCCTACGCCCTCACGCTCCTCCTGAGCGTGGAGGCCCAGAATCTCATCGCCCAGCTCCGGAGCCAGGTCCAGAGGCACGTCCTGGATCTTCCGGTCCGGCTCTTCGACGATGCAAAGAGTGGCGAATTGGTCTCCCGGATCATGGAAGACGTTCAGGGAGTGAGGAACCTGGTGGGAACAGGCCTGGTGCAGCTCGTCGGGGGAACCGTTACAGCCATCGTAGCCGGAGTCTTCCTCATTCGCATCAGCCCGACCCTGACGGCTCTGGCGGTGGTACCGCTGGCCACCTTCGCCCTTGTGTCTACCAGGGCCTTCAAGATCCTCAGGCCGGCCTTCCGGGAGCGCGGGAAGATCCGGGCCGAGGTCACAGGCCGCCTCACGGAGGCCCTGGGGGGAATCCGGATCATCAAGGGCTTCCATGCGGTTGAGAAGGAGGGGGAAATCTTCGAGGCCGGGGTCCTTCGGATCTTCGAGAACGTCAGGAAGACGCTGACCACATCGAGCGGGGTCACCAGCCTCGGCACCTTCCTCATGGGCCTGGCAAGCGTGCTGGTCATGGGCTACGGCGGCTCGCAGATCATCGAAGGAAACCTGACCCTGGGGGATCTCTTCAGCTTCACACTCTTCCTGGGCTTCCTCATCGCCCCCGTCGTGCAGATGGCCAACATCGGCACACAGATGACCGAAGCCTTCGCCGGTCTGGACCGAACCGCAGAGCTCCTCTCCTGGCCCCGCGAAGACGACGATCCCATCCGGACCGTCACCATGCCCCCCATCGAGGGGCATCTGGTCTTCGAAGAGGTCCACTTCCGCTATGAAGAGGACAAACCGGTTCTGAAGGGAATCTCTTTCGAGGCCGATCCGGGCACGGTCATCGCCCTGGTGGGAAGCTCGGGCTCCGGTAAGACGACCATGGCCAGCCTCGCCGCCACTTTCCTGGAACCGGATCAGGGCCGGGTTCTGGTGGACGGTGTAGACCTTCGGGCGGTGAAGCTGGCGAGCTATCGGGATCAGCTGGGGCTGGTGCTTCAAAACGACTTCCTCTTCGACGGCACCATCCGGGAGAACCTCCTCTTTGCCCGGGCCGACGCCTCGGACCACGAGCTGGAGAAGGCGGCCTACCGGGCCCACGTCAAGGAGTTCACCGACCGGTTCCCCGAGGGGCTGGACACCGTGATCGGAGAGCGGGGCGTGAAACTGTCCGGGGGCCAGCGGCAGCGGGTTACCATCGCCCGGGCCATCCTGGCGAACCCTCGGATCCTGATCCTGGACGAGGCCACCTCCAGCCTGGACACCGAGAGCGAGACACTGATTCAAGAGAGCCTTCAGGAGCTCCTACAGGGAAGGACGACGCTGGTCATCGCCCACCGGCTCTCGACCATCCAACGGGCAGACCTGATTCTGGTGGTGGAGGACGGTCAGATCGTGGAGCGGGGACGCCACGCCGACCTCATGGCCCGAGAGGGAAGGTACCACAGGCTGTACACGCTGCAGGCCAGGATCTAGCTGGGCCGGGGACGAGATCCACCCACGCCCGCCAGATCCAGACCCCGGCAATCCCCACCCCCTACTTCGGCACCCTCCCCTTCCGCTGCAGCCACCATCTCATGCACTTGTGGGCGATATCCACCGGCTCGCAGAACATCATGGGACACCCGCCCACGACGCACTGAATCCCCAGGCCATGGCAGGCCTGAACGGCCTCGTCCGACACACTCCCCGTTCCGAAAGACCGATGGAACCAGACGTGGCCGATACCTTTTTCGCCAGCCTCCTCCACCACCCGGGCGGCTGCGGATGGAGGTGTGGCCACCACGATCCCGTGCACGGATTCGGGCAACGACAGGACGTCCGGAAAACACTGAACGCCCTCTACCTCCTCGGCCTTGGGGTTCACCGGGAACACTTCGAAGCCGGAGTCACAGAGCCGGCGAT
>JASFVN010000361.1:0-4424 GCA_050049805.1 Gemmatimonadota bacterium
GGCGGTGGCCAAAAACTCGAATGGGTGCCGTCGACGCGGAAGGCAGGCTCGGCCGGGCAGCAACTGAAAACACGAATCGACGCCAGCGCAAAACTCGGCTCGGCGGCAACTCAAAACACGAATCGACATCAACAAGCACAATGCGGACGGCAGCCTCTGGATGTTCGGTTGGACACTCACCGGACACTTCAGCGGCCGAACACTTGGCGGGACGCTGCTTTGAGGCTTGCTCAGGCTGCAGCGAGAGGTCCTACAGCCGATTTCGGATCAGCCCCCGAGTTGGCCTTGGTTGGGATCCTTCTTCAGCCTTCCTCCTTGACGAACGGAGCAGACCAGCGTATTAGGAGACTTCCAAATTGAGACGCAGGCGGAGAAGACAAATGGAGCCTGCGACAAATTGTGAAGGAGCAAGGTCGGTTCAAATGAGTTCTTCTGTACACGGTTTCCACTGGTGGTGGTGCTCGTGGCCAAGCAGCGGGAGGAGTGTGGCCCTTTTCGCAGAATAGACCCACCACACTCAGAACCTGACCTTCCCGCTGCAGAGACCTGCAGCGGTTTTTTTTTTGGAGGAACCGGAGATGGGAGAAGCCGGAAAGATGCCGGGAAACAAAATGTTGGAAAAGAACAACAATCTGAAAATTGGCGAGCTGCCGGAGCTTCATATGGTCGGTCTGAATGACGTGGTACTCCACGAAGACCCGGACATGGAGCGGGTCGCTCGTCTCGTGGATCGTTTCAGCGCCGACGGCATCTTAAAGAATCCCCCGGTTGCCGGGCGTTCAAAAGGACATCGACGGATCATCCTGGACGGGGCCAACCGAGTCACGGCCCTCAGGAAACTCGGCTACTCCCACGTCCTCGTGCAGGAGCTGGACTTGTTCGATCCAGACTTGTCTATCGGCACATGGCACCACGCCATCGAGCGCCTGGACGCCGACGAGCTTCTGGAGCACGCGGCTGGCATTCCCGGGGTGAGGCTGATGGAGGAAGAAGGGGAGCCGGTTTCATCGGTACCGGACCTGGCCAGGTTCCATTTGCCGAACGGACGAGTGGTGTCTCTCACCGGCGCCGACGGGTTGGACGATCGCGTCATCCAGCTCCACAAACTGACAAAAGTATACCACCGTTTTGCCTATTTCGATCGGGTCAGCTACACCAACATGGAGGATCTGGTCAGAAACTACAGGAATTTCACGGCCCTCCTGACGTTTCGCCCATTCACGCTGGAGGACCTCCAACAGCTCACCCATTGGGACCGTCGGGTGCCCAGCGGTGTGACCCGGATTCTTCTTCCCAAGCGAGCCCTGAGGTTCAATCTCCAGCTGGAGATGCTACGGGCCGGATTGTCGGTAGAGGAGAAGGAGGAGTGGCTTCAGCAGACGATTCTGGAGAAGGTCGGGGACAAATCGATCCGGTTTTACAGAGAGCCCACGTTTTTCTTTGATGAATAGAGGGTAGAGGAAAGAATCCGGCGCACAGAAGCATCGCGCGCCAGCAGACGAACAAATCACATCCCAAAATCGCCCAAAGAGGCACCTTACAGGAGGAAGAATGGACTCCGTGAAGATCTTCTTGAACGAGGGAGAGATGCCGACGCACTGGTACAACATCCAGGCTGATCTCCCCGAACCCATGCCCCCGGTCATCCACCCGGGAACCCATCAGCCTATCGGCCCCGATGATTTGGCTCCTCTCTTCCCCATGGGCCTCATCGCCCAGGAGGTAAGCCAGGAGCGTTACGTCGAGATCCCCGACGAGGTGCTGGACATCTACAAGCTCTGGCGCCCGAGCCCGTTGGTCAGGGCCCGGAACTGGGAGAAAGCCCTCGGGACCCCGGCGAAGATCTACTACAAATGGGAAGGGGTCAGCCCCGCCGGGAGCCACAAACCAAACACGTCCGTCGCTCAGGCATGGTACAACAAGGAAGAGGGGGTGAAGCGGATCACCACCGAGACCGGAGCCGGGCAGTGGGGAAGCGCCCTTTCCCTGGCCTGCAACTTCTTCGGCATCGAGTGCAAGGTGTACATGGTCCGGGTCTCCTTCGACCAGAAACCCTATCGCCGCCTCATGATGCAGAGCTGGGGCGCCACCTGCATTCCGAGTCCCAGCGACCACACCAACGCCGGCCGCAGGATTCTGGAAATGGATCCGGATACACCCGGGTCTCTCGGGATCGCCATCAGTGAAGCCGTAGAGGAAGCCGCAACCCGGGACGACACAAAGTACTCCCTGGGGAGCGTCCTGAACCACGTCATGCTCCACCAGACCATCATCGGGCTCGAGAGTCTCAAACAGTTCGAGATGGCCGATGATTATCCGGATGTCGTCATCGGCTGCGCGGGCGGGGGATCCAATTTTGCCGGTTTCAGTTTCCCATTCATCAGGGACAAGATCGTAGACGGGAAAGAAACCCGTGTCATCGCCGTCGAGCCCAAAGCCTGCCCCACGCTCACCAAGGGCCTTTACAAGTACGACTTCGGGGACACGGCTTGCACGACGCCCCTTATTCGGATGTACACCCTCGGCCACGATTTCATTCCGGCACCGTTACACGCCGGGGGCCTTCGGTATCACGGAATGGCGCCCTCCGTAAGCCATCTCCTGGAAAAAGGGTATATCGAGGCGAGGGCCTACCACCAGAAGGAGTGCTTCGACGCCGCCCTGGGTTTCGCCAGGGCCGAGGGGCATCTGGTCGCGCCGGAAACATCCCACGCGGTCAAGACGGCCATGGACGAGGCCCTGGCATGCAAGGAGAGTGGAGAGGCGAAGGTCATCGCCTTCAACGCCAGCGGCCACGGCCATTTCGACATGGGAGCCTACGAGAAGTACTTCGCCGGCGATCTCGTAAACTACGAATATCCGGAGGAAAAAGTGGCCGAGGCTTTGGCCAAGCTTCCACCATTGGATTGATGTCCCTGCCGCGGAGTCCGGGCCCGCTTCCTTGCTGAGGCGGGCCGTTCCGCTGCCGGTACCGTCACCTACGTCAACATCGCAACACGACTACGTCACCCTTCGTATTAAAAGAATCACAGCCTAGTTGCATCATCACTGGGTCCAAGAAGAGATTGTCAGGGATTTCTTCCGGTCCCCCGTCGACCTCCTGGAGGTGACGCAGCATGCATCGATTGACACCGATCTTCTCGAACGCAAGGGGAAGAAGAAGGTGGGCTTTCGCGGCTCCTTTCTACCTCCTCCTGGCAATCTCGACCTCCGGCTGCTCCATCAAAGGCATGGCCATCAACAGTGTTGCGAACGCTCTGGCCGGCCAAGGCGGAAGCGGTGAAGGCAACGTCTATCTCACGGACAACGATCCTGTCTTGGTAGGCGAAGCACTTCCCTTCAGCCTCAAGCTCATGGAGACCATCCTCCAGGAAACCCCCGAGCACGAAGGTCTCCTGGTGGCAACGGCCACCGGGTTCGTGTCCTACGCCGAGATGTGGGTACTCAGGCCGTCCAGGTACCTGGAGGATACGGATTACTACGCGGCCCGGGCTCAGCGCATGAGGGCGACGAAGTTGTTCTTGAGGGCAAAAAACTATGCTGGCCGGGCACTCGACTTGAAATACCCGGGTATTACCGAGAGGCTCAGGCAAGCCCCGGAAGAGGCGGTATTGGAATTCGAAGCAGACGACATTCCTGCAGTTTACTGGCTCACCGCCGCACTTGGTCGCGCCATCTCAACGAACCCCAGCGATGCCGAACTCCTGGTTCAAGCTAGGACCGTCCGAGCCGCCCTTGAGCGGTGCCTGGAACTCGATGAAGCCTGGGGCAACGGCGCACTTCACGAGTTCCAGATGGGCATCCCGGAGCAACTCGGCGGAAGCGTGGAAAAAGCAGAGGCCGCCTACGCTCGAGCCATGGAGTTGAATGAGGGAAGGTCGGTTGGGCCTATGGTGGCCCTGGCTGAGTCCGTCTACGTCCCCAGGGAGGATCGGGAGGGCTTCGAGAGAATCCTCAACCAGGTCCTCGAGCTCGATCCGGAGGAGTACCCGGAAAACCGCCTCGTCAACATTCTGGCCCAACAACACGCCGAGTGGCTTCTTTCCAGGATAGATGATCTATTCTGGACGAGTTTTGAATCCCGATCCTCGCTCACCAAGGATAAGTGATAGATCCATGGCCAATACAGCCTTGAAAAGCTTTCTGCGGGGAGTGATTCCCGCCCTGGTAGTTCTCGTTTTCCTACTCGGCTCTACGGAGTCCGCCTCCGCCCAGCGGGGTCGAGTCGTCATCAAGCTGGCGTCCATGGCACCCCAAGACTCGCGTTGGCATGACGAGCTCATGATCATGGCCCAACGCTGGCGTCAGGAGAGCAATGGAACGGTGGACCTCCGGATCATACCGGGCGCAACGGGGGGGGAGGAGGACGAGGTCCTGATGAAGATGAGCATCGGGCAGTTCCAGGCGGGCACTTTCTCCCTCGC
>JASFVN010000362.1:0-4423 GCA_050049805.1 Gemmatimonadota bacterium
CCCGGGCTGGGGAATACGAGGACCATCAATGCGAGAAGCAGCCTCTTCGAGCCGGGCATGAATCACCTCCGACGGGTAGGAATGCACTTCAGGAATCTGAAGGAATGCGGTGTCATGCCGGATCCCGCAAGAAAACCCGAGAGTCCCGGGCCAGGAGGGTTTTGAGGGGCTTGCGAAACCCATGGATCTCGCATCCCTTGTTTTTACCACCCCTTTTCTTTCCAGCCCTGGAAATGCCGGCAAACCCGGCCGGGGAGGAGCCATGAGGTTACGGTCGCCGTATCAGACAGTATCTCTCCTCTTTCTGTTGATTCAGTGCAGCCCCCAGGAACCGACGGTCTCATCGACGACCCACGGCGGTGCCCATTCGATCCGCTGATCGATCTGACGGCCTGCGGTGAGGGAGAAACCGTCCAGGATGAGTGCTACAGCCGGGAGGAGATCAGGGCCCTCGCCACGGTCTACGAAGACGTGGTCGCGGACGGGAAGCAGTTGGCTCCCAGCTTCCCGGTGGGTTCGGAAGCCTACATGGATCCCTCCGGGGTGGGAGACACCTTCCTTCCGGGCTGGTACCTATGGAGGGTAGGGACAGAGAAGCCACTCTTCGAAGCATTTGCGGAGACCTTTCTCCGCTACATGGCCTTCCAGCGGCCCGATCCCGACTTTGACATGTTCACCTTCGACTTCGAAGAGGATCCAGCCCGGATCGAGTGGCTCCGCCCGATCCTGGATGCCACCGACCCCGATCTACACCGATTCAGGGATTTGGGGGGCAAGATGCTCATGTACTTCGGTTGGGCCGATCCGGCCCGGATTATCGGGATCCGGACGGGGCGAATGGCGCGAGAGGGTGCAGACGCCATCGGACGCACCCGCCCCCTCTGCCCCTACCCCCAGGTAGCCAGGTATATCGGGGAGGGAAGCATCGACGATGCGGCGAACTTCGAGCGCAAAGCGGGATCATCTTTCGAATCGCCATAGTCTCATCACAGAAGGGAGGCCCATGGGAGAGGCCCATGGGACATGAGTGCCGCTCTTTTTCAGCCTCACTCCACTCGCAGAACGTCCATGGGATTCACCCGGGAGATCCGCCGGGCGGGAAGGTAGCTGGCACCCAGTGTCAGAACGAGGATCGAAACGGTCACGACAACATAGGTGGCCGGATCGGTCGCCTCGATCCCGTACAGGAACTCGCGCAACAGGCTCGAGGCCCAAAAGGCGCCAATGATGCCGAGGGCGGTTCCTCCGAGGGCGATTCGCAGGTTTCCACCGACGGTGGCTTTCACCAGGCCCGATCTCCGGGCTCCCAGCGCCATCTGGATCCCGAGTTCCCGGGTCCTCAGGGAAACACGGCGGGCGGTCACGCCAATGACCCCAGCGGCGGCCATAAGGGCGGCCAGGATTGCGAAAGTATTCATGAGGAGTGTGCGGTACCGCTGTTCTTTGGCGGACCGAACCACCAGTGAGGCGACTGTGGTGGCGTTCTTTACCACCAACCCCGGGTCCACGGATCGGACCGCGTTTCGCATCAGAGGTAAGATCCCTTCTGGAGCCATTTGGGTTCGGGCCACGAAGCATACGGTTTCGTCGGGCAGCTGGCTGAAGGGAGTGTAGAAGGCCGGTTCGGCTTCCGAGGAAAGCTCCTGCCTCTTCATGTCCCCTACGATTCCCACGACCGTGAGAACCTCCGACGATCCTCCCCATTCCATCGTTTCGCCCAGTGGCGAGGTGTCCGGCCAATACCGGCGCGCCATGGTTTCGTTGATGACAGCCACGGGAGGCATGTCGGGTCCGTCTTCGTCGCTCAGGGCCCTGCCTGCCAGAAGGGGGGCCCCCATGGTTTCCAGGTATCCGGGCGCAACCTGATAGCCCAGGGGGGCGATTCGTCGATCCCGGCTGACGATCCGCATCCCCCAGTTCGAGGTCTCGCCTGGAAAAGGAAGGCGGCTCGTGCCGGTCACCGACCCGATTCCAGGAATGGCCTCGAGTCGACGGAGTGCGTCCCGAAAGAAAGCCGCCCGAGCCTCTCGTTCCCCATACCGACTCATGGGGAGCCTCACCTCGACGGTGGCCAGGTCCTGGGGATCGAAGCCCGGATCAACGGCCAGGAGCCGGGACAAGCTTCGGGTCAGCAATCCGCCAGCTACCAGGAGCATGACGGTCAGGGCGATTTCCGTCCCCATCACGGCTCCGGAAAAACGCCGCCGGCTCCGGGCGGCACCCTTGGTGCCTATGAGGACCGGACCGGAAGCGAGTCGAGAAGCGAGGATGGACGGACCCCCTCCGAGGAGGAACGCCGCGAGGCTCCCGAGAAGCATGGAGAACGCCAGGACCCGCAAATCCATACCGACTTCATGGAGCCGTGGGAGCTCCGGTGCCAGAGCCACCAGGGCCTTCGTTGCGCCGAAGGCCATCATGGCTCCGACAGCGCTTCCCACGAACGCCAGTATCAGACATTCAGTCAGAAGCAAGCGGACGATCCGCCAGGATCCGGCTCCCATGGCGGAGCGGGTGGCGATTTCATGTCGGCGCCCCTGCAGTTCGGCCGTGGCCAGGGTGGCGATGTTCCCGCAGGCGATGAGAAGCAGAAGACACGTCGCTCCCAGGAGGAGTAGCAGGGGGCTCGCCAGCTCTCGTGTTTCCTCTGCCGGGCGGGGGTAGACGGCTACCTCACCGCGGGTGTCGGGATGCCCCGACAGCAAGCCCCGTGTCTCCGAATCCGCCTCCTCCAGTGTAGCCCCAGGGCTCAGCCTGCCCATCACTTCCCAACTGGTAGCCTGTGGATGGTTTGTCCATCCCGGTGCCCCGATGGGGAACCAGACGTCTCGCCTTTCCGCGTCCCCCTCTCCGGCGAAGACACTGCTCAGCCAACTCACTTTGAAGCCTGGAGGGAGAATTCCCACGATGGCGAACGGGTGGTCATTGAAGGTCACCGAGCTGCCGAGGACACCCGCCGAGGCTCCGAACCGGCTGGCCCACAGTTCGTGGCTTATCACCGCCACCGACGCTCCGCCGGTCCCGGCCCGGGATCCTTCCTCACCCGGGAGAAACCAGCGTCCGGCCGCCGGTTGCAGGCCCAGCAACGGGAGGAGGGATGCCGACGCCGCGCCGGCTGGGAGCTCCACCGGTTCCCCGGCTCCGGTCAGGATGGCGACGTCTCCGATTCCGCTACGGTACGCCGCCAATCCGCTGTAGAGCGTGCTGTCCTCGGCCAGGGCTCTGTACTGGCTGTAGGTGAGGCGAGTGCGGTCCCAGAGACTCCCCTCGATGCCGGGAAGGCTCTGTCGGTCCGGTCTGGTCTGCCAGATCGCCACCAAACGATCTGGCTCCCGGTAGGAAAGGGGTTTCAGCAGCACCCCGTCGACCACGCTGAACATGGCCGTCGCCGCGCCGATCCCCATACCCAGGGTCAGCACCGCGACCACAGCGTAGAGACGCCTTCGTCCGAGAGTGCGAAGGGAGAACCGGACGTCTTTCAGGAAGGACTCCATCAACGAGAGCCCCATCCTCCTCGCTCGCCGGGCAGAAGTGGATCTGAGCCGGAGCCGAATGGCGAGGGAAACCACGTCCACCGTGCCCCTCAACCATGCCGACGCCCACGCCACCCAGCCCTTCTCACGGTGAGCCCGGAGGGCCTCGTCGAACAGCTCGCTCATCTCCTCCCCGTATGTGGATCGAAACGGGAGGGGGAGGATTCGAAGCAGCACCTTGTAGAGACGGGATACGGGGGACCGTTTCATGGCGCCGGGGCTTGCGATCCTAGATTGGCCAACGCCGTCCGGGCCAGTCGACTCATCCTCCTGGCCTCCGCACCCAGAATCTCGGCGCCTCGCGGCGTGAGACGGTAGATGCGTTTTCGCCGGCTCTCCCCTTCCGGGAAGTCACCATCCTCGGTGAGCTCCTCGATCCACCCGAGCCGGGTCAACTCCTCCAGGGACCCGTAGAGGGTGGCGGGCCAGAGACGGACGTTTCCCTGCGTCTGTTCCAAGACATTCCTGACGATGCCCGAGCCATGACCAGGTTCCTGCGAGAGGGCCGTCAGGATGTGAAACCATTGGTTCTTGAGTGGGAGGTACCGCTCTGCCCCCAGTTCCTGGCCATCGGTTTCCGACATGAGCGAGCCCATGGGTGAGATGATCTTAATCAGTATTATATTATATAGTATAATACTTCTGCAGCCCTCTACAAGATCACCACGGCGCTCGGCTGGGCATCCCAAAAGAAACGGAGGTAAGGCATGTTGCCGGGATCTGGCCTATGTCGGGCTGTCACCTCGCCGCCGTCTTGCCCAATAGGGTTGAGCACAGCACCGCAGGAGGTAGTGAGGAAACACTCTGTCTCCCGCCAGCGTAGGGAAGGGGGCCGTGCCCGGGGTCCGAGGAAGCCATCTTGGAGGAGGGCCATGAAGACCTGGTTACACTTT
>JASFVN010000363.1:0-4419 GCA_050049805.1 Gemmatimonadota bacterium
GGTGGCCGTGAGGATCCCCGACGGCGAGATCTCGGCCCACGCCAACAAAGCCCGCATCGGCACCTTTCCCCTGGACGATCCGGACAACGCCCTCTACTCGGAGAACGTCATCTCCTTCGCCGTGGAGAAGGGGTACTACGACCCCGACTCCGGCGAGCCCTTCAGCTTCTGTGAGGCCTACTGTCCCGCCACCCCCAGCGATCTGAGGGTGACGGAGACCCGGGTGTGGAGCCTCTTTCGGCGAGCCGCACCCTCCCTGAATCTCTCCCCGGACTACCATCGCGGCGTGGCCGGCGCCGACCGTTACCCGCTCTCCGTCAAACCCGACGAGAAGCTCTCCGTGGCCGACGTTTTCGCCCTCATGCGCGACCACTACGAAGGCACGGACTTCGACATGACCAAGGGGATCGACGCGGGCCCCTTCGGGAATCCTTTCCGGGTGCGGCCCTTGGGCTGGGAGGTAGACGGGGTCCAGTACTCCTGGGAGCGGCCCATCTCGACCCAGCAGACCGCCTTTTCTTTCGTGAGCCAGTCGCGGTCCTGGCTCCCCGACGGGGTGGGAGGGGTGATGTGGTACAGCCCCGACGACACGAACTTCGCCTGTTACGTGCCCTTCTACAGCTCCATCGCCGCTCTTCCCCACTCCTACACGGTGGGGTCTCTCCGTGAGTTCTCCTGGGATTCGGCGTGGTGGGTGTTCAACTTCGTCTCCAACTACAGCCGCCTCATGTACTCCTACATGATTCAGGACGTCCGGGCTGTGCAGAGCGAGCTGGAAGGGGAATTCCTGGCCAGGCAGCCGGCCGTGGAGAGCGCCGCCACCCAGCTGGCCGAGAGCAATCCGGAGGAGATGGTTCGCTACCTGACTCAGTACAGCGTATCCCAGGCGGAAGAGGTTGTCCGGCGTTGGAGAGACCTTGGAGAGCTCCTCATCGTCAAGTACAACGACGGCTACATCGACGGACGAAGCCTCGGTTATCCGGAGGAATGGCTCCGCCGCGTCCTCTCTGAGCGCCCGCTCCAGTTCATGATTTCCCACTGGTAGGGACTACTGGGGTATCCGGATCAGGGAATCCAACGGCAGGGAGGGCCCCGGCGGCCCGGGGCCCTCCCCCCAACCCCAACCCGCGGTCTCGCCGACAGGGTGAGGGCCAGGTGAATCGGGTCACCTCTACTCAGAAGCCTGACACGTACTTCAGCCAGATCTCGTCCCCGACCTCCCACATGCGATCCACCACGGAACGGGCGAAGCCATTGGAGTAGGCGTTGAGAAGCTCGATGGCGGCCGTCGGATTCTCGCGAAAGAGATTCAACGCTTCCTGCTCGATGGCAGGGAGTTCAGCAAAAGCCTGATTCAAGAACGCCTCCCGGACCCCGAGGATGATCTCTTTGTCCCGCTGGAAGGTGATCTGGGAGAGACGAACGGCCCGATGGAAGGCCCAGGCTGCGGCGTCCCGGCGAAATCGGTGTTTCGAGCTGACCAGAAAATCGGGTGGGAGCTCATAGGCCCCGGCGAAGACCGGGATCCGGGGAATGAGGGCGGGGCAGTCGAACCCCAACCACATGACCCCGCCAATAGGGTCCGGGAGCCAGCCACGGGCCTGAATCACCGTCGAATAGGAAGCCGCGTTCACGGCAATGGTGCGCTGCCGTTCAACCGTCCCGGGCTTCAGGGCGTTGAGGAGGTCCGAGGTGGCCTGGCTCATCCAGGGATTGGCCACCGGGCTCAGCTCCATCTCGCCGGTCCGGCGGTTCGGCACCTTCAGGTTCTGAAGCATGTCGAACTCGCTACCCTCGTACGTGGCCCCCAGAAGGTCCATCACGCTACGGGCCGAGACCTCCACATCGGGCTTCACCGAAAGGGGTAGTTCCTCGGCGTCGAAACGAAGCCCCATGGAAGGGGCCAGCTGACTCAGGGCCCAGTACTCCCGGATGGAGAAGGGCCGCCGACCGGAGTACGCCTCCCACATCTTGAAAGGCGTCCCGCTCTCCGGATCCCACCACCCCATCTCCGTGGCCAGGGTCAGGACGTTCTCCGAAGTCAGATAGTTTTCGGTGTCCGAGGGATCGATCTCGGCGATGCGAGGGATGTTGGCCGATACCGCCACATGGTCGTCAGGAATCCGAACCGCGGCCCAGACTGCTCCTTTGCGACCGTTTCCGGGACCGAAGATCTCGAAGAACCAGGCCTCTTCCGGGTCGATAACCGTCAGGCACTCCCCGGTATCCACGTAGCCGTATTCCTCAGCCAACGAACCCATCATGAGGATGGCGTCACGGGCCGTACGGGTTCGAGCCATTACGACCTTCTGCAACTCCTCGATGGAGAAGATGCCCTCGGAGGAGCGAAGCTCACGACGTCCCCCGATGGTGGTTTCCCCCATGGCGAGCTGGTGCTCGTTCATGCTGGGGTAAACGGGATGGACGAATTGATAGGTCTCGGCCGCCTGCGGAATCTCTCCCAGAGCTTCGAGCCCCCGCATGTCTCCCGCAAATTCAGTGCGCTTGATCTGCTTGTTCCAGATGGGCACCGTCTCCCCGGCCTCGTGGGTGCCGCCTGGCACGATCTCGATCCACGTCCGGCTTCCCCCATCGCAGGTGTGGGAGGTTATGGTGGAGCCGTCCGTGGTGGCGAGACGTCCGGCCAGGACACTGGTGCATTCACAGGGAGGATTGGCGGCGCCTTCCTGAGCTGCCGAAGGGGTGATGGACAGGAAGGACGTGAAGAAAAGGACGAAAAAAACAACTGCTATTCGAGCTGGGAAACGAATGCGAGGAAAGCAGAAACGATGCGACATGATTGGCTCCTCCAATGGGAGATCCGGGAACGGACAAGCCGGCACACACCCAGATGAAGAGTTTAGCTCCCGGGGTTTCCGGAAGCGAACCGAGGAGATGCCCTGGCCGGAGTGAAGATCGGGATCGAGAAGGCCGACAAACCCTCCATTCCCCTCAACGAATCGCCGCCGTGCCGTCCCAGTACCTCCACTTCCCCGCCCCCATGCCCGTAGCCCAATCGTCGGGTTCCAGGGTAAAGGTGCTCCAGCCGGGCTGGAAGAGGTCCTGATCTCCGAACCTCATCCCGACCAGGTTGGTACCGGCCCACTTCACCGTGTCGCCGGTCACCCTTCCGAACAGGAAGTTGGCATCGGTCACGAAGGGACCGTACTCCACCTTCCCCGAGTCGAAGGTGTAGCGGGGCCGCTTGTTGGCAGCCAGGAGGCCGTAGTCCAGGTCCGTCTTCGCTCCTACGTAGATCTCCTCGCCCTCGATCTCCAGGACCACGCCGATGCCGGCCCGACCCTGGGGAGGCTCCAGGACCTGGATGTCCTGAACCACCGAGGCCCCGATGTCGTCCCGGGGAACGGGGACCAGAACCGTGACGAAGGTCTCCACGGTACCCGCAAGGTAGTGGCTGGCCATGGCTTCGTAGGCCGTCACATTGCCTTCCAGGTTCCGGGTGATGGGGAAGGTGCCTTGCCGGCGGATGCCTTCCTGAGGCATCTCGATCCGAAGGGCCGTTCCCTCCTTCTGGGGTTGATTCCTGATGAAGTCCACCGCCGTGACGAAGTGGTCCTCTCCCTCCTCCAGGACGGTGGTGGAGTGCCAGAGGGTGGCCAGGGTGTAGTATCCGCTCTGAAGGAACTTCACGATGTCGAAGACGACGTAGACGTTCGGGTCTTTGAGCCAGGTGATGACGCGGTCCGCCTCGATCCCGGCCCCTTCGTCCGTCGCCCTGGTTCGGCTCATGTCGAAGTCGTCCCCCCGCCAGAACTCGATCTTCTGGGTCTCCACGGACTCGTGGCCCCCGGAGTTCTGGAGCATTCCCCAGAGATCCTGCTCCCTTCCCATCTTCCCTCTTCTCCACACCAGCCGGTTGTGGAAGTAGTCGGCCCTGAACTCGCCTGACGGGCCCGAAGGCATCATGGGGCGATACCCCGCATCATTCAGGAGGACCGATCCATCGCTCATCAAGAGGACGATGGAGTTCTCGTCGGAGTGCCCGTGGTGCATCTTCTCCTCTTCCACGGGAATGGTGTGACGCAGGTAGTCCCGGGGCATGAGGGCGTAAGGGCCCTCATCCCGGTAGTTCAGTAGAAGATAGTTGGCATCGTCTTCCCAACCGTCCCGGAAGACGATCTTCTTCCCCACCAGGTCCTCCATGACCTCCCCACTGACGGCGGGGGGTGCCTGAGCGGCGCCCTCTACGGACCAACGATAGGCGTCCAGGAGGTTCATCCCGTCCCCGACACCTATAGGCGCATCCGGATCGGTTCGCATGGCATTGAAGATCCGGTGGGCCGCCCACCTGTATTCGGGTCGGTCGTAGACGGTGGCCGCCTTCTCCAGGAGGGCTACGTACCAGGACCAGTTCGAATGCCACCGGGCGTCTCCGAAGTCGGGGACCATCCCGGTGGG
>JASFVN010000364.1:0-4417 GCA_050049805.1 Gemmatimonadota bacterium
GTTCCAAGACCCCGAGGGAAGGAAAGCCGATCTCATCGATGGCGCCATCGGCGAAGCCTCGATGTTTCACGCTACGTTCGGCTACTACGCACAGGGGGTCGAAGCAGTTACGGCAGTCCTTCCGGACGGTTGGGAAGGCAGGCTGGTGCGGTTCGAAACCGCCGGGACCCGCGGTGTGGTCGCATGGTGCCTAGAACCCCACGACCTTTGGATCTCCAAGATGATCGCCGGGCGGCCAAAAGACCTTGAGTTCGGGCAGGCGCTGGTTGAGAGAGGAATCGTTGATCCTTCGGAGTTGGCGAAACGCTTGGAAAGCGTGGACGTACAAGAGCCAGTTTGTGACCGGATCGCTGGGAAGATCGAGGCCTGGCGTAAGATGTGACTTGCTTGCCGGACGCTGTACTGCCCAGATGAGGTTGTATCGAGGACCTGACCCGACAAAGCCACCGAACCATCGGAGCAGAGGCTCGGGCACCGGATCCAACCGACACACCGAATCGACACACCTCGTATTTTCAGCGAAAAAGTAATCCCGCTCAATCAGATAAGATCAAGCGGGACAAGCACTTTGAAGAATGGGCCTGGGTAGACTCGAACTACCGACCTCACACTTATCAGGCCCCTGTCAAATGGGCCAAATCCCGGCAAATTGCCGTACTTTCACGGGTAGGACGCACGATCTGCCGTAGTTGCTCCCAAATCATGCCGGATTATGCCGGGATTTACCGGCCCCGTGACGGGCCCAAACGACTTGCCGATCAGCCAGCCGGACGGCCTGCAGACGCCCCAGAGAATCCGAACACCATCAAACTTCTTGACACTTACCCGGGTTAACGCGGGGATTGGGTTATCCCCCGTCAAAGCTGGCTGGGTTCCAGGATGGTGCTGGCCGGGTTAATAGGACCTTACCCCAACCACCCTGGGATTTCGGTTTCCCCCTACCTGAGACAGAGGTCGACGAGTGAATAAGCGTTCCGTGATATTCGCTGCTCTGCTTGTCTTCGCGGGCCAGGTGCCCCCCCAAGACATGTGGGCCGAGTCCGAACCGCGTAGCCGGTTCTTCACGACGAGCGATGGTGTCGAGCTGCACTATCTGGAGGCCGGCTCCGGCCCGACGCTCGTGTTCGTGCCAGGGTGGACCATGCCCGCAGAGATCTGGAAGCCCCAGATACAGCATTTTGCAGAAAACCACAGGGTCATTGCGCTGGATCCCCGTGGCCAGGGTCGATCTGAAAAAGTGGGCTACGGATACCACCCTTCTCGTCGAGCCCAGGACATTGGAGAGCTTCTGGAGCATCTTGATGCCGGGTCCGCAGTTGTGGTCGGCTGGTCTCTTGGAGTGCAAGAGGTACTCGTCTATACTCACGAATCTGGCCCCGAACGTATTCGGGCTGTCGTACTCGTGGATCATATGATCGAAATGGATTGCTCCCGGTTTGCCTCCCGGTTCGCCAACATCCAGGTCGATAGGGAGAGTTGGACCAGGGAGTTTATTCGGGCCATTTTCCGGACCCCTCAGTCGGAAGAGTATCTCGAGGCTGTCACGCAGTCCGCGTTGTCCACCCCCACGAATGCAGCCGCCATAATGATCGGCAATCTCGTCCTCATGGGCCCCTGTGACCTAAGTCCCGCCATGGATGCCTTGGACCGACCGGTACTCTTTGTCGCGTCCTCGCAGGAATGGGCCGTTGCCGAGGGCGAACGGGTAAGAGAAAGATGGCCCGGAACGACCGTGGTGGCCCTTGAAAACACTGGACATACGGTGTTCGTGGATGCTCCGGAGAGGTTTAACAGCGCCCTTGAGGAGTTTCTTTCTAAGCTGCCGAATGGATGAGCGTGAGGTGGAATCATGAGAGGATCCATCCTACTCCCCATCATCCTCCTGGGGACTGGTTCTACTACTCCGGCCCAGGTTACCGAGGCCGAGGGAGAGCTGGTCGCATTAGAGGACGCGTGGGCCCTGGCCGTCCAAGAAGGTGACACAGAGGCGCTTGACCTGATTATTGGGGATGACTACATCGGCACGACGGCCTCAGGGAACCTCCAGACCAAGGATGAATACCTCGCTGCCTTCCTTTCCGGTGCCAGAACAACCTCCTCACTGACAACCGAGGACCTACGGCTCAAAGTCTACGGAGAAACCGCTGTGATCACTCACGGCGGACACGCAGAAGGAGAGCTCAATGGCCAGCCCACAAGCGGGGATTATCGGTGGACGCACGTCTTGGTGAAGCGCGAGCGGAGGTGGGAAGCTGTAGACAACCACGTCACAAGGATTCAAAAGGAATGATGGTTGGATTTTCACCAAGTCCGGGTCTTCGACTCTGAAAACACGCCCCCCAGAGCCGGTCACCTCGCCCCAGGATTGCGTGTCTGGGGGCTTCTGTCTTCTCTCTCTGAACCACGCCGGGATTACCGGAGGCTACTTCCTTTGAGATGTCGGCCTTGCGTGGACTCGAACTCCTGACCTCACGCCTATCCGGCGTGCGTAGGCCCCCAACAATCCTCGACGGTGGAAGTCACCTCATAGATCTCCCCCGTCCCCGACAGGCACGGGAGCGCCCACTGGACGAGCTTCCGCTCTTTGAGGTGTTGGAGGAGGGAGGGTGAGGGCATGGGTTACCCTGACCCCACCGAATCAGTGCTCTCCCCTTGAAGTCGTTCCAAAGCCGCCCGTGCCATCTCGATCCTGGGTTGGAGCTCGGGATCGGCATTCTGCCATAGCTCGAGGAGTCGGTTGTAGTAGTCCGCAGCTCGGCCGCTATTCCCTCGCTCCTCGTACAATTCGCCCAGGTGGATGTAGACGCTCGCTAGCCAGGTAGCGTCGTAGATAATCCCCGTACTCCGGGGCGCATTCACATACCGCTCGAATACGGCGATGGCTGAGTCGGGCTCATTGGCCATCCGGTAGGCCGTTCCCATCCCATGCAGTGGGCAGATAGTGCAGCCCAACTCGGCGTCCATGAGCTCGAATTGAGTCACGGCATCGGAAAAGCGCTCCTCTGCGAGAGCGATATAGCCCCGTGCACTGTGGTAGTCACCTCGGACCTGCTCAAAGAACCAAGGATCGAGTACCCGCTCTCCCTCCGCTAGCAATTCTCGGGCTCGATCGATATTGCCGGCCACTGCGTACGCTTGAGCCAAGTCGAAGTAGAAACGGTCTTCTGGCGCCAGTGGTTCCATGAACCTGTCGACCGAGGCATCCAGCAGTTCCTCCGCCTCAGCCGATAGGCCACGTACATACACATCATGCTGGGCCTTTCTGGAAGCGAAGGAGAGGTACAACCCCCCGGTGCCGAGTCTCTCCGCAGCAGCTGCGAATTCCTCCAAGCGTCGGTCAGCGGACTTGGTCCTGCCCATCAGGACGTCCAAAAACAGCAGGATCACCGGGGCTCGGCCAAGTCTCCAATACGGGCTCTGGGTCGCCTCCCGAAGCGAATCGATGACCGAGGCTGCCCGACCATAATCTCCGCGGGCAAAATGAAGTTGGGCTTTCTTCTCCGCCACCGATGGATCGGTGGGAAACATGCTGGCTGCAACGGCGATTACGGTATCGGCCCCGGCCAGATCCCCCAGGTCCATCATCGTCCCAGCGAGGTTGATTATGGAAAGAGGATTCAGGCTGTCGACTTCAAACGAATGTGCGAAGGCTTGGGCTGCTCGCGCATGCTCCCGCCGGCGGTCGTACACAACTCCGAGATTGTTGAGGGCCCACGAGTCATCAGGATCCAGGTCGAGCAGTGCTTCTAGCGCCTGGATAGCCCGCTCCTCCTCCCCGGTCACGTCGTTGTGATACGCAGCTTCCGCGAGGTAGGCTTCCCGCTCGGTCAGTCGTTCCCGATGCTGGTAGGCCCTGGTGAGTGCATGGATTCTGCCAGCCCGGGAAAGCATACGATTCCCGATGATGACCCCGAGTTTGCGATATGCCATCGCAAAAGCTGTGTCCATAGCTATGGCTTCTTCCAGAAGCGCCATGGCCCGGTCGGAATCACCCTGATCCTCAGCCTCGAGAGCTCTGGTATAACGCCGCAAGGCGGGAAGAGACGCGGTGGTCACTCGAGAGAGGGATGGCGAGCGACGGATGGTTCTCAGGGATTCTCCGATTCGTTCCCGGAGCCGGGCCGACAATTCATCAATGGCATCTATGACCTGTGTCGAATCCCTCGCGGTCACCCGGACCGCCGTCAGGATCTCATTGGACTCGGCTGACACAAGCTGGGCCGTGAGCAGATACCCTGTGCCTGCGGCATTGATCTCCCCAGCCAGGACGGCTTTGACACCCTCGCGCCTGGCGATTTCGCGAGCGACGACCGACGTGACATGGCTGTGAGGTGCCCTTTCCATCCTCTGAAGGGCGGCTATCACTTCGCCCGGAGGCATCACTCTGACTGTTGGTGATTGAGTCAGGTCCGTTTGG
>JASFVN010000365.1:0-4411 GCA_050049805.1 Gemmatimonadota bacterium
GGGCCGGTAAATCCCGGCATATTCCGGCATTATTCGGGGGCAACTACGGCAGATCGTGCGTCCTACCCGTGAAAGTACGGCAAAATGCCGGGATTTGGCCCATTTGATAGGGGCCTGATAAGCGTGAGGTCGGTAGTTCGAGTCTACCCAGGCCCATTTTGGAACGCGTTGCCCTCCGGGAGTTTACGAGGCTCCCTCCAGGCAACGCGTTGTGTATTTGGGGGTGAGGTGTCTACAAGAGGTGTCTACTGGGCACGCCTAGCGTCGATGGCTTCGATGAACGAACGAGCCTCACGTACCGCTTCCCCCAGCGTCTTCTTCTCGAGCTCCAGACCCGCGGCAAGCTCCGCGTAGAGCTCCTCCCAGATTTCCGGGGGCTCCAAGGCGGGCGGCCATCCATGGGTCCCGCGAAACGCGAATACCTCTACGCATGCCGCCCGGACGGCGGGCAGATCCTCCACCAGGTCGCGGAGCAACAGAACGTCGGCCAGGTCCCGAAACCGCTCGTTGGAGGCATCGTCCTCAGGCGCAGGCTGCGTCATCCCGTGGATTTTCTGGGCGATGTGGTAGCGGAGGGAGAGGCACGGCAAGGCGGAGGGCGTGGAGAGTCCGAACGGCTCGAGCTCAAGCGCGTCCACCAGCTCTACTTCCGTGCCTCCCCCCTCGCCCCTGGATAGATCCACCTGGACCGTACTCCAACTCCGACCCCGGTAGTCCATGGCCACCTCCACACGGACCGCGTTGTTGGGCATCACGTACGGTTCGCCCTTTACCCTGAAGCTGAAGTCCTGGTAGTTGTTGCGGAGCGCCTCCCTGAGAGCGGCTGCCAGATCGTGTTCATCGGTGCCATCGATCACCAGGTCGATGTCCTTGGTGGCCCTTGCCCGGTCTGGAAGGCGCATCTCTAGTGCAACCGCACCCTTGATGATGAACCGGGCACCGGTGGAGGAGTTACTCACCTCTTCCAGTCGGCCACCAATGATCATGTAGGAGATCCAGTCCCGGACTCGTTTGGGCGCCAGCCCCCGGTCCCTGGCGTAGGCGTCCACCCACGTGGAGAGCACCCGAGCCGAATTCGGAGGCTTCCTCGATTCGCTCACGGGAGGGCTCCTTCCTCCACCATCGCTCGGAGGTCCTCAGCTTCGGCGCTCTCCAAGTGCCCCTCCTGCTCAGCCTCGTTGATTGCCTGGCGGAGGAGTGTCGGTCCCACGTTGGCCCGATGGCAGTCTTCGATTGTCCGTGGAACCGTGGTGGTGGGAATGCCCTCCACCAGGTCGATCTCGTCCTCCGACAGCTTCGCATTGTGGATAGCGAGGTGTTTGGGGACCTCTCGGCGCACCCGGAAATCCCTGGGTAGCGTGATGTGCACTTTCGGCGGGTTGACGTCCGAGAGGTCGCGGATGGCCAACGCCGACTCGTGGGAAATCACGCCGGGAACGCCGGCAGGCCACAAGCTGGCTTCCATGTACTCCGCAAGGAGCGAGGTCGGGAAGGTTGGTAGGCGATACACTCCCCAGCTCACCCGCTCCAGTACTCCTCTTGTTGCCATCATCCTGAGGGCGTTGTTGCTGACGCCACGGGCCACTGCCTGCGACGTGGACACGTAACCGAACTGGTCGGCCGCCAGGTCCAAGATCTTCTCGTACTCGCTTCCAGGCATGGGCACCCCGCTTTTCTGGTGTTGGATGAAACTGCACAAAATGTGCGGTTTTGTCCACACTCGATTTGCGGTGTCTCCTGCAACCACGCGCCGCCCCGCGGGACTCTAATATCCCGCGAAAGGCGGCGCGCGCTCCCAATTCACACCCGAGTCCTGTGTCGGTGATTATCCCTTGGCATTCCTTTCCAGGCCCTCCCGGTTTCCGTATCCACCGGCGAGGCGCCGCGTGTGCGGCGCCCGCCGGCTCTTGAGGGCTTCCACCATCGCCTGCTCATCTTCCTCCAGGTAGCATTTCAGCAGGGTTTGTGTGTCCTTCCATCCTCCAAGGAAGGCCAGGTCCTTCAGAGGAAAACGCCTCGAGACTTGCTCTTGGCGGACGGAAGAAAGGGAGCCGAGACACGGCTCTCTGATCGATTCGTTGTCCGGACCATGCCAGCATCTCTCCTCTTACTCCACGCGGAAGACACCCCAAATCCCTTTTCTGAGCAGCCGGTTCGACGGTAGGCAGACAGATACCTTGACAATCGACAACAACCGGGCCAGCGTGTTATTGTTGTTGTCGACTACAAAGGGCTTATGGTTCTGGTGTGAGCCGGGGGGAATCTCCCATGTCCCCCGAACGCTTTCGCCCTACCGCCCAACGAGAATCGCGAGATGAATAAAGGCAAACCGGATCTCCTGCACGGGACCCTCGAGCTCTTGATCCTCAAGACCCTGGGCCTGGGGGATCTCCACGGGTGGGCTATCTCCAAACACATACAGCGTCTGTCCGACGATGTCCTGGCGGTGGGGCAAGGGTCGCTCTATCCGGCCCTCTACCGGCTGGAGGACCGGGGGTGGATTAAGGCCAGATGGGGTGTGGCAGAAACGGGGCGCAGGGCGAAGTTCTACGCCCTTACGAAGCAGGGGAGGAAGCAGTTCGATATGGAGGAGGCCCACTGGAATGCATTTCACACGGCGGTGAATAAGGTTTTGGCCACGGAATAGGGGCACGGAATGGATCTCCGACCTTCCTCTCCCGGGGACCGAGTCCGGCATTTCTCAGGTTCCGGCGCGAGGTGACTGATGCAAACACTCTTCCGGTGGATCCGACGCCTCAGGGTTCTCTTCCGGAGGGAGAGAGTGGAGCGGGAGATGGATGAGGAGCTCCGCTTCCACCTGGATATGGAAACCCGGAGCAACCTGAAAGCCGGGATGGGTGCCAGGGAAGCCCGCCGACAAGCTCTTCTGGCGTTCGGAGGGGTAGAGCGTTTCAAAGAGTGGGGCCGGGAGGCCCGAGGGGTCCGGACTCTGGACGACCTCGCCACCGACTTTCGCGTGACATTCCGGGGCCTCAGGAAGAGTCCCGCCTTCACGGTGTTGGCCATCCTATCCCTGGCCCTGGGGATCGGGGCCAACACGGCAATCTTCAGCGTGGTGAACGCGCTCCTCATCCGACAGCTGCCCTGCGAGGCCCCGGATGAGCTTGTGACCATCTACAGAGAGTCGGATTGGACCCGCTTTGGCCCCCTGAGCTATCCCGACTTCCTGGAGGTTCAGCGCGCCACTACGGAGGTGTTCTCGGAAGTCGGTGGCGCATGGTTCGCCTTCGTACAGCGGGAGATAGGCGACGGTACCGAAACCCTGGTGTGCGAGATGGTAACGGGAGACTACTTCCAGCTTCTGGGCGTCGGCACGCGAATGGGGCGAACCATCTCCCCGGAGGATCACGTGGCGCCCGGCGCCCACCCGGCGGTTGTGCTGGGCCATCGCTTCTGGAGGGAGTCTTTTGGAGGGGACCCGCAGGTCGTGGGCCGGACGATCCGGTTGAGCGGTGGAGCGTTTACGGTAGTCGGGGTGATGGAGGAAGAATTTCGGGGCTCCTTTCCGGCGGTGGATGTGGATGTCTTCGCCCCGGTCATGATGGTGGACCTTCTCCAACCCCTCATGGAGGGCTCTCTGGATTCCAGAGGGGCAAACGCCTTCCGGCCCATGGGCCGACTCAGTCCGGGCGTGACTTTGGCGCAGGCCAACGCGGCCCTGGAAAGGGTAGCGGCCCGTCTGAAAGAGGACTTCCCGGAGATCTGGCAGCCCACGGACGGCCTGTATGGTCTGGCTGCCGACGAAGTCCTCGTCAATCCGGACGCGGACCGGGCCATCGTGGCGGGGAACCTCCTGGCCGTGGGCCTTGTTGCCATGGTTCTTCTGATTGCGTGCGCCAACCTGGCGTCTTTCCTCCTGGCCCGTGCCGTAGAACGAAGGAGAGAGATCGCCCTTCGGAAGGCCCTCGGGGCCTCCAGGGGACGTCTGGTCCGCCAGGTTCTGACCGAGACGCTGACTCTTGCCCTGTTGGGGGGAGCGGTGGGCATCCTTTTCGCTCTTTGGCTCCAGGAACTGGCTCTGGGGATTACGCTTCCCCTTCCAGTGACCCTGGGATTCGACCTGAGCCTTGACTGGCGGGTCCTACTGTTCACCCTGGGCGTTACCGTTGCCACGGGAGTCCTGGTGGGCGCCCTTCCCGCCCTGGAGGCCACCGGTCGAGAGATTTCCCCCGTCCTGAAAGGTGAGTCGGCCGCGGCCAGCCGCCCCCGCGCCGTCCTCCTCAGCAGGATCTTGGTCACGGGCCAGGTGGCCGTCTCGGTGGTCCTCCTGGCCACTGCAGGCCTCTTCCTCCGGAGCCTCGGAGCCTCCCGGCGCCTGGATCCAGGGTTCGGAACCGAGCCCACGGCGCGTGTGTCTTTCATGATCCCGACTGGCGAGTTCTCCGAGGAG
>JASFVN010000099.1:0-13852 GCA_050049805.1 Gemmatimonadota bacterium
GTTCATCCATCCGGCATGGGTGTCGTACGCCTCCTCGAGCAGTTTCAGGGCGGTATCCTCATCTCCCAGACCCAGGTAGACAAGAGCCCGCGCAATCGGTGACACATACCGACCGGTTCTCTCGATGTCGTCCTGAATGGCAAGCTGTTCTCGCGCTTCAGTCTCTCGCCCCAACCGACCATAGAGAAAGCCGATCATGCCATGTTCGTTTGCTGCCTCCAGTTCGCCCATGGCGGCCAGGTTCGCTTCCTGATGTTTCACCGCCCTCTCTAGATCGCCCGCAGCAGTATACGCCTCCGTGAGGTGATTGTGGGCCAGCACGTACTCGGGCCAGTCCGACAGAACTCGCTCGTACAGCTCGAACACTCCATCCCATTGCCTGGCAGTCACGAGGGCCCAGGCCAACCTCGACAGCGTGAGAGGATCGCGCGGTTCCAACGCCTCTCCGCGCCGCACCAACTCCACCGCTCTGTCTCGCTCGCCAAGGTGCGCGAGGACAGAGGAATAGTAAGAGACTACCTCAACGTCATTCGGATTGCTCTCGTAGAGGTTTTCGAGTACCCTCCGCGCCCCCGTGAAATCCCAGCCGTAGAACAGCCGCTGTGCGTGGGCCAGTCTGACTTCCACCAACTCTTCACCGTATTGCATTGCGAGGTCCGCAGCAGCCTCCATGCGAGGCCACGCCGAATCCGGCGGGATAATGCTAAACGCACCCAGGATGGCATAGGCGCGGGAGACACCTGCATGCGCCGGAGAGAACGTGGGGTCCTCCTGCAGAGCGAGTTCGTAATAGGAGATGGCTCGGTAAAGATCTTCCTTGATCGGATCGAGACGGTTGTAATAGGTCTCGCCCCGCAGATAGAGCGCATAGGCTTCCGGGTCCACTTGTCGCTCTGCACCAGTGGGGTAAAGCCCGCTTGGCGTGACTACCTCTTTCAGCTCTTCCGCGATGGCGTATGCTACTTCCTCGTATAGCGCCATGATTTCGGGCAGCGCTCGCGCATGCGTTACACCCCCCTCCACGGTCCCCGACACCGCCCTTACCAGGTGTGCGGTTACGTAGGCACTGTCACCACTCCTAGCCACAGAGAGTTCAATGAGCGCGTCTACGTCCAACTCTTCGGCAATGTCTCTTGTCGGCAAATCGCTATTCCTATACTGCATCACCGACCTGGGTCCTAGAACAGCCACATCATTCCTTACCAACTGCCCGAGCACTGCGATCAACCTGCCGTGCATCCCTTCCAGGAAATAATCCTGCTCCGGGTCACCGGTAAGGTTCTCAGGAGGCAAGACCGCGACCCTTTCGATAGGCCCGTCTTCCGTGCCATTTCGAATTGCAATCCACCACGCAGCAATCAAGATCACCACCAATGCCGATGCCAATCCGATCCATAACGTCCGCCTATCCTTGGCTGCTATATCCGTGGGCCGTCGCGCCTGAGCCGGTTGGTCTTCAGTCAATGCGTTCGCGAAACTCTCAGTGGACTCAAAACGATCAGCCGGTAGCTTGGCCAGAGCCTTGTGAACCGTGGCTGAAAGATGATCCGGAACCGTCTCCCTCAGCTCCTTCACCGATCTCGGCCTATCCGTCAGAAGCTTGGCGATGACGGCCTGGACCGTGGGGCCGGAATGGGGCGTCTCCCCTGCAAGCATTTCGTAGAGCACCGCCCCCAGAGAGTAGAGGTCGCTCCTGCCATCGATCTCCCGGTCCCCCGACGCCTGCTCCGGGCTCATATACTGAGGTGTCCCGGGGCTGAGACCAGTCTCGGTGAGGCGAGCCCCACCGGCGGCTCGGACCGCCAGCGCAATACCAAAATCCGCCACCATGGGCTGGCCATCATGAAGGAGGATGTTGGCCGGTTTGATGTCCCGGTGGATGACGCCGTGGCGATGGGCGTAGTCCAGGGCATCTGCCACGGACCTCGCGATGCCCACGGCTTCGTCCACCGCCAGCTGCTTCTCCCGATCCAGCTTGGCTCGCAGGCTCTCGCCTTCCACGTAGGGCATTACGTAGAAGAGGAACCCATCGGCTTCACCCGAATCGAAGAGGGGGAGGATGTGGGGATGCTGGAGGTTGGCGGTGGTTTTGATCTCGGTGAGGAAGCGCTCGGCCCCTAAAACGGCTGCCAACTCCGGGCGAAGCACCTTCACCGCCACCTTCCGGTCGTGCTTCAGGTCCTGGGCGAGGTAGACCGTGGCCATCCCTCCCGAGCCGATCTCCGCCTCGATGCGGTATCGGTCGGAGAGGGCGGTGGTGAGGCGCTCTTCAGCTGGTTGGTCTGAGCTCACAGCCATCCATTTCGTGAAAGGAGATTGCCCGTGTCAGCCCTGTCACCCGCCGGAGAGCATAATGATGGTGCGGTTAAGACGTGAGCAAGGATGGCCCCTTTTGCCCTGGCACCGGCCCTGTCTCCGCCAAGGATCTCACCGATGTGCCGGCGCCCGCTCCTCCAGGACCGAAAAGAAGTTGGTGATGACCTCCAGATGCCCGGTGGACCGCTCCGGAGGCCCCATGACGGCCAGGAGCCGGTCGTCGGGCATGACGGCGTAGGACCAAGCCCAGACGCGCACGAACGGTCCGGTGGCGAAGAGTTCCGGCTCCCCAAAAACAGGCTCTCCTCCGACCTCCGAAAAGGGGACCCGCCAAAACTCCCCTGGACCCCTGTAGAAGAGGGCATCACCCGAACTGGACCACCGGGGCATCTCCGCAGGCGGTTCCGCTACGAGATAGAACTCTTCGGCAGAAGGAAAGGGGGTCACCATCACGTTACCCTGACTTCTGAACGCCAGCCACCGTCCATCGGGGGAAAAGGAGGCTGCGTCTCCCCCGCTCACGGGCCGTTCCTGCTGGGTGGACCCGTCCCGGCTGAAGATTCGCAGGGTCCTGTTCCCTCGCAGGAAAGCCGCGTAAGTAGACCCGTCCGGGTGGAGGGCTGGCCAGCCGACGGGCTCCTCCGAAATCGGTTCCAGCGTTTGTTCCGCGATATAGGCCTCCGCGGGACTCAGCCACTCCTGGGTTGCCGGCTGGGACCGGGCAGCGAGAATCCGGTTCTCGTCGAGCCAGGCATACGGCATCACACTCAAGGTATCATTGGCCATTACGCTCCTCCCCAGTCCGGTCTCGAGGTCCCAGCGCCAGACCTCCCACTTTCCCCCCTCCTCTCCTCGCTGTCCGGTGAGAAGGTTCCTCCCATCCGGCGAGAGGGCCAGCCAGTCGTACTGGCCTCTGGGGAAATCGAGGGTGTCGACCTGTTCGCTCCCGTCCAGGAACACGAGGTAGCCCCGGTGGGCATTGAGCCCCGGCGCGTAGACCAGAGTACCATTGTCAGCTACAGCAAAGTGACCAAAACCGTAGGTCTCCTCCTTTCGAACGCCCTCCAGAACCGGCGCGGGCTCACCCAGCACCAGGCGGCGCCGGCCGTCGAAGGGGAGGGCCATGAGGCCTCCGTCGCCATTGGACAGGTAGATGAGGTGGCCTGTCTCCACATACTGGGGATCGAAACCGATGAGCATCTCCCCTGGCCGGACGGAATCCGGAGGGACCAGCCCGCCACGTGTGATGGCCAGAAGCTCTCCGGTCTCCAGAGAGAGAACCCCCAGCTGGTCCGAGTAGAGGACACCCGCTGCCCATCTGCCGCCCGGCAGGAGGCAGGGGCTTCGAAGGGAAAACCTTTCGAGGCCCACGGGCGATGGCTCGCCACCTGCCGCCGAGACCAGGATCGGGTTGTCACCCTCCGCGTCGGCCACCAGGATTTGGCCATCCTCGGTCCAGACTCCCCCGGCGGGCTCGAAGTATTCCCCCAACGGGACCGTCTGGCCCCCTGTGACCGGTACCCGGCGAAGCTCGGACCCGGTGAAGAACGCTACCGACTCGCCGTCAGGAGAGAAGAACGGTGAATACGCCCCTTCCGTGCCCTCCAGATCCGTCACGCTCTTCGTCTCCAGGTCGCGGATGAGGAGGTGAGTCGTGCCTCCGTAGTGAGCCACATAAGCCAGCCGGTGCCCGTCACGGGAAAGGGCCAGCGAGCTTTGCCAAAGCCCCAGGTGGGCTGGGCCATGAAAGGTCAGGGGGAAAGAACCCGGAAGGAGAATCTGATAACGAAAAGCCTCGCTGGCGCCGTCCCGTGCTGCCGGTCCGCTGATGAGATTGACCACCAAAGCCATTGCCAGGACGGCGGCGGCACCCCATCCAAGGCGACCGATCCAAGCCTTTCCGCCAAGCGCGATTGCGCGTCGGGAACGTGAGCTCGTCCCCGCTGCATGTCCGAAGGAAGGATCCTTGAGTGCATCGGCGAACCCGTTGGCCGAATGGAATCGGTCGGCCGGGAGCTTTTCGATGGCCTTGAGAACGACCGCTTCCACGTTCGGAGGGATGGAGCGGCGGTGTCGAGTCGGCGAAGCTGGCTCTTCCGTGAGGATTTTCGCCAGTACGGCCTGGGCCGTGCTTCCGGGATAGGGTGGGTCCCCGGCGAGCATCTCGTAGAGGACACACCCGAGGCTGTAGACGTCGCTTCGGGCGTCAGGGTCCCGATCGGCGGACGCCTGCTCAGGGCTCATGTAATAGGGAGTCCCCAGGCTCAGGCCGGTCTCCGTCAGGCGGCCCCCTCCCGCGGCAGTCACCGCCAGTGCGACGCCGAAGTCGGCCACCAGAGGTATCCCTTTTCTGAGAAGGATGTTGGCCGGTTTGATATCCCGGTGGATGATACCTTCGTCGTGGGCGGCCTGGAGGGCTTCGGCGACCCCTGTGGCTATGCGGACGGCTTCGTCGATGGGCAGCTGCTTCTCCCGGTCCAGCCGGTCCCGGAGGCTCTCTCCCTCCACGTAGGGCATGACGTAGAAGAGCTGGCCGTCCACTTCTCCCGAATCAAAAAGGGGGAGGATGTTGGGGTGCTGGAGGTTGGCGGTGGTTTTGATCTCGGCCAGGAACCGCTCGGCCCCAACCACCGCTGCCAGCTCCGGCTTCAGAACCTTCAGGGCGACCTTCCGCTCATGTCGCAGATCCTGGGCCAGGTAGACCGTGGCCATGCCGCCTGATCCGATCTCCCGCTCGATCCGGTAGCGGTCGGAGAGGGCGGCGGTGAGGCGGGAGGGAAGGGCAGTCATGGCCCACCCCCGGCTATACGGGCGAGCTCCACGTCCCAACCCTTGATGATCCTGAACTCGTTGGGTACCGAATCGGGGACCATCATCAGAAAGCGCCCATCTGGGGCCACGTCGTAGTTGGCCAGGTTGCCCGGATTTCGGATGAAGTCGCCGTCGAAGAGGTGCTCCGGCTCTTCGAATGGGAGGCCCGGGGCAGAGGGCATCCTCACCGACCAGATTCCTTTGTCTTTTCGAAAGAACAGCTCCGAACTGTCCTTGGACCAGACCGGGGCTCTTCCGCCGCCCAGAGTCACCTGCTCTCCCTCTCCTGATCCAGGGAATTCGGCGACGAAGATCTCATAGTCTCCGGAGCGGCCGGAGCGGTCCGACCCGTAGGCGATCCACCTTCCGTCCGGAGAGATCGTACCCGCTACCTCCCTGGCGTCCGACGAAAAATGCCGCTTCGGCACGCTGTCGCCATCGAGATCCAGAATCCAGATATCCCAGCCGCCGCCGGTGGTCAGGACTCCGGTGGATGCCCAGGCGAGGGGGATCACCGGCGCACCCTGAGGGGATGCGACGCGCCAAGCCTGGCCGGTCCGGTCGGCTTTCCTGGCGAAGAGTTCCCCGGGCTCGGAGCGACCGGTCGCGAAGGCAATCAACTCCCCGTCCGGTCCCCATGTGGGGTTGGTGTTGGAGCCTTCTTCCGTGAGGCGAGCTCTTTGCCCTTGCAGGTTGTAGACGTAAATGTGGTTCTGATCCCCGTCGGGTTCTTCCACCGCGATCCGGGTTCCGTCCGGAGACAGGCGAGGTCGCCGGAACGGTCGTGGAGGGATGGGAAGGGGCGTGGCATTCCCCTGGCGGTCCACCCAGACGAACCGCAAGTCGGCGGTGCCACTAAGGTAGGCCAAGGTTCCATCCCCACTGACGCCGAGATTCCCGCCGTCGAAGAGCCCCTTGTGGAGGCCTTCCAGCACCCTGAACCGATCTCCTTGAACCTGACGCCGGGCCAGATCGAAGCGGACCGCGTTCAACTCGCCTGCTCCGTATTCCTTCGTCAGCAGGAACTCACCGGCTCCTGTCGTCACATAGCGGGGACCCAGCCCTCTGGCCTCCTCGGATAGGATGGTCCGCTCATCCTCTCCGAATTCTTGGATCGCCGTCAGATAGATGTCTCCGACGAAGCCGATGGTGTAGAGGACGCCAGTGCCATCGGGAAGCACCTGGGGAAGGGTGTGAACGACCTCGCCGGCAGCAGTATCGAGGGCCGTCAGTTGCCGCTGGTCTCCGCCTGTCTCGGGAATTTGGAAGAGACCCTCGTACGGAAGGGAAAAGATGATGGAGTCGTGGGTTCCCCAACTCACCGCGGATACCATTCCCCCAATGTCCCTGATTTCTCGGCGCTCCCCTCCCGTGACGGGAACCGAGAACAACCCCCCTTCAGAGATGAACCCCACCAGCTCACCGTCCGGGGAGAGGAAGGGAGTCCGGGCTCCCTCCGTCCCGGCGATGGGAATGGGATCCCACTCGTCCAATCTCCGGAGAAAAAGCTGCCGTTGGCCTTCTCTCACACCGGTATAGACCAGGAATGACCCGTCGTGGGAGAGGGCGAAGGTGGTGGCCGCGTCATCGTCGGCCAGGAACTCGATATCCGATGGCACATCGATGAGGAATTTCTCCACCTGCGTCGGTCTGACGTTTCCGCGGAAACGCGTCCAGCTCCATCCGTTGGTGGCAAGTAGGACGCAGATGATGGTCAAGAGGGCCCAAAAAGCCCAACGGGGGATCAGCTTGGAGTCAGGAACGACACCAGGCCCAGCTCCCTGCCTGGCCGTGGGCCAGGAGGCTGATGTGTCTTCCAGGGAGACCGCAAACTCCCCCGCCCCCCCGAACCGATCCGCCGGGAGCTTCTCCAGGGCCTTGTGCACCGTGGCTGCCACGTGCACCGGCACCGTATCCCTCAGCTCCGTCACCGGTCTGGGCTTGTCCGTCAGCAGCTTGGCGATGATGGCCTGCACCGTGGGACCGCCATGGGGCGGTTCCCCGGTGAGCATCTCGTACAGGACGCATCCCAGGGAGTAGATGTCGCTTCTGCCGTCCACCTCCCGGTCCCCCGACGCCTGCTCAGGGCTCATGTACTGGGGTGTGCCCAGACTCAGACCCGTCTCCGTCAGCCGCTCACCTCCCGCCGCCCTCACCGCCAGAGCGATCCCGAAGTCCGCCACCATGGGCTGGCCATCGTGGAGGAGGATGTTGGCGGGCTTGATGTCCCGGTGGATGACGCCGTGGCGGTGGGCGTAGTCCAGGGCGCTGGCCACGGACTTCGCGATGCCTACCGATTCTTCGACCGAAAGCTGTTTCTCCCGGTCCAGCCTGGCCCGGAGCGATTCCCCTTCCACGTAGGGCATGACGTAGAAGAGGAAGCCGTGGGCCTCGCCCGAGTCGAAGAGGGGAAGGATGTGTGGGTGTTGGAGGTTGGCGGTGGTCTTGATCTCGGAGAGGAAACGCTCGGCCCCCAGGACGGCGGCCAACTCCGGCCGCAGCACCTTTACCGCCACCTTGCGAGCGTGTTTGAGGTCCTGGGCTAGGTAGACGGTGGCCATGCCGCCGGAGCCGATCTCCCGTTCGATCTGATAGCGGTCGGCCAGGGCGGCCTTCAGGCGCTCTTCGTGCTCCATGCGGTGTGATCCGGTGAGAGACAACGACCCTTCCCAGCCCAGTCAGCCACCGAGGAGAATCATGGGTTGTGGGTATGCGGTGGGCAAGGATTCTACCGTGTATGGGCCTGCCGTCTCCTCTCCAATTGCAGCGGATTGTGCTTTGCACGGGTGGGGCTCTGGGAGGTAGGGTAGGGGGAGCTCAGCCCCACTGCACGAGCTTCCGCTTTTTCAGGCGCTGGAGAAGGGTGGGGGTGGGCATGGGTTGGTCAGCCTTTGGGGACGTTCTTACCCTGATCTCCGCCGAGGAGAAGGCGATCCAGTTCAACCAGGGCTCGTTCTCGGAATGACGCTACCGATGGCCCTCCGCCCTCCCACATCTGGACCGCCCTCCGGTAGTAGGCAATCGCGTCCTGGCCCCGACCCTGGGCGGCGGCCATCTCCCCCAACTCGAAGGAGGCTCGGGCCGTAAGGAACCCCATCCACGTCGTGGGTGGGAGTAAGGAGGAGAAGACGGCCCGGGCGCTGTCGGCCATTCCGGAGTCCCGATAGCGGAGAGCCAGCTCGAACCTCATCACGGGCTCCGCGGCATATTCGTACTCGTTCTCCGTGTGGATCGTCCAGAGGGCGAAGGCGGAGCCGGCCCGGTCCAGAGCCTCTCCAGGATCTCCGCGCCGGGTTGCCAGCCGTCCGGCGATGTCCGCCTGTAGCGAGCCCCGGTAATCCTCCGACGTCCCGCCCGGGGGGAGCGTTCCGATGGCGTCGATCCACCGTTGGGCAAGGAGCGTGTCGCCGTACTGGGCGCTCCATGCCCCCACGAGCCATCCCTCCAGCCACACCGGGTGGGTGTTGAAGAACGCCAGGGCCGAATCCGGAGGTAGGCGCGACACCACGGCCTCCACGGCCCGCCGGGCCATCTCCCTCTCGCCCACACCAGCCAGATCCGCCGCCACCAGGAATTGCTGCGCCAGGCCGTCCAGGTTGGCGCCGGCCAGGGACCCGTCCCGGAGGCCTGCATCCACCGACGCCAGGTGGCCCCGGGCTACAGCCAAGCGAACGGCCTCTCTCGCCGCCACCCGGGCCAGGTTCGGGTCTCCACTACCCCGCACCGACTCCAAGAGGCGCTCATAGCGGGACGGGTTCCCGGTGCGGAGATAACTGGCCATGGCCACCAGCCCCGGGAGGGTGCCGGGTGGCGAGCGAAGAACCTCCTGAAACCCCTCCTCCGAGGCCAGCAGGGTCTCCAGGGCCCGGATCTGGTGTCGGGCCACGGAGCGCTCACCCGCCAAGTGTCGCAGGCGCTGGAGCTGGACCCGCTGGTCTGCGGTATCCCCGAGGCTCACGGCCCACCACGTCCTCACGAGGAGGGCCGGGACCTGGATTGAATCCATGAGGAAGACCCCCTCAGCCGCGGCGCGTCTGCCTGGCTGAGGCGGCCCCAGTTGCCATCCAAGAACGCGGTCGTAGTACTCCAGGCTCGCGTTGGCGAGGTAATCGAGAGGATCGATCCGGAGGATGCGCTGGGCCGCATCGATGGCCGCGGCACCGTCCGTCCGTACCGAGGCGCGGGCTGCCCGCAGGCGGAGCCGCGTTCTTTCGTTCAGCGCCTCCGCGTGCGGCTCTGCTCGGTCCAGAAGCTCGAAAAAGCCGCCGTACGAACCCCCCTGTGAAGAGACGAGCCAGGACTTGATTGCCACGGCCTCCACCATGGCCAGGGCGAAGGTGGAGTCCAAAA
This sequence comes from Gemmatimonadota bacterium, assembly GCA_050049805.1. Classification (GTDB taxonomy): domain Bacteria; phylum Gemmatimonadota; class Gemmatimonadetes; order Longimicrobiales; family Gaopeijiaceae; genus JABDNZ01. The sequence continues at coordinate 9,478 of JASFVN010000099.1, forward strand.
CAATGGCCCGGTCGATGGCGACATTCGCCGAGTCGAATAGGCCGCGCCGCATTGCCTCTTTGGCTGCCAGATAGGCCTTCATGGCCTCGGGGGATTGGGTCGCGTCAATACCCAATTCACCCGGAAGATCTCTAGGGCGAAGTGGTCCCCAAACGTGGGTCAGAGTGAGGAGGGCCAGCTCGCGCACCGCATTCGACAGGTCGCTGGCATCTGACTGGATCGAGAATACTCCGATGGGCTCGGAACGTCCGATCTGGTAGAGGCGCAAGGCGACCTCCACTTGGTCACCGGAGGGCACCACGGAGCCCAGTAGGTATCGGTGGGCTTGGGCCTCCCCGGTGAGGACGGTGGCTTCATCGGGCTCCGGAGCCGGGGCAGGAGAATCCGCCCCGTCCCTCAGGTTCGCCCAGAGGGGCCAAGGATCCACCACCCGCAACCCGGGCGTGCCGTCGAGGGAGGTCGCCAGGAGGTCCGGCGCCCCCTCGGACCACTCGGCCCCGATACCTCCCAAGGTCCGGAAGGGAAAGACGGCCAGTCCTACTGTGCCGTCCTCGGAGGAAGTCGGATAGTTGGCCCTTCCCACCGCCCCGGCCGTAACGGCGATGACGAGCCCTGCGACGGTGAAGGCACCCACTAGCTCCAGGTATCGCTTCAGGGGCACTCTTTGATGTTTCACCTCCTCTGTCACCTCGCTGGCTCGGCGAAGACCGTAGACGGTGAGGTCATAAACCCAGGAGAGAACCACAACGACGGGGAATCCGGCCATGCATCCGATGGCCAGGAGCGTAAAGGCGATGTCCGGTAGAAGGAGGATAGCGAATAGGAGATCGGCCCCTTGGAGGATCGCGAGGACAACCGCACCATAGGCGACTAGGGCACCCACCACCTTCCGCTGCTTCAGTTCCGCCAGGAACAACGATAGCTTGGATGCCACGCTGATGGCCCCGTTGAGAGAAGCCTGCCCGTTCCAGCCCAGTCAGCCACCAAGGAGAATCATGGGTTGTGGGTATGGTGGGGGGCAAGGATTTGGCCCCTGCCGGGAAGGGACAGGGGCCAGTTGAGTTCCCTTCCCCTGCACTTTATCCGTAGGGATCTTCATCTTTTGCGCTCACAGGTGTACCCTGTCCTCCCATGAAGACCCATCTACCATCGACTCGACGGAAGATCTCCGTTCGCTTGTATTCCGTGTTCACCAATCCGTCTGGAGTCTTCGCCTTCCAGATGGCGTACATCTGAACCATCGCCACATCATCCCAGATCCTGATAGCGATGGGATTGAGGTCTAGCCACATGACGTCCACAGGAGGAACCACCCAGTTCCTGATGGTACGCTCCAGGGTCTGGGGCATCCCATCGTTGGTCCACCACATGCTCAGGTCCTCGGACCACGGACACCTCTCGAAGAACTGATCGTGATCTGCTTGGGGCCGAGTGTCGATCCAAGCGTCCCAACACATTTTAATGTGGTCGATCAACTCCTGTTCTTCCTGCGTCCAGTTCTGCGGTGAGGCCAACGCTGGGAACAGGAGTAGGAGTGAGAGGAGTAAAACGCAGATCTTCTTCATGGGGCGCCTCCAGGAATTGGTCGGTTTTTGGGAATGGATTGAAGCATAGACGATTTTAGGCTGAGGTCGAGCTTAGACGCAAATCCTCTTGCGGATTTCTTGCAGTCGATAGTTGAGGGGGTTGGATAGTTGGGAGTTGCCCCCAGCTAGGAGGTTCTATGAGAACGCTTTCCGCCTTTTCCGTTCTGTTGCTTGTTGGCGCTTGGCGGATCTTGCACTGGCACCAAACCTGGACCCGGACGCCGTTCGGGAGCGAGACGGAAGGCTGATCCAATCGAACCGAGCCCTCAGCAATCCTCGTTTAAATGCCGAGCACCCTTATTTCTGCATTGTGAGGCCAACTGCACGAGCTTCCGCTCTTTCAGTCGTTGGAGGAGGGAAGGGAAGGGCATGAGTTAGCCTTTGGGCTGAATTAGGCCCTCGAATGGTTGATGACCCCGAAGGGAATCGAAATCGCGAGGTGACATCTTGAGGTCCCACCACGGTCGGCTGCCGGAATTCATGGCTTGACGGATCAGGGCCAAGGCCCGTTCTCGGTGCCCCAGGACAGCGTAGATTTTCGCGGCCTCATAGGTGTAGGCTCCTTTGAGCCAAGTCCGGTTCTCCGTCAGAAGCTCCTCAGCCACCGCCTGAGCACCATCCTCGTCTCCCTGCCGAGCGGCGATTCGGGCCAGCATGCCTGCCCAGCCCGCGTTCTCCGGACTTGCACTGGCGAGGATGGCAAGGTGTTCCCGTGCCTGATCGTACAAGCCAAGGTGGTAGTAGGCATTTGCGATGAGAATGCGCCGATCCAGCGCGCCTTCTCCTTCCAGGCCCTGGGCCAGGACCCAGTCAATTGTCCGCTGCCACAGCTCCCGTGCTGCGATCGTGTCACCTCTGGCCCAGAACTGAATGCCAGCCTCCAACAATGCGTTGCCAGGAGCCGTCGGCGAATCGGAAAGGTGGGCACTGGCGAGGACGTCCTCCAACTCCTCCAACCGCCCCAGGGCAGCGAGGGCTCTCGCTTCCCAGAAGAGGGCGGAAGGCCAGGTGGGGCCTTGTTGTCTCGCCTCACGTGCATGGGAGAGGAGTTCCTCATATCGGCCGAGGCTGTGGAGCGCACGACCGGAATGATCGTACCACCGCTCCAGGTTGGTTTGCGCCGAATCTCGCATGCGGAAGAAACGCATCCCTTCCTCCGGGCGGTTCGACCGGACTGAGGACCACATCGCGTTGAAGAGCCACCACGCCGTATCCGGAGCCAAGGCTTCTACGGCAGTCCGATACTCATCATCGGGGTTGCCCCAGTGCACTTCTACAGCATGGTTGTGGTAAAGCGTCTCGACATGGGTGAGGCGGCTCCGGCGTTGGCCCACATAAGCCAGGATGGAATCGCGTTCCCGAGACCGGCCGGCATTCCAATACGCGTAGACCAGCCCACTTGCTACCCACAGCAAACTCGTGTCCCGCGCGAAAGCCTCCTCGTAGAAGGGAACAGACTCATTGAACCGTCTCTCATCGAACAGTTCACTTCCACGTCGGATCAACCTGAGAGTCTCCAAGCTACTTGGAGGTCGGTATTGGCCTTGCACTCGCGTGTGAGACGCGGTGAGCCACCCGACCGCGCCAAGCACCCGCTGTGTGATAGCATCTATTGCTGTCCGCGGGGCATTGACCGACCCCCGTTCAACTTCCAACACGTAAATCGGTTGAAGATCCTGCCCTCTCAGCACAGACGCCCGGATCTCGACTGAGTCGCCACGATGATCGATCGTGCCGGTGACAAGGGTGGCTGCCCCCGTGGAGGAGACCGCCTCCCGCAGGGTTTCCGGATCGCTTGTGGCCGGGACCGCAGTCGAGGACGCCAATGCGGCTAGATCCTCGCGAAGGATAGCGGCCGAGATCTGCTCTGCTGCAGCGGAGCCCAAGCCGAGAAGCGTCTCGGCAGAACTTCTCACCTCGAACGGAACGACGAGCACGGGTTCCAGGGCACCACCCGGAGTTGTCCCTTGCTTCCCACTCCAAATCCAGGTTCCAGCGACCAACGCAGCTACTACAACAGCTGCTCCACCAACGAGAGACCATCGGGTCCGGCGTGGCGTGGATTGAGCCGTGAATGGCTGCATGTCGGTTGGCGTAGTTCCCCCGCTGGGCGTGGCTGCCGCTTCCAGCTGCGGGAGCATCTCTTCGGCGCTCTGCCACCGGTCTGCCGGTTTCTTCTCCAGGCACCGCATGACGAGGGTTTGCAGAGCCGGCGGCACGGAAGCCCTTAGCTCCGTCACGGGTTGAGGAGCTTCCATGACCTGGGCAGCCAGTATCTGCTGGGGGGTGGTGCCGGTAAACGGCGGACGCCCGGCTAAGAGCTCATAGGCCAAAACGCCCACGGCGTAAATATCCGCCCGGTGGTCGACGGCTTCGTCAGCCGCTGCCTGCTCCGGCGCCATGTACGAGGGCGTCCCCAGCGCCACCCCCAGGGTGGTGAGCTTGTGCCGTCCCGTGGCTTCGCTCACGGCCTTGGCCACCCCAAAGTCCGCCACCATGGCATGTCGACCGGAAAGGAGCACATTCTCCGGTTTGATATCCCGGTGCACCACGCCGAGCTTGTGGGCTGCCGCCAGGGCGTCTACTACGTCTCGGAGGATCCGGGCTGCCTCCGGCACCGGCAATTCGTGCTCCCGGACCAAGCGATCCCGAAGCGACTCCCCCTCGATGAATGGCATCACGTAGAAGAGAAATCCGTCAGCCTCCCCCGAGTCGTGGAGTGGAAGGATGTGCGGATGGGTAAGGTTGGCCGTGACTCTCACCTCCTGGAGAAACCGCTCCGCACCGAG
>JASFVN010000098.1:0-13852 GCA_050049805.1 Gemmatimonadota bacterium
CATGGGATTCCGCGGAATCTCACCCTCCGCCACCAACAGGGAGCAGGCCCGGTACAGGGCCACGGCGGCGCCTGTGATGGAAGCGGTTCGGGTCCCGCCGTCGGCCTGCAGCACATCACAATCCACGATGATCGTCCTGGGCCCGAGGGATCCGAGATCCGTGACCGACCGGAGAGACCGGCCTATCAACCTCTGGATTTCCTGGGTCCGGCCCTTCGGCCCCTTTCTCTCCCGGGACCCCCTGGTATGGGTGGCTCGAGGGAGCATTCCGTACTCGGCGGTCACCCAACCCTTGCCGGAAGATTCCCTCCACTCCGGGAGTTCATCCTGGACCGAAGCCGAGCAGAGCACACGAGTGTTGCCAGTGGATATCAAACAGGATCCCTCGGCATAGGGTACCGTGTCCAGTTCGATGGTCGTAGGCCGAAGCTGCCCCGGGGAGCGCCCGTCGTGTCTCATCATCAGGATCCTCCTCGCATCTTCTGCAGCAGGTCGGTGGTTGAGCGACCTGGAATGAAGGGGATCAGCCTCACTTCCCCTCCGGCTTCCTCCACCTCTTCCCGTCCAACGACCTCGTCCAGCCGGTAGTCCCCACCTTTGACGAGGACATCCGGCAACAGGGCCGCAATCAACTCCCTGGGGGTATCCTCGCTGAATAGGGTCACGGCATCCACGGACTCCAGAGCGGCCAGGATCCAGGCCCGGTCCTCCTGGGGAACCACCGGCCTACCCTTCCCCTTCAGTCGTTCCACCGACTCATCGGTGTTGACACCCACCACCAAGGCGTCACCGAAGGCCCGGGCTCGTTGCAGGTACTCCACGTGGCCCCGATGCAGGAGATCGAAGCAGCCGTTGGTGAAGACCAGGCGCCCTTCCCGGGGCCTTCCGAAGGCCTTCAACAAGCTTGCCCGGGAATGGACTTTGTCCCCGGGCCAACGGATTCTGTCCATGAATGCTTCCTCACTCCTTCTACTGCTCTGAAGGACGACGGCCGGCCTCGCCCCTAGAGGAAGTGGCCTCTAGAGGAAGTAGAAGATAAGGTACGCCGCCAACATCACGGTGACCCAGATCACCATGTTTCCTGTGGGCCACTGCCTCGCCATTCCCCTGGAGCCGTACACACTTGGAGCCACCCTCTGCAAGACACGAATCGGGGCCAGGGCTGCCGACCGGATACCCCTGTCAAACCGTGCCAACACAGGGGCCAAACCGCGAATGACCCGAGGCGCTAGCCACCGATAGCTCCACTCTGCGTCGATGTTCACAGAGCGGAGTTCCGGGGGATAGATCCCGGTTTTCTGCAGACCCACGAATGCCAAGGCTCCGAAAAAGAGGAGCTGCGTTTGTGTGAGGATGTGGGTCAGGTCGTAGGGCCAGTACCCTGTCTCGAAGGGAAGAATGCCATACAAGAACTGGGGGAACGTCCCGATTCCTACGCAGAGGATGGCTGCGAGGGTCATGGCCAGGAGCATGTTCTTGGGCGGCTCCTTGGCTCGGATTCCCGAATCGTGAGCGAAAAATGCAAAGAACGGGATCTTGATTCCCGCATGGTGGAACACGCCGGCCGATGCGAACAGGAGCACCGGCCAAACCGCCAGGTACCCTTCCTCCAGAAGGGCGGCCATGACCATGGACTTGCTCACAAAGCCGCTGAACAGAGGGAAGGCGGATATGGACGCCGCCCCTACGGTGGTGAGGGCCGCCGTAATGGGCATGCTCTTGTAGAGCCCTCCCAGCTCCGATCCGTTGATCCTGCCGGTCTGATGCAGAACCGCTCCCATGCCCATGAAAAGGAGGCCCTTGAAGAACACATCGTTGAATGCGTGGGCCACGGCCCCATTCAGCGAGAGGGCCGTGCCGATTCCGACTCCCGTGACCATGAACCCGATCTGGTTGATCATGGAGTAACCGAGGACCCGCCGAAGGTCATTTTCGATCACCGCGTAGAAGATCGGAAAAGCGGTCATGGCGGCGCCGATGTAGATCAAGAGCTCCGTGCCGGGAAACCCCACCGCGAGAGCATACACGGCCACCTTGGTGGTGAAGGCGCTCAGGAAGACGGTTCCGGTCGCCGTTCCCTCCGGATAAGCGTCGGTGAGCCAGTTGTGGAGGAGGGGAAACGCAGCCTTGATCCCGAAGGAAAAGAAGATCAGCCAACCTCCCAGGCCCTCCAGCCCCACGTACCCGAATTCGATGGTACCGGTCTCGTGGACTCGAATCAGGGCTCCGGCCAGGAGGAGAACGCCGGAAAGAACGTGGATGATCAGGTACCGGAACCCCGACCGGACCGACCGATCCGTGCCCCGGGCCCAGATCAGGAAGACCGACGATAGGGCCAACAGCTCCCAGAAGATGAAGAGGGTGATGAAGTCTCCGGCGAACACGGCCCCCAGGGCGCTCCCGGCATAGAGAAGGGCCATGGACTGCTGGAGGGTGTCGTCATCGCCCTCCCTCAAGTGAAGGGCGAAGAGATTCCCGATAAATGCCGCAATATGAAAGAGATAGCCGAAAAGCAGGCTGAAGGTGCCAACGCCGAAGGGTGTCAGCGTGTAGCCAAAAACCTCCACTTCGAGGTGGGGCCCCGCGTCGATCCCCAGGAGGTTGAGACCCCCCAGGATCGGGATACCCAGCAGGAGGGCATTCCTCACCCACCCCCGGGGAGCGAGAGGAACCAGGGCTGCCCCCAGGAAGAAGGGAAGGAAGGGCGGGACGTCAATCCACATCGTAGTAGTCCTCGTCCCGCATAAGGACCTTTCGCATGCCTTTGGCCACGACCACGAGGGTCCAGCAAGCCACGAACCCGTAGAATGCGTGGAATCCGAAGAACCTCTCCCAGGGGTGCGCCACATGCCGATGGACGAAAAGGTCCAGCACGACCAGGAGCACGCAGAGGCCGTAAAACACCCGAAGAAGCCAGTTTACGTTCTCCGGCTTGTCCCACAGGTGGAGCTTCTCTTCTCGCTTCAATGATCCTCCCTCTTCGTGGCGCCCGGTCATAATCCCACCACCTTCGCCATGAGATCATAGAGGACTCCAGGGAAGAGGAAGAGCCCGAGGCTCGCCGCCGCCGTGATCACCAGGGCGATGAGGGATGGGAGGGGCGCCTCTCTGATCCCTGAGGGGGAAGACGGATCGTTCGACGGAAGGAAGAAGGCTTTCACGGGGATCTCCAGGAGGTACACCAGGGTCAGAAGGGAGCTGAGCATCAAAACCCCCAACAGCCCCAGCTGACCAGCCTCGAGGGTCCCCATGCCAAGAAACCATTTGCTCCACGCGCCCCCAGCCGGGGGGAGCCCGATGATGCTCAAGGCCCCAACCAGGAAAGCTCCAAAAGTGATGGGCATGGTTCTCCCCAGCCCGTTCATCTGGCTGATCTCCGTCTTGTGGGCCGCGACCATGATGGCCCCGGCCCCGAAGAAGAGCGTGATCTTCCCGAAGGCGTGCATGGCGATGTGCATGCCACCGCCGATGATGCCCCACTGGTTTGCCAGCAGGGCCCCCAAGACGATGTAGGAGAGCTGACTGATGGTCGAGTAAGCCAATCGGGCCTTGAGGTTGTCCTTTGTGAAGGCCACCAGGGAAGCGAGGATGATCGTGGCAGCTGCAGCCCAGATGATCAGGTTCGACGCTCCCGTCTCCGTGATGAACTCCCACCCGAAGACGTACACGCAGATCTTCAGGACGGAGAAGACCCCGGCCTTCACCACGGCCACGGCGTGAAGAAGGGCTGAGACGGGCGTTGGAGCCACCATGGCTGCCGGGAGCCAACGATGAAAGGGCATCACCGCGGCTTTCCCGATGCCGAACACGTACAGGGCCAGAAGGCCAGCTGCGGCGGCATTGGACATTCCCTTGTCGGCGAGAATCCCCCCGGCCTCGAAGTCCAGCGTTCCTGCCAGGAAGTAGGTCCAGACGATGGCCAGGAGCTGAAGCCCGATGGAGGTCGAGAGGAGGATGCCCAGATAAACCCTCCCAGCCTTCTTGGCGGCCGGAGTCTGGTGATGTGTGACCAGGGGAAAGGTGCAGAGCGTGAGGGCTTCGTAGAAAACGAAGAGCGTGAAGAGGTTCCCGGCGAAGGCCACCCCCATGGCCGACGCAATGGCGATGGAGAAATAGAAGTAGAACCGGGTCTGGTTTTTCTCGTGATGGCCCCTCATATAGCCGATGGAATAAATCGACGTGACGATCCAGAGAGAGGAGGCGACGAGGGCGAAGAGCAGGCCCAGAGGTTCTACCTCCAGGGAGAGAGGTAGGCCCGGCAGCGGTTCGGCGAACACCAGGCCGGGCCGCTCTCCGTTCATGACCGGTTGGAACAAGGTCAAAACGATGGCGAAAAGGGTGCCGGCGGTGAGGAGGCTCGCCCCCTCCCTGAGGTTGGGATGCCTGGCCAAGGAAAGAATGAGGAGGCTACCCAGGAGGGGTGCCATGACGGCCAGGATTACCGGGAGTCCGCCGGGGCCGAGATGCGTGGGCATTACGGCGCCAAACCGAGAAGCATTTGGGCAGCCTGCCGGGCTACTCCGACCGTGACGGTGGCGTCTACACCGAAGAGGACGTTCGCGCCCACCAGGGTCCACATGGGGATCAGGAGAGCAAGTGGGGCCTCTTTCACCTCCAGGTCTCCGATAAAATCATGGAAGTACGCCGCTTCCACGACCTTCCAGATGTAGACCACGGCCAACAGGGATCCCAGGAGGACCAAGAAGGCGGCCCACCACATCCCGCTCTCCACGGCCCCCAGAACCAGGTACCATTTGCTCACGAACCCGACGGTCAGGGGAACCCCGATCAAGGATAGCCCGCCGGCCACGAAAGCTGCCATGGTCCACGGCATTCGCTTGGCGAGGCCCTGCATGGCCTCGATCCTCACAGACCCCACCTGGTACATGACCGCACCCATGACCATGAAGAGAGAGCCTTTGATCAGGGCATGGTTGAAGAGATGCAGGAGGCCGGCTGTAAGGCCTGTCACCGTGACGAGGCTCACCCCGAGGATCATGTAGCCGATTTGAGCCACGCTGGAGTAGGCCAGCAGGCGTTTGACGTTTCCCTGGTAGATGGCGCTCAGCGACGCGGACAAGACGGCCACCAGGGCCAACGGGAGCAGGGTCCAGCGCAGGGCCATCGTTTCGAATGCGAAGGCCACGCTGAAGACCATGAAAAACACTCTCAACAGAACGTAGAATGCGACCTTCGTGGCTGTGGAGGCCAGGAATGCCGTCACCGCCGAGGGGGCGTAGGTGTAGGCGTCCGGAAGCCACTGGTGGAGCGGGAAAAGCGCCAGTTTCAAACTGATGCCCACCGCCAGAAAAGCGAACGCGACCGAGATGGTCCGGCCCTCCACCGAAGGGAGGCGGGCCGCGAGATCGGCCATGTTCAGGGTCCCTGTCATCATGTACATCAGACCGATGCCGATGACGATGAAGGTGGCCCCGATGCTCCCCATGATCAGGTATTTGTAGGCAGCATGCAGGGCCCTCCTATCAGGCCCCATGGCAATGAGGGCGTACGCCGAGATCGAAGAGATCTCCAGGAACACGAAGAGGTTGAAGACGTCTCCCGTGATGGTGATTCCCAGGAGTCCGGAAAAGCACAGGAGTAGAGCGCTGTAGAGGAGAGGAGCCTGCTTAACCCCAACCTCTCGTCTCACGCTTTGGAGGGCGTAGGGGGTCACCACGGCTCCGATGCCCGAGACGATGACGAGCACGTAGGCGCTCACCATGTCCACTCGGTACTCGATCCCCCAGGGCGCTGCCCAACCGCCCAAGGGATAGGTGATGGTACCGATCTCGGAGACCCTCTGGAGGAGGAGGAGGGCGATCCCCAGCGAGACCCAGGTCGCCATCACCGCCAGAAGCCAGGCCGCGCCCCTCTTCCGAAAAAGAGCGGCCACGGGCGCCGCCAAGAGGGGCACGATGACCTGGAGGATTGGCAGATGATCGAGCATCAGAAGGGGATCTGGTTGTCCATGGCGGAGATCTCGTCTCCTTCAATCGTCCCGTAGGCCTCTTTCATCCTCACCACGAGAGCCAGGGCCACCGCCGTGGTGGAAACGCCCACCACGATAGCCGTGAGAATCAGGACGTGTGGAAGGGGATTGGAGTAGACCACGCCCTCGGAGCCTTCGATCAAGATGGGGGCGGTCCCGGTGGTGATCTTCCCCATGCTGATGTAGAAGATGAAGACCGAGGTCTGAAAAATGTTCAGGCCGAGGATCTTCTTCACCAGGTTCCGCCGAGAGATGAGGATGTAGAATCCCACCATCATCAGGAAGATGAAGATCCAGTAGTTGTACAGGCCCAGGACTCTCACAGGTCTTCCCTTCCCCGAGCGGCGAAGAAATAGAAGATCGTGACCATGACCCCGAACACCGTGATCATGACGCCCAGCTCCACGAGGAGGATTCCGTAGTGCTGGCCGTGGTGCGGGTCATGGGCAAGAACGTTGTAGTCCAGAAAGGACCCTCCCAGCAGCATGGACGCCAATCCGACGCCACCGTACAAAAGCACCCCGGCGCTGGCGCAGGTCCGGGCGACCCAGGTCGGGAGGACGTTGTGGGTCCTCCGAAGGCCGAAGACCAATCCGTAAAGTATGAAAGCGACAGCGATGATGACGCCGGCCTGGAATCCCCCTCCGGGGCCGAAGTCTCCGTGAAATTGTACGTACAGGCCGTAGAGGATGATGGTCGGAACAATGATCTTCGTGGCCACTCGAAGGATGATCTGATCACTCATCAGGGGCCGTCCTCTCCGGAAGGGCCGCCCGGACGATCCTCGGGCGTGTTCGTCATCCTTCCATCCGCACCGAGCCAGAAGGTGGGAACGAACCCTCGGAAAAGGTTCGGCACGTTCTCCTCACCCCACCGCTCCTCGCCAAACCGGTCTTTCCGCCTCATGGCCGAGAGAAGGATCATGACTCCCACCGCGGCTGTGAAGACCACCGTCGTCTCGCCGAAGGTGTCGAATCCCCGATAGGATGCCAGAACCGAGGTCACCACGTTGGGGACCCCGACCTCGTGGCTCGACTCCTCCAGGTAGCGAGGGGCTACATGTCCGTGAATGGGGTTGTCTGCGGCCCCGAAGGGCGGCATGTCCGCCGTGCCCCAGACGAGAATTGCGCCAGTGACGAAAACGATGACGAGGGGAAAGACCGGCCGCCGAACCGGCACCTTCGCTGAGATGTCTGTAATGCGAAGTTGGGGGGTTTTGACCACCGACCCCACCAGGGCCAGGGTGGCCAGCAAGAGGACCGTGGAGATCCCTGCGCCCACGGCAGCCTCAGTGAAGGCTACGTCCACCGCATCCATCACGGTAAAGAGCCCCGCCGACAACAGGCTGTAGATCCCCGCCAGCATCACCGCGGCGAAGAGGTTCGTTACCCTCACCACGGCGATGGCTGTAGTCGCCAGGAGGGCCAGGAGCGCGAAGTCGATGAATACGCTCATTGGATCCCCTCCTCACCGGGGACCGGCTTCGGCGCGAACCCGGGAATCCGGGCTGTGGGTGGCAGCTCCAGGTCCTCGGCCCAGAAGGGTTCCTCGCCTCCTGCCAGGGCTGCCCGGGCCAGGGCGTAGGTCGAGACAGGACTGGAAAACCAGACGAACCCCAGAATCAGAAGAAGCTTCACCGTTACCAGGGAGAGCCCCCCCTGGAACATGAGACCCACGATGACCAGGCCAGCTCCTCCGGTATCGGTAACGGCGGCGGCGTGAAGCCGGGTGAAGAGGTCCGGCATCCGAATCACTCCGATTCCGCCCGTGACGACGAAGAAGGAGCCCAAAAGCAGAAAAGCCCAGCTGAGGATGTCTATCACCAGACTCATGGCTCCCCCTCCACCTCATCCAGTCGCCGACTGAGGTCGCCGTATTCGAAGAACTTCAGGACGGCGAGGGTCCCGATGAAGTTGATCAGGGCGTAGAGAAAGGCCAGGTCCAGGAAGTCCGGCCTACCGGTGAGGAATCCAAGGACCGCAATAATGAGCACCGTCTTGGTGCCGAACATGTTTACCGCCAGCACCCGGTCGTAGACCGTGGGACCCAAGAGCGCCCGAACCAGGGCCAGCCCCATGGTGATCAGGACCGCCGCCGAGGCCGCCACGAACATCACGGCTTGATGCTCCAGGGGCACTCGAGGCCGCAGATTTGGTCGGCCATCTCGTCCTCCTCCCGCCCGTCCACATCGTGCCAGGTCAGAGCGTGAATCCGCAGGACGTCACCCTGGGTTCCCGTGGTTATGGTCCCCGGGGTCAAGGTGATGGAGTTGGCGTAGATCATCCGTGCCAGATCGGACTTCATGCATGCCCGGAAGGGGACCATGATGGGACTGATCGGCAGACGGGGGGTCAGGATGATCCGGGCCACTGCCACGTTCGCCTTCAGAATCTCCTTGATCAGCCATACCCAGTACCCAACGAGGCGCCACGTCAGAATGAGGGGGTAGGCGTACCGGTCCTCCCGGTCCATGCGCCAAGCGACATAGGTAACCAGGAGGCTGGAAAGGACCCCGAAGGCCAGGATCAAAGGCTCGTAGTGGCCCGACAAAAGGAGCCACAACCCGAACATCGTAAGGCTCAGCAGGACGTATCGCGTCGGCCGCATTCGATCCGAAAAGCTTGAGTTGAACTGGGTTTTATGAAGACGGACGCCGAAAAACTTACCAATTCGATTGGGCACCGTCTATGATTCGCTGGATTAGAAGCTCGATGGCCAGTGCCCGGCCGTCGTCTTCCGTTTCCGTATCCTCCAGGAACTCCCCACGGACCGAAACGGCCCGGCTTTCCCAAAGGACCTCGTTGTCGACCAGGTTGATGATCTGAACCTCGACGGTCAGACTCACCTGTCGCTGGAGGACCTGCGGAACCTGCCCTGCCGCTCCCGCCCGGTAGCTGGGCGTGGAGACGTCGTAGCGGGTGATCTTTCCCTGGACGACGGCGTCAGCCACGTCGTAGCCGGCAGGTTGGAGTCCCTGGGATCGGGGAAATTCCCTGAGGAGGAGATTGAAGACCTCGTCGGTGATTTCAGGCCTGGTCGTCTCATTCTCGAACGGGACGATGGCCACCGTTCTCACATAATCCGGGAAACCCGCTCCGGCCTGGAAACCGTAAAAGCAGCCCGTCGAAACCAGGCCGAGGCAGAGGGCAGCCGTTGCGGCACGGCAAAAAGATCCCCTCGGGGTGAAGCTCCCTTGAACCTTTGAGGCCGGGCCGCTTCGCCACCGCTCCCCACCAGGTCGCTCCCTACCAGACTGGGTTCCAGATATCCGGGGGAAAGGACTCAACGGTCTCTTCCGATTTGAGGGTGAACGTCAACTCAACGAACAGCGCATGATTCCGATAGACCGTCTCCACCACGTACCGGGAGTCACGGTCCGACTCCAAATCGACTTCCTCGATCAGGTGGCCGTCTTGCCGAAGCTCGGCTCGTTCTAGGATCCCCTCGGCCAAGCGGAAGCGAAGATCCTCTCCTGAAAGGCCCCGATACTGGAGAGTCCCAGTTCCATCTCCCCGATCCCGACCGCCCACCAGCTCCATCTCCCCATCGGGCCGAAAAACCCCCAGAGCGGCCCAAAGCAGGGCAGGTGGCGGAGCCAGATCGATGGGAACCCCCGGCGGGATCCTCAGGTCGCTTCCCACCAGAGCTGCCGTGAAGAGCCCCTCTCCCTGGTTGGAAAACAGGTCGATCCTGACCCGGTAGGGAGGTTGGACCCGGGCCACTCCCCGCCCAGCAAAACGCAGGTCGGCCTCCCGCAACCGAAAGTCAAATGTAATCTGAACGGGGCTTTCGGGCATGGTGGCCCCGAGGGCCCGTTCGGCCATGGGCGGAAGGTCGTCACCGAGGGGTCCCGGGGCCGGTAGGTCGGGGTTGGGATGGCATGCCCACAATGGAAGGGCGACGGCCCCCCAAACCAGCTGCCGGCCAATACGTGTCGATGCGACCATTCTTTTGTTCCGCTTCTTCCTTCCGTGCTCCAGGCTTTCCTGGAAAGTTCACGGGGTTTGGGAGTCCGGACAATCCCGCGTGAGGCCGGGCCGTCCCGTTCCGACCTTGTGACCCTACACTGAAGCCTTCTACCTTTCCCGGGTTATGCAGGATCCACCGATCTTCCTGGCCAGCGATATCCACCTTGGTGTGGCACCGGTTGAGGCCGAGAAAGCCTTCCTGGGCTGGCTCGAGCATTGTGGGGCCGAGGCTTCCCGAATCGTCATCAACGGTGACCTCTTCGACTTCTGGTTCGAGTACGGAAGTGTGATTCCCAGAGGGCACACCCGTGTGCTGGGAACCCTCTCTTCCCTCGTGGACGCCGGGATCCCCGTGCTCCTCATGGGTGGCAACCACGACTGGTGGGGTGGGGACTTTCTCACGGGCGAAATCGGCGTGGAGTTTCTTCAGGAACCCACGATCGTGGATCTCCACGGACGGAGGACCCTCCTGGCCCATGGCGACGGCCTCGGATCGGGAGACCTGGGCTACAAGTTGCTCCGGGGGGTTCTGAGAGGGTCGGCGACGCGGTTCATGTTCCGGTGGCTCCACCCGGATGTTGGCGCATGGGTGGCTCGTAAGGTCTCCAAGACCGGGACCCATCCCGAAGGCCCCACGGAGAAACAGATCGGCCGCTCACGGTTTCTCGAACAGTGGGCGGTTGGCCGGTTGGAGGACTCCCCGGACCTCGACGTTGTGGTTCTGGGGCACACCCATGTCCCCACCATCGTGGAGGCCTTTCCGGGACGCTTTTACCTGAACGCCGGCGACTGGCTCGCCAATCAGAGCTATGCCCTCTTCCCGTCGGATGGGGAGCCAGAGCTGTGGGACTGGCGGACCCGTGAAAGGCTAGAACCCCACCGGTAGGGAGAGGCCGACCTGCATTCCCCCTCCGGGCGTGGGTTCCAGGACCACGGCAGTGGGGAAATCGGCGAGGTGAGCCGAGACATACCCGTCCACACCCCCGATCAGCATGAGGAAGAGGCCAAGGGCGACCCAATCCTCCCGCTGCCCCGACCGTGTTTCCTCCAGGGCCCTCAGGTCCTCGATCTCCGGATCCTCGGCCAGGGCTGCTTCGATTTCCTCCGGGTCCGTAACCCCTCCGGCCTCCAGACGCGCCGTAACCGTGGCTTCCCTTATGGACAGCTTGCGCCGGGTCCGGTCGATACGGGTTTGGGTCTTGAAGATCATATAGGTGCTGGCCGCTTCTGCCGCGAAGTAGAACGCTCCCCTCACGTGAGCTCCCACTCTGGCGTGTCCCCATCCGGGAATCAGGGCAGAACGGATGAAGGCGCCTCTGGGGGAGATTCCCCCGGCGGCCGGCTCCTGGACATCGGCCTCCTCTTCGACAGCAACCGCTGCGAGGGAATCGGGCACCTGCCCGGAGAGGTTGGCTGCGGCGCCGGAAGCCAGCACAACGAGGGCAAAGAACGGGAGGAGGCCAAGGGGGGTCAGGGTTCGCATGGGTCTCCCCCAGGAACTAGAACCGGGAGCTTGCTGCTGCACACGTCGATCTCCAGGGATGGTTCTGGCTCAGGCATGCACTCCCCATCCATCTCGAAAAAGAATGGTTCTCCGTCCGAACGTTCGATGACGGCTTCTGTAACGGTCTTCTGGAGCACTTCAGGCACCTCCAAACGAGAACCGCGGAGGACCTTGGGGATGCACCGGGCAATCTTGAGTATTCCAAGAGTTCTCACAAAAAACAGATCCAGAAGCCCGTCGTAGGGCGAGGCATCAGGATTCAAAAGGAACCCCCCTCCCACCGATGGTCCTACCGTCAGGGCGGCGAGAATGGTCCGCTCTTCCACGACCTGGAAGGCTACAGGACTCTCGTTCGTTTTGAAAGAAACCCGAAATGGAACAGGACGAAAGGTCGTCAGGGCCGAGGCCAAGGCTGCAAGGTACTGAGACAAGCCCCTCAATCTTTGGAATCGGCCTCGACGCCTCAGGATCTCCACATCGATCCCCACCCCCAGGAGATTCACGAAAAACCGGGTGCCGCTTCGGAGCCGAACCCGGCCCACGTCAAACCAACGGACCTCCCCATTCCGGAGCAGGTCAAGGGCTCCGTCAGGCCCCTTGTTCGGACCGATCATTCGGAAGAAGTCGTTTCCGGTCCCCACGGGAAGGACGGCCAGGGCGGGTGTGGGTACGCCCGCTTCCAGAACACCATTTGCGACCTCATGAACCGTTCCATCACCGCCCACCGCCAGGATCTTCTCGGCCCCGTCCCGGGCCGCCTGATGAGCCAATTCCGTGGCATGCCCCGGGCCTTCGGTCAAACGAAGGTCGAACCTCATTTTCCCATCAGAGAGCTTTCTCTCCAAAGGGGCTCTCAGGGCTGAACCGGTCCCGCCGCTGGCCGTTGGATTGAGAATGACCGTTATGGGGTTTGACGTTTGGCTCATCCCCGGAAGCCAGTCACGAGTCTCAGGAGCCCATGAAAGAGGAGCCCGGCAGTCGATCAACCCCCACCGGGCCCCTCGGCTTTGGCGGGGGCGTGTGGGAATCGAACCCACCCACCCGGGTTTTAGCCGGGCAAGCTGGTTTTGAAGACCAGTCGAGACACCAGTCCCGATCCACCCCCGAAACAACAGACGCTACCAGGGAAGCCTCCATCGGTCAATTCCCCTTTCCGGCCTCGGTCCACCAAAAGGGAAAGGGCCTCCCGGTCGCACCGGAAGGCCCTTCTCATTCCAGTCGACTTCAGTTACTCACCGGCCTTCGAGACGTTTTCCGCTGCCGGTCCCTTCTGGCCTTGGACCATGTCGAATTCGACCTTCTCGCCCTCGGTGAGGGTGCGAAAGCCGGTTCCGACGATTGCCGAGTAGTGCACGAAGCAATCCTTGTCACTTCCTTCGGGGGTGATGAAGCCGAAGCCTTTCGAGTCGTTGAACCATTTCACGGTTCCGGTGGTACGCATCCCGCGCTCCTTCGAAGGATTTTCACGTACGGCCCCCGGGCCCGACTCCTCACCCTGCCTGTTCCGGCGTGCCTCGGACCAGGTCCCGGGTTCCACGGCAGGATAGGGGATAACACACTCACCCCGGTTTGGAAAGGGGCTTGTTAACGTTGTTTCCCGTCTGCTGCCCAGGCCCCCGTCCCGGCAACGGGGTAGCACCCCGTTGCCGGGATATGTGTCTAATGCCCTGATGGCACCTCGATGGGATCGAGGCCCAGATCCTCCAATCGACTGTTCAGCGAGGGCAGGTCTTCCTGCAGAAGACCATGCAAGGTTTCCATTTGGGCCTGAAGGAGACCGTCCAGGTATTCGAACACCGTGTAGGACTGCTCCGTGGGCCGATTCTCCGATCCCTCAACCACCCCCAGCAGCGCTGCCAGCTTGTTATTGAGCTTGATGGGGAAGTTCAAGGGGTCCTGGTTGCTCTGATTTTTGACCTGGTAGATTTCACCTTCAACCGCACTGATGGCGGTTCGGAAGGCCTCCGCCTCTCTCCTCAGGCCAGTATCGTCGGACTCGGCCAGGCGGTCGTCCAGCTGGGCTTTGAGCCCCCGGATCAGGATTACCGCCTCATTGGCGTCACTCACCCGATCCCTGATTCGCACGGCCAGGTCGAAGCGGGCCTGCAGATCCCCTTGGGTCACACCCTCGATCCGAGGGTCGAGCAGGAGGTTGAAGGAACCGGTGCCGACCTCGGCCCCGTCTACAGTCAGGCGGACCGTGTATTCCCCGGGAACAAGGGCGGGGCCGTTGTTTCCCGCGGCCCAGAAGATCCGACCGTCAAAGTCGGTATAACCGTCCAGCCGCATGTTCCACCGGAACCGGTTGACGCCGTCTCGCGTGCTGGGGGCGGGGCGCCGCGCCGAACGGGCGAAGGGCGACCCTTCCTCTTCCTCCTCTTCTTCTGCCGC
>JASFVN010000366.1:0-4359 GCA_050049805.1 Gemmatimonadota bacterium
CGCTTGTTCCGAGTAGAGGACGCTGAGAATGTTCCAGGCTTCCGCCAGCGTTGGATCCAGCTCACGGGCTTCTTCCAGGTCTTCCAGGGCCCTCTGGAAGGCCTGGTCCGATTCCCGCGGATCTGCCAGCAACCCAAGACGCCATTTCATGTAGGACAGCTTTCCCCGTACCAGATGGCCGTCGGCGTTCCTGGGATTCAACTGGAGGGCCCGGTCCACGTATTGCACCCCTGCGTTCAGCCAACTCAGGGCCTGCCCCGGGTCGTTTCCCATGGCGACCTGGGCGAGAAGGTCCGAGAGCAGACCCCGTTGAACCAGGGGAATGGCCCAGTCCGGGTCGGCCCGCTCCGCCTCGGCGTACAGAGAATCCGCGGCCCGATACTCCTGGCTGAACAGATCCAGGTCGTCTTCGTGCAAGGCCTCCCGACCGGCCTCCCGACGTTTCTCCCCCCGCTGGAAGAGGGTCCAGGCCAGCACGTCCTCCGTACCCCGCCGGGCCTCCCGGACCTCCACTTCAGCAGCCAGCCATCGTCCAAGGAGGAGGGCCACTTCCTCGGCGAGGTCGTCCTCCAGCTCGAGGAGATCGTCCAGGGGCCGCTCGATGGTCTCCCTCTGGATCTCCGCGCCGCTCATACCGTCCACCAGGAACAATTCCACTCTCAATCGGTCCCGTCGGCCCTCCACCGTCCCATCCACGATGGTTCC
The DNA here is from genome assembly GCA_050049805.1 of Gemmatimonadota bacterium. Taxonomy (GTDB): domain Bacteria; phylum Gemmatimonadota; class Gemmatimonadetes; order Longimicrobiales; family Gaopeijiaceae; genus JABDNZ01. The sequence goes on from JASFVN010000366.1 coordinate 706, forward strand.
CACCTCGAGAGCCCGGGCGATGGAGTCCAGGGGAAGGTCCGAGTCCCGGTAGAGCTCCGAAGCGTTCTCCGTCAGGACCGTGAGTGACTGGCTCCTGGAAAGGCGATCGATGAGAGACTCGGTGAGGCCGTCGCCAATGTGGGAAAGATCCTCGCCTCGGGAGCGGTCCCTGAAATAGAGGACGGCCAGGTTGTTCAAGGAGGATCCGGCCGCCTCCCCGGCGGCCCGCAGGGCATTCTGCTGCAGGTGGCTCCGGATCGTCTGGGCCATGGAACCGAGGGTCAGAAGACCCACGATGGTCAGGAGCACCACCTCGGCTCGGGTGACTTTCTGATGGCCTTTTTCTCCATGGAACCACCCGGTGATGGTGGCGGCCAGCATCCCTCCGAAATAAAGGACCAGGAGAACGCGGTAGAGGATCTCCGGGAGCACCCCTCGATCGATCACCTCTCCGAAAATGCTGAGAACCACCCAGCCGGCCACGGCATAGGAGACGACGATCTGAACCAGCCGACGTTCCTTCAACTCCTTCCAGGACAACAAAGGGCTTTTTCCTCCAGGGGGATTTTGAGTCGAGAAGTCGAACGAATCTACAAGGATACCCGCGTTTCGCGAAAATGTTTATTTCCGAAAACGTAGATGGGCAGGAGGGTGCCCTCGACCCTTCACTTGCCCTGTGCCCCCGGCGTCCCGGACCCTGCTTCGGTTATCCAGTGGTCCGGGAGGGGGGGTCAACCCGAGACCGCCAGCTCCCCTTCGGCCGATGAATTCCCGACGGTGATCGTCACCGAATATGTACCGGGTGAGACCCGAGACATTCTCCCGCGACCTTCGGCCGCGGCAGGCAGACCACCGGCGGAAAGATCCCAGTTGACGGTCTGAAGCCCAACCTGGGCCGGACCTGACAGCTCGTTGACCACTCTGCCTCCCTCGTCCCGGATCTGGATCAGCGCCTGACTCCCGGGTTGCCCGACCCAGTATTGGATGCTGACTCCGCCGCCGGCGGCCCGGAACCCCTGAGGAAGTTGAACGGAGCCGAGTTCGAAGAGGTGTACGGGTTCAGCCATCACCTCGGGGGTCATGGCCTGGATGGGCCGGACATCCATGGCCCAGACACCGCGGCCGTGGGAGGCAGCTACCATGATGTCCTCTTCGGGATGGACGATCAGATCCTGGTAGAAAGAGGACGGCAGGTTTCCACCCGGCAAGGAGTGCCACTCCTGGCCCCCGTCCAAGGTCACATAGACGCCAAGGTCGGTTCCCACGTAGAGGATATCGGGATTCTCCGGATCCTCCTTGATGACGTTGACGGGCCCGGAGGGGATGTTCCCGACGATGCTGGCCCAGCTTTCTCCGTAATCGGTGGACTTCCAGAGATAGGGTGCGAAATCGTCGTCACGCTTTCCATTCTGGGCCATGTAGACGGTGGCTTCGTCATACTTGGACGCCACCAGCTCCGCCACCCACTTCTGGTATGGCAGCCCCCGGTTGATCTCTGTCCAGTTGCCCCCGCCGTCGTCCGTCCTCCAGACCCGGCCATCGTCGGTGCCTACGTAGATCAGACCGAACTTGAAGGGGGATTCTGCGATGGAGAAGATGGTCTGGTAGGGGATGTCTCCGTATTTGTCGGGGTCGTTGTAGGTGAGGTCCGGACTGATCCGCTCCCAGTGGTCTCCCCGATCAAGGGAACGGAAGAGGTAGTTCATGCCGTGGTAGATGATTCGCGGATTGTGAGGGGAGATGATGAAGGGGGCCACCCACTGGCCGCGGTAGGCGGCCTCGCCCGGTGGAGGCTCCGGAACGAGCCTCCGGGTCTCCCCGGTGGCCATATTGGATCGTTGGATCGTGCCGTAGAAACCCGCGGAGTAGACCGTGTTGGGGTCCGTCGGGTCGATGGCGTGGGAGCTACCCTCCCCGCCTGGGGCGCTCTCGAATTCCACCGGCTGGATGTTGTTCCTTCCCCCGCTCAGATCCACTACGCCCCGGTAGCTACCGTGGTCCTGGACCGAACCATAGACCCGGAACGGGTCGTCCATGTCGTGAGCAATGTTGAAGAACTGCACCAGGGGCAGGTTGTCGTAGAACGTTCGCCAGTTCTCCCCCCCGTCGTAGGAGATGGCGACCCCCCCGTCGTTTACGTTGACCAGGTAGTCTGAGTTGTCGGGGTCGATCCAGAGGCCATGGTGGTCTCCGTGCATCCCTCGTAGCGATCGGAAGGTCCGTCCCTGATCCTCCGACACGTTCAGCCCGAGTCCCATGACGTAGATCTTGTCCTCGTCGTTCGGGTCCACCCTCATTTGCCCGAAGACCCAGCCGTAGGTCCCGGACAAGCCCTCCATCTGAGGCGTTTGCTCGCTGGTACGTCTCCAGCTTTCACCGCCGTTGTCGGACCGATATACCGTGGCCCCTCGGATGGTCGGGCCCCGGGGACGACCGTATGCGTCAGTGGCCCCTTCCGGCGCCTCCCGGGCGGTTTCGTAGTTGTCCAGGAAGGCGTAGATGACGTTCGGGTTCGATCGGGCGATGTCGATACCGATTCGTCCCCTGTACCGGGGTTCAGGTAGACCGTCGTTCACCTCGGTCCAGGAGCCCCCGCCGTCGGTGGTCTTGTAGATGCCGCTGCCCCCGTAGGTCGGTTCGTTTCGTGGATCGTTCCAGCGCTCCCGGATTCGCTGCCAGCTTGCGGCGTAGAGGGTGTTGGGATCGCTGGGGTGCATGACCAGGTCGATGACCCCGGTCTGGTCGGTGAGGAAGAGGACCCTCTCCCAACTTTCCCCGCCATCGGTGGTCTTATAGAGGCCCCGGTACTCGTCGTGGGTCCATTCATGACCGGATGCGGCCACGTACACCGTGTTCGGGTCGGTGGGATGGACGATGATGCGCGGTATGGTATGCGTGCCGGCCAGCCCCATGTGGCGCCAACTCTCCCCGCCGTCCACGGATTTGTAGACACCGGCCCCAGCCATGGAGCTCCGGAAGATGTTGGCCTCTCCTGTTCCTATCCAGACGACGTTCTGGTCGGAGGGAGCTACGGTGACGTCACCAATGGAGGTGGAAGCGGCATGCTCGAAAACCGGCTCCCAGGTGACCCCTTCATTGTTCGTTCGCCAGACACCGCCGGAAGCCCCGGCCACGTAGATGATGTAGTTCTCCCCCTTGGGTGTGACCACGGCGATGTCTGTCATCCGGCCGCTGACGTTCGTGGGGCCTACGAACTGCCAGGGGTGATTCTTGAATGGACTGGCCTCGGCCATGGCCACATGGGCTTCGTACATCTGCAGCCGGAGGTCTGGATCCGTGGAATGGATTCTCTCCTGGGCTCCCAACAGGGCCGGGAGGGCCAGGAGCGAAAGCAGGGCCAGGGAGAAGCCCTTTCGAGCGAGGCCTCGGGGTCCTTTCGACATGGTCATTCTCTCCTGAAGAGATGATTCTTTGAGTATGACTCTACAAAGATTCGAAGCGGCCCTGGAAGAACCGCAGCTTCTCCGGTTCATAGACGAAGCGAAGCCCCTGGACGGTGTCCCGCCGCTCCCAGACCCGAATGACGGCGTCGGCCACTGCTCTCATGTGGTCGTTGGTGTAGACCCGCCGCGGGATGGTGAGGCGGACCAGTTCCAGAGCCGGCCGGTAGTTTTCGCCGGTCTCGGGATTGCG
>JASFVN010000367.1:0-4358 GCA_050049805.1 Gemmatimonadota bacterium
GAGGAGTAAGGCTCGATGAGTGCTGGCAAGAGTCTGGGGCTCACTCCGACGCTGAATCCTCCTATGCCTTCGAAGTTGCCAAGATGGGGCATGGCCCCGACTCTAAGCACCATCACCCGAAGGAGCAGGTCGACCTGAAACTCATTCGAGAAAGGCAGATCACTCCCTGCCATGTCCACCGAACGCATTGAATTTCCAGGCTCCGAGGGATTCATGCTTTCCGCCCGTCTGGAGCGTCCGGACCTGGCCCCACCCCGGGCCTATGCCCTCTTCGCCCACTGCTTCACCTGCACCAAGAATCTCCGTGCCGTCGTGGCCATCAGCCGGGCACTTTGCGAGGAAGGGTTCTCGGTGATGCGTTTCGACTTCACGGGGTTGGGTGAGAGCGAGGGCGACTTTGCCGAGACCAACTTCTCATCCAACGTGGCTGATCTTGTAGCAGCCGGTAGGTACCTGGCGGCGGAATGGGAAGCGCCTCGCCTACTGGTCGGGCATTCTCTGGGAGGCGCTGCAGTCCTGCACGCGGCCCATGCACTGGATTCGGTCACCGCGGTAGCCACCCTCGGATCCCCCTCGGACCCGGGCCACGTCCTGTCCCACATGGAGGGATCGCGAGAGGAGATCCAGGTGAAGGGAGAGGCCAGGGTATCCCTCGGCGGGCGCCCCTTCACGATCAAGCAGCAGTTCCTGGAAGATTTGGCGGCGGCCCGGATGCATCCCGTGGTCCGGGACCTGGACCGAGCCCTCCTCATTCTGCACTCGCCTCTGGACAAAGTCGTGGCCATCGACAACGCCGCCAAGCTCTACCAGATGGCTCGGCATCCCAAGAGCTTCGTCTCCCTGGACGATGCAGACCACCTTCTCATGAAGGAGAAGGATTCCACCTATGCCGCCCGGCTGCTGGCGGCCTGGATCAGTCGATACCTGGGGTGAGGGAGTTGCCAGGGGGAAGATGGCAGGCGGGTAGGCCAGCCATCTATGAAGCCCCTCCTCCACGAGAGAAGGGGGTCCCGGGCAGGCTGCATCGGAGGGTGAAGGATTTGTGCGGAAGCTGCCGGTTTGATTAACCTGGCTGCATACCCCACAAGAAATTGGCTCAACCCGGTGAAGCGTCATGACCGAGGAAGCCAGGAAGTTCAGACAGGTGCCTTGGATTCGTATCGGAGCCGAAGCGGTTGCGGTCATTGCCAGCATCCTGATCGCCTTTTCTTTGGACGCCTGGTGGGACGGCCTACAGGCGTCGCCGAGAGAGCAGCAGTACCTCGTGGGTCTGGAGCAGGATTTTCAGGCAAACCAGTCGGACCTGAGACGCACGATCCAGATTCAAGACACCGTTCTTCAGAGCATCCAGGAGCTTGTTCGCTTCGGGGCAACAACACTCCCAAGCCCCGATGCCGACACCGTAAAACGGCTGATCATGCGGGTTTTCACGGACATCAACGTCAGGTTCACTCCGACCATCGGCACCTACCAGGAACTTCGGAACACGTCCAACCTCCATGTCCTGACAAACGACTCCTTGCGCATCCTCCTTTCGGATCTCGATGGTGCCGTTCGCAGGGTAAGCCGGGTGGAGGAAGGGGCCGATGATAGTTGGAGCCGAAGTGTGACGGAGCACCTCGTGACCCGTCTCGACCTCGTTGGCCTGTTGCCGAAAGAAATGCTCGGGCCCGACCGGGAGCTCCAGCTCCGACCCGCCGGCATCGACCTCAGCGGTCTGCCAAGGGATCGGGTCTTCTCGAACATCATGGTCGGTCGGCTGGCCGCCACCGTCGTAAGACTCTCCATGTACAGGGATTTGGAGGTCAAGACCGGTGAAATTCTCAGCGTTCTTGAAAGGGATCTGGCTCACTGAAGGGCCGGGCTCCATCAAAGCCCCGGAACGTTTCAGCTGAAACTCTCATGATCGGACAGACCGTATCCCACTCCCGGTAGGTGATCAGGGGTGATCCAGCGACACTACTCGCTTTCAAGCTCTCTTTGGCGAAATTCCAGGACCGGCTTCAAGGGGACTTCGGCTTCCGGGGATTTCCTTGCCCATTCCTTAAACGCACCATCATTATCCATCGTAGTGGCTGGGCGGGTTGGGCTGGGCCGTCTGCTTTCACCGGATCACTGCGATGAACTGGGATGCTATCCAGGCGATAGCGGAGTTGTCCGCCGCTGTCGGCGTGCTACTGAGTCTCGTCTATGTGGGCCTTCAGGTTCGACAAAACACCGCGGCCCTTCAGGCCGGGACCGTGGCCCGCACGTCCGAGCTGATGCAGCGGACCCGAATCAGACTCTGGGGTGACGCCGACGCTGCTCGCATCTGGGATCAGGCTGTGTCCGGAGTCGAGGTCGAGGACAGTGCGAGCCAGTTACGCGTCAGACACTTCATGGTTTCCCTTGCCCGGGATCACGAGGCGGTCTTCTATCAACACCTGTCGGGGCAGCTCCCAGAGCCGATCTGGCAGGGATGGGTAGGCGAGATGCGGTTGGTCTGGTGTTCGCCAGGAGGGGCCGACGCTCTTGCCTCTATGCGGGTGGATCTTCTCAGCGCTCCGTTCGTCGAGTTCCTGGATGCCCAGATACGGTCAACGAAGGATTCGCCCCTCCTCCAGCTCAGGTCTCGATGGGAAGGGGCGGCGAGGATGAGACGAGAAGGAACCGAAGACAGTGTCCCCCCTCGGAGGGGGAAGGAGTGGCCGGGAGATCGAGAAACGGATTCCTCCAGAGAGCTGTGACAAGGGCTCGTGGTTACGAAAGAAAGGTGGTGGATCCCCGATGCTGAGGAGGAACCTCAAGCTCGACGGTTCCTATTTCGTCGGCGAGTTGCTGATCGTGACCCTGGGCGTCCTGATCGCCCTCGCCCTCGACTCCTGGAACGAGGCCCGGCTGGAACGACGCGTGGAGGATGAAGTGCTGGGCTGGTTGATCTCGGACGTTCAGTCCGATACAGCCTTCTTCACTTGGTGGTCAGGTGCAGTGGACGACAAGCTCGCGGCCCTGGAACAGGCCTCCGTGCCTGTGGCAGACCCGAATGTCGTGGTGACCGACTCGCTGGCTTTCTTGGAGGCCGTCACCGTCGGCTCCTATTACGGCTGGAATCAACCGAGCGTCCGTCGCACGAGCTTCGACGAGTTGGTCAGCTCGGGCAACCTCGGCCTGATCGATGACCCGGCAGTGCGACGTCGGATTGTCGAGTACTATTATGCGGTTGACGATTCACGCGGGAGGATGTTGGCTCGCCGCAGCGATTATGCGCCCATCGCGTATCGACTGATCCCTCGGGCTTCTGAGTTCGTTCCCCGAGATATGGATGGGACGCAGCTGCGCACGGTGATCGAGGCGGTCCGTCGTTCCGATCTGTCCAAACACACGGTTGCAGAGACTAATCTTGGATTGTTCATACGGAGCATGATTACCCCGCTCGAATCCCTCGCCCGCGATTTGTTGGACGAACTCGAGCTGTACAGGGAGTCTCGATAGCCCGCCGGTTATCCGTTTCTCCACGAACGGATGGGTTCTAAGGGAAACCGTGATATTTCCGGAGGGAGCCGGGCCGGAAGCTGCCATTGAGAACCGGGATGAATGGATAGTCCCGTTTCAGCGGAGGAGCCATGAATTGGGATGCCTTCGGAGCCGTTGGAGAGATGATCGGTGCTGCCGCCGTCGTCATCTCCCTCCTCTACGTGTCGATCCAGGTCCGTTCGGGCACCAAGGCCCTCCAGACCACGACGCGTGACTCTGTGTTCAAGTCCGTCCAGGAATGGAATCTCGCGGTCATGGCTGATCCAAGGTTGGGCTGGATCTTCCAGACCGGGTCACGAGATTTCGAGGCTCTCGGGGACGAGGACCGAGCTCGCTATCTACACGTCATGTTCAGTTTCTTCAAAGTCTTCGAGAATGTATATCTGCATCATCTGGATGGCGTTGTTCCGCCAGATCTTTGGGAACCCAACCGGGCGATGTTGACGGTGTACGCGGCCTCCCCCGGAGGCCGAAGGTACTGGGAGGAACGAAAGGCAGCCTACGATCCGCGCTTCAACGCGGTGATGGAGGATCTGAAGCCCGGGCCCCTCCCCCCGGGTCACAAGGTCTCAAAACTCCGCCTCGAGGCGGATGAGTAGGGCAGGCATCTCTCGACTCTTCCCACTGGCCCATCTGGCTCAGAGCATCTCCCTTGGCGGCCCAACCCAGGGAAAGAAGGGAATCCAACTGAATGGCTTCACCAAGGAGGGTGTCGATTCGTTCGCTGGCAATCCGGTGGGCGGCAGCGGCCGGTCTGAGGGTCAGGGCTTCGTCGTACAGGTCGAGGGCCCGGAGGCTTTCGGTCCCCCCTCCCCGGATTCGAGCCTCTTCGACGGCGGACGAAT
>JASFVN010000100.1:0-13750 GCA_050049805.1 Gemmatimonadota bacterium
TCGGCGGCGTACGTGCAGCTGGCGGAGCTGAAGATCATCGACGCAACGGTGTTGGGCTGGTGGAGACTGGCCAGAATGGCCCAGGATAGTGGCGTGGACATCGACCCGGAAGTTTTCCGGTCCGTTATGGCTGGAGAATCTCATCTGTCGGAGGAGGCCTGGCGGGAAGCCGTCCGCTACGCCCGTCTGGCCATCGACTACGACCGCCATAGCGTCCCGGCTTGGCGGCTCCTGGCCCTTGTCGGCAGGAAAACCGGTAACGAGGAGCTGGCTCGCGAGGCGCTGTCGGAGCTCGTGAACATCGATCCCCTGGATCGTTTTGTGGCGGCGGAGGAATACTTCCCAGTACGTGGGGAACAGGCGGCTCAGACCCTCTTGCAGTCCTTCGGGGGGGAATACCCGGATCAGACGGTCCTGGAGCTGTCCACCTGGTACGCGGATCTGAGCCAGTACATGGAGGCCCTGCGCCTCTTGAGCCTGGGAGCCGGTGGAGGGTTCGGAGCCGGACCCCTCCAAAGGGCTTGGGGAGCCAGGCTGGACAACGGACCGGCTCGACTCCTCGATCCGCCGCCTCCCGACTTCTCCTTTCCCTATCGAACGGAGTCCCTCCCCGTCCTCAGGTGGGCGGCCCGGGAGAGCGACGACTGGGTCTGGGACTACCTTCTGGCCTTGAACCTCTGGGCGGTGGACCGCCAAGAAGAAGCGGCGGAAATCCTGAAGGGCCTGGGAAACGATCACCGGTTCGCGCCCCTCTTCGTTTCACGGGGACTGCTCCTGAACGGGCTGGAGGGTTCCTCCCCGATCCAGGACCTGCGGTTGGCGGTGGACGCAGACCCGGGAAATCGGACCATGCACATCCACCTGATCCAGTGGTTGCAGATCGAAGACCTGTGGGACGAGGCCCTGGCCTCGGCGGAGGACGCGAAGGGGCGGTTTGGCAACGACTTCAACCTGGATCTTCTGGAGGCAAAAGCCCTTATCCATCTGGGCAGACCCCGAGATGCAGCCGGGATTCTCGCATCCACTCATGTCCTGCCCTCCGAAAATGCCAGGGAAAGCCACCGGCTATGGGTGCAGGCCCACACGTCGGCGGCCCTGGACGCCCTCGATGACGGTGACCCCGCACTAGCCAAGGACCACCTCTTGCAAGCCCTGGAGTGGCCCGAGAACCTGGGACAGGGCCGACCCTACCGACCCGAGGAGCGCCTGATTCGATTCATCCTGGGCCACGCTGAGGAACGACTCGGAAATCGGGGGGCCGCCCGGGAGGCCTTCGAAGCCTACTTGGCCGCCACCGGGGAGATGAGTGGACCGTTGGAATTATTGGACGTGTTGGCTCCTTCCGCTCTCAGGGCTTTGAACCGAGAGGAGGAAAGAGCCAGGCTGCTCGAGAGCCGCGGAGACGAGCTCGCCACGCTGCGTGATTTCTCAGGCAGAGCCCTTGACGAAAGCCTGATTCAGCGGGCGCTGCTGCTGGAAGGAGGTCGGCCATGAAATGGCAAAAATCTGGAGCCCTGCTCACCTGCCTCCTACTCTCGGTAGCATGTGCAGACGAGGAGCCCGGGGAGGTCGGCGAGACCCGGGTGGAGCCGTCTTCACCGGAGATCGAGCTCTTCCGAGCGCCTCCTATCCCGAATGTCATCGACGGAGTCGTCTGGGAAGCCGGCAATTGGGAACCCCACCTGCCTGCCGGCGAAGAAGGGGTGTCCTGGGGTAATCACCGGGCGGTGGTGGAGGTGGACTCGGTAGCTGACGCCGTCCTCGTCACCATCCCCTGGCGGCGGCGGGACGCCAACCCTGAGACCAAGGCAGTCATTGTGGTGGACGCCGCCACCGGCACCGCCGTGGAGAACGTGTTGGCCTTGCGGGTCGAGAACCCGTCGGGGGACGTGGTGTTCGAGCCGAACCCGGACTCCCATGTCTACCACGTCTACTACATGCCCTGGCAGTCGTCGGGGGGATACTACCCGACCATCACCTATCCGACGCCAGCAGAACTCCTCCGGTCCGTTCGAGACGCGGAGGGGCTCGCTCCAGCCGAGACGGAGAGCCCGTCCCGGGCCCAGGAGGCGGGCTCCGCCAGCTATTCCTGGGCTGGCCTGGCTCCGGATCCGGACCCGGAATGGGAGGCAGCGATACGGGGGGAAGACACTGCCGACCTTCCCAGGGCCCAAACCACCCGCATCCAGTCGGTGAACGACTTCCACTCCTTCTTCCCCATGGAGGTCATCGCCACGCCGGAGGAGGTGGAGGCATTCTGGGAGGCGGTGGGAGGGAGTGAGTCGGCGAGCACCGGGAACCCCGAGGAACACACTCCAGCGCCTGACTGGGGCGTAGTCCCGGAACATCGTGACTACCCTATCCGTATGCGGCACTTCGTTCCTCGACACTGGGCAGAAAGGGTTCAGACTTCGCTAATGCCTCCCGATAGCGGCGTTACCGCGGTAACGTCTGGGCCGTTTTCCACCTTCTCAAGCCAGGTCCTCCGGGATGAGTCGTTCGCTTTTCAGCTCGGAGTGGTTTCGGGCAGCGACACACTCCAGGACCTGCAGGTCACCTTCGACGGTTTTCCCCGTTCCTGGGCAGAGAGGTGGACCTGCTTCAACTGTGAGGGGGTCGACGAGAAGGGCACGTACTTCACCAAGGACATCGACGTTCCGCCTGCAACGGTTCAACCCCTCTGGCTCGGGATTCGGATCCCCCGGGACCAGGCTCCGGGCCCGGTGGAGGGTACGGTCAGCGTCAACTCCAGCAATGCCGGGAGCAAGAGTGTCACCGTCTCACTGAACGTCCAGCCCGGCGAGGCAATCAACGGTGGATTCAACGAGCCGGAGCTGCAGACCCGCCTGGCCTGGTTCAACTCCACGGTGGGAACCGATCCCGACCTGGTGATCGAACCTTTCGAGCCCGTGACGGTGGAATCCTCCGGGGCCGGAGGCGGATACTCCCTCCTCATCCTGGGCCGGCAGGTGGACCTGGGGCCCACCGGCCTCCCCGAGCAGATCTTCTCCTACTTCACTCCAGACCTCACCGAACTCGCTGGCGAGCCGGATCCCATTCTTGCGAAGCCGCTGGCCCTTCGGGTCATCACCCCCGGAAACCACCTCGAAGAGTTTTCCTCCTCTGCCTTCGAGGTCGTCCAGGAAGCCCGGGGTCGGGCCCGTTGGACGGCGGAAAGCACATCCGACTACCTGGACATGCGGGTGGACGGGGCTCTGGAATACGATGGAATGCTGGACCTTCGCATCACCCTGGTGGCCACCAGTGACGCCGCCATCGACGACGTGGGCCTCCCTGTCTCCGTGGTGCCAGACGCCGCCGAATTCATGCTGGGGCTGGGGCGGAAGGGCGGGCAGCGCCCCCGAACTCTGAACTGGAAGTGGGCGGTGGAAAATCACCAGGAGGGCGTGTGGCTCGGTGGAATCAACAAAGGCCTTCAATACGTGCTACGGGACCAAAACTATGTCCGTCCCCTGAACACCAACTTCTACCGGAATCAACCTCTGAACATGCCGACCTCCTGGTTCAACGACGGTAGAGGCGGCATCGAGATCTTCGAGGAGCCGGAGGCCGTCACAGCCGACAACTACTCGGGCCCCCGACAGGTCCTGGAGGGTGACACCCTACACTTCAACATCCGCTTTCTCATCACTCCCTTCAAACCCATCGACACCCAAACCCACTTCAACACCCGATTCGTGCATCAGTACGTTCCGGTGGATTCGGTCAGGGCTTGGGGGGGAACCGTGGTGAACATCCACCACGCCAATGAGATCAACCCCTACATCAACTATCCCTTCTTCAACCTGGAAGAGCAGAGGGCCTACATCGACGAGGCCCACGAAAAGGGCATCAAGGTGAAGCTCTACAACACCATCCGGGAGCTGACCTACAAAGCCCACGAGCTCTTCGCCATGAGGAGCTTCGGCCACGAGATTCTCAACGATGGAGAGGGCGGCGGGCACTCCTGGATGCAGGAGCACCTGGAGAGGGACTACCATTCAGCATGGCACGCTTGGCGGGTGGACGATGCCGCCATGCTCAACAAGGGTACCTCCCGCTGGACCAACTACTACATCGAAGGCCTCAACTGGCTCGCCGAGTACCAGCACATCGACGGGCTCTACCTGGACGACATCGCCTTCAGCCGGGAGACGGTGAAGCGATTGGTGAACGTCCTTCACGAACATCGGGACGAAGTGGTCATCGACCTCCACTCCGCCAATCAGTTCAACGTGAGAGACGGGTTCACCAACAGCGCCATGCTCTACATGGAACACTTTCCCTTCATCTCCCGTCTCTGGTTCGGGGAGTATTTCGAATACGACCTGGACGAGGATTACTGGATGACGGAGGTGAGCGGCCTCCCCTTCGGCCTGATGGGCGAGATGCTTCAGGACGGAGGGCACCCCTACCGGGGCCTCCTCTACGGGATGACAGGGAGGAAATACGGTGGAAACGATCCCCGCCCCGTCTGGGCCATGATGGACGACTTCGGCATAGCCGAGAGCCGCATGAAAGGCTACTGGCTGGAGGACACGCCGGTGACTACCGATCACCCCCGAATCCTGGCGACGACCTATCTCCGGCCCGATGGGGCTCTGGTGGTCCTGGCATCGTGGTCGGAGGAAGACGAGGTCGTGAGTCTTTCTATTGATCAGAGAGCCTTGGGCTTCGAGGCGCCCCCGGACTCCGCCGTCACCGGCCTTCGGGCCTACTCCCCGGCCGTGGAGGGACTTCAATCCGAGGCGTCAGTCGATCTGTCGGAGGTTCCGATCCCAGCTGGGCAGGGGCTGTATCTGATTCTTACCCGGGAGGCCGCAGAGTCAGGGGGCGACTCGCCGTCGGGAGGTTGACCCGGCGTCAGAGTCCCACGCGCCTGAGGAGCTCCTCCGCCAGCACCCTCCCTCCTTCGACGCTGGGCTCGATGGGATTGGCGTAGTGTTCGGGGCGGTTCAGGAGATCCCTCAACTCCACCACCGCCAGACCACGTCGGTTCGCCGCCCTTTGAATAGCATCGTTGAAGAGTCTGACGGCTGCCGACACCATGGGCGCTTCCGCTCCGAAGTTCCCGTTGTACACGGTGCAGACCTGAAGCCAGGAAAGCTCCCGGACCAGGTAGTCGAGGAGGCCCTGGTAAGCGTCGGCGAACTCCTCCGCCGCCCGTCCCAACAATGCCAGACCGTGGCCTGCCGTATCCACCCGGTGGCTCAAGAGCTCAACATGTTCCAGGGCGTCGTTGCCGCCTACGGAGAGAAAGAAGTGTGTGGCTCCGCCGGGCGTCTTTCGGAGCTGAAAAGGAACATCTTCCACCATGTGACCGTCCACAGCCAGGAGAGTGGCCGCCTGGCCAGGGGGGAGTCCGGCCCTGAGGTGATCGATGACAGCCGGCCCCCCTGCTGTATAGGGACCGTTGTCGAAGATGGAATCTCCGAGGAGCACGATGTGCATGGTCGAGTCTCTCTGGGGAACCGGTGTGCCCCGCTCCGGAATGAGCCAAGTCAACTTGGTCGATCAATGCCATCCCGGCAAAACAGGGTCTGAGGTGGACCGGGTCACCGGCGCTGCCGGAAAGGCTCAGCGGCCTACCCAAAGCCTGCTACGAAGCATGCCCCGAAGCAACTTGCCCCTGGCGGATCCGGACAGCATCTTGGGACCACACCATACCGGCATAACCTGATGAGTGGAGGCCAAAGGACGCTGGCGCGGCCTCGGGAAAGGAGCCTCAACTGTGGTGAACTCGCCAAGGGTCAGGACTGTCTTGCTGATGGGCATTTTCGGGGGATTCGGATGGTGGCTTTCCGCGTGTGGGGACGGGGGATCCGGTCCTGAGGAGGTAAAAACCAATGCGGTCCTCATGGGCCAGGTCGTTCTTCTCGGCAGCTCGGATCAGACCGGCGACATCAAGATCTCCATCGGGAACAAGTCCACCAGAACAAAAAGCGACGGCACGTTTTCCATCAACCACATTCCCATCGGAGAAAACACGGCAACCTTTTCCGGCTCGGGCATCATGGGGCCCTATAGTCTGACGGGTATCGAGCAGGGCACGGTGGTCAACCTGGAAGAGACCCAGGTAGCTCCGGGTCAGGTCACAACCAAGCACACGGGGACCTGGGTGGGGACAGCCGGGTCCACGGAACCGGGGAGCCAGGGGCAGATCACCTTCACCATGGTCATCGAGGCCAACGGGAACGCCCTCACCGGCATCGGGCAGCTGGCACCGCCAGACAGCTCCACATGGGAGATCGAGGGGAAGGAGACGGGAACCACCGTCGACGGAGAGATGAGACTCCTCTTCTCCTATAGCGAATGTGCCACGGGAGGGGAGTTCACCGGCACCTTCGCAGGTGACACTTTGAGTGGAACCTTCATCGAGGTGGACCCTCCGGCGGAGTGTGGAACGCCAGAGAGCGGGACGTTCAAGGTGGTGAAGCAGCACTAGAGCTTTTCCGGCTGGAAGGCTCGTCCGGTGCGAGGTGACATCTAGCCGCGCACAACCTGAGGCGCCTAGCCATTCCAGCCTGAACAGCACTAAGAGGTAGTCCCATTGATCGACTTCAGAGTGCTCGGCCCACTCGAGTTGAAGGGACCTGACGGCGAAGATCTTCTCTCCGTCCTATCCCAGCCGAAGCGCGTCGCCCTGCTGGCTTATCTGGCATTGGCCACCGACCGGGGCTTTCGCCGCAGGGACACCGTCATCGGGGTGTTCTGGCCTGACCTGGACCAGGAACGAGCCAGAGCCGCGTTGAGAAAATCTCTCTATTTCCTCCGGAGATCCCTGGGCGACGAGGCTCTCAGAGGAAGGGGTGACGAGGAGATTTCCCTGGCCTGGGAAGAGGTCTCCTGCGACGCGGTAGACTTCGAAACGGCCCTGGAGGCAAGCGACCTGGAGGCCGCTCTGGATCTCTACCGGGGAGACCTCCTGGAAGGCCTCTTCCTTTCCGGCTCCCCGGAATTCGAGCGTTGGTTGGATGCTGAAAGGGAGCGGTTGCGGGAGAGGGCGGCGGCCGCGGCTTGGGAACTCTCCCACAGGTTCTTGTCCTCCGGCCGCGTCACGGAGGGCGAGCGAATGGGCCAGAGGGCCCTGGCTCTGGTCCCAACCGACGAGAACGAAGCCAGACGCTTTATCGCGGCCTTGAACCACGCCGGAGACAGGGCAGCGGCCATCCGGTTCTACGAAAAGTTCGCCAGCGAGTTGAGGGTGCTCCTCGACCTACGTCCGTCGGCCGAGACCAGGGCTTTGGTAGAGGACATCCGGAACACCTCGGAAACCCCTATTCCCCTGCCAGAAGAAGGCGCTCCGAAAGCTCCCCCACCGCCTGCCGACACCCCGACGACCCCCCAAAAGCCCTCAATAAGGCCCGCTGAGCCCTCTACGACTCCCGAGGTCCCCACCCCACCATCGAGCCCTGTCTCGCCGCCAGCCCAATCCCCTCTTTTCCAGAGGGTCAGGGAAGCCCTGGTGGACCGGTACATGGTCGAAAGGGAGATCGGGCAGGGTGGGATGGCCACGGTCTTCCTGGCCAAAGACCTCAAACATCGACGTTTGGTGGCCCTCAAGGTCCTGGACCCGGAGTTGGCCGAGTCGCTGGGAGCTGATCGTTTCCTGAAGGAAATCGAGATCGCCGCCAACCTCACCCACCCTCACATTCTTCCACTCTTCGACTCCGGCGAGGCGAACGGACTCCTGTACTATGTCATGCCCTACGTGGAAGGTGAGTCACTACGAAGCAAGTTGGACCGGGAGAAACAACTCCCTGTGTCGGACGCCGTCACCATCACCCAGGAGGTGGCCCGCGCCCTGGCCTTCGCCCACGAAAAGGGAGTCATCCACAGGGACGTGAAGCCGGCCAACATTCTCCTGGAAGCTGGCCATGCCGTCCTGGCCGACTTTGGCATCGCTCACGCCGTGGCCCTGGCGGGGGAGGGGCGCCAGACACGCTCCGGTGTATCCCTGGGCACACCCGCCTACATGAGCCCTGAGCAAAGCACGGGCGACACAGGACTGGATGGACGGAGCGACCAGTACGGGCTCGGTTGCGTCCTCTACGAAATGCTTGCCGGGGATCAGCCGTTCCGAGGACCCACCGGAGAGAGCGTAGCCCGCCAGCACCTGATCAGGGATCCCAACAACATCACGGACATCCGGCCGTCGGTGCCGGAGGGTGTAGCGGCGGCCCTTCACAGGTCCATGGAGAAGGCTCCGGCGGACCGGTTCTCCACCATGAGCGAGTTCTCGGAGGCGTTGGAGGCTGGTGCTACCGCAACCGGAGTTCGAGTACGGGCTCAACCCACGGGGGCAGAATCGAAGCCATCGCCTCTTCGGAGCCCAAGATCCTGGACTATCGGAGCCCTGGGCCTGGCGGCGGTAGTCGTCGTGGCCCTGGTCGCCTGGAACCTCTTCAAGACCCAGCCCGGAGCGGGAACGGCAGAAATCGCGGGTACGATCAAGGTGGCCGTTTTGCCCTTTGGGGGGCTGGAGGACAACCCGCATTTCGGGGAAAGCCTGGCCAGACTGCTGACCATCACCATGGACGACAAGGGTGGCATCGCAGTCGTGGACCGTAATCGGGTGCTCCCTCACTTCGCTTCCAACAGACCTGGAACGAGGATCGGCCTGGAGGAAGGCCGGACCGCAGCAGAGTCGTTCGGCGCGACCCATTTCATCCTCGGAGACGGAACCCGATCCCGTGGTCAGGAGGTCACGGTGGCGGCGACTTTGTATTCCGTCGCAGAAGAGTCGGGAGACCCCCTGGTCGGCTCCGCACAGGTCGAGGGATCCCCGGAAGATCTCAGGTACCTCTCCGACAGACTTGCTCTGCAATTGTTGGGCTATTTGCAGGTCGCGTCGGGAGATCTTCTGGGGGCGACGGCAGCGCTCACCACCGATTCCTTATCTGCGTTGAACGCCTGGGACAGGGGGGAGACGGAGTTCAGAGCGACACGATACGAAGAGGCATTCGACGCCTTCAGCCGAGCCGTGAGCATCGACCCCACCTTCGCCCTGGCCCATTGGCGCCGCTCGGTAGCGGCAGTATTGACGCTCAGATTCCCGGAAGCCCACATCGCCGCAGACCGGGCAGACGAGTATCGGAACCGCCTTTCCACCAAGGACCAAAATCTGGTCCGCGCCTGGAAGGCCCTACTTTCGGGAGACGCCGACCGGGCCAAAAGCCTCTACCTGTATGTCCTCCAGGACCACCCGGATGCGGCCGAAGCCCATTTTGGCCTGGGCGAGGCCCAGATCTACCTGAACCCGACCCTTGGGCTGCACACGGACTCGGCTGCATTCCACTTCCGAAAGGTCCTGGAATACTATCCGGATTTTGGCGAAGCCGTCTTTCATCTGCTGGAGATCGCCACTCGTGAGAGAGACCGGGACCAATTCGAAGGCCTCCTTCAGGATGTACCGGGCGATAGCGACCAATCGCTGGCCTGGAGGGCAGTGAGAGCTTTCTGGTTCGGCATCCCGGAGGAACAATCCCAGATCAAGAACCTAGTCGGCGGGGCGGACCCGGTTCCAGCTGGCCTGGCCGTGGCACGAGTAGCGGCCTTCCTCCAGGACTTTGCCGCTGCGGAAGAGTTGGCCACCCTTCTTACCACCTCCGACCGTGACCCGGACACCAGATGCGCCGCGTACCTTCTCACGGCCATGACGCGGTTGGCCCGGGGCCAATGGACGGCAGGAATGGAATCGTTGAATCAGGCAGCCAGGTTCAACGAAGCATGGGCGAACGAACTCAAGGCCCTGTATCTGGAACTGCCAGGGCGCGCCCCTTCTCGAGAGGAGCTGGCCGCGGTCCGGGCTGGTCTCTCGGAGTGGAGCGCTGACGAGGCGTCTAGCACCAATTTCGTCCTCTTCGCCCACAACCGATATCACCCCTACCTGAGGCTTTACCTCCTCGCCCTCACCAGCCTGAGGAACGGGGACCCGGAAACCGCAAGGATGTACGCAGATGAGCTCCAGGCCGCGCCCCACGGTTCTACGGAACAGGCCATTGCCGCCGCCTGGGCAAGTAGCATTCGCGCTCGAGTCCGCGCCGCCGCCGGAGATCCTGAGGCTGCAGCCAGGGAATTGGAGAGCGCTACTGCCAACGTCCCTCTGGAGTTGGTAGCCATCTCACCCTTCTTCTCGAGGTCTTTCGAACGATACCGCCTGGGGGAACTGTACAAGGCGTCGGGCGACTTCGAAGAGGCCCTGAGATGGTTCCGGTCACTCACCGAAGGGCACGAGCTGGTTCTGGTTGCGCCAGCCTACCTGCAGATGGCCAAAATCGAGGAGGAATTGGGAAGAGGCGACCATGCTTTTGAGCACTACACTCGCTTCGTTCGGCTCTGGGCCAATGCCGACCCCGAGCTCCAGCCCATGGTAGAGGCAGCACGGGCGAAGATAGCGGAATTGGCCCGGAAGCCCTGAAGAAATCGCCTTTGAAGAAGAAAGAACGGCCAGGGCACGGTCAGGGGACGGCCCCAGGTGAGGGTTTGGCTCGCGAGCTGGCAGGACCTCCCTAGAGGCCATCCAGGCTCGTTCAGCTGTCACTCATTTGAAAGGAGCCAAACCATGAAACCCCGGAACCCGGTGCTCGGATTATGGCTGTTCTCCCTCCTTGCAATCCCGATCCTACCCCAGGACCTCGACGGTCAATCCTTGTGGGACCTTCCTTCGTATCGGAAGAGCGTCGCGCTGGAGATCTCCAAGCCCGTCATGGATTACTATGACGACCTATCCGCCCTCAGCTCCGGAATCTTCCTTTCTGTCACCTGGCCTTTGAACGAGAGCACCCGCTTTTCCGGCGAGCTTCCCATGGCTTACGCGGGGCGGGCCGAGGCCCAGGCCAGTGAGACGGGGCTGGCCGTCGGCAACCCGTATCTGGGCCTCGACATAGGGAAGGAGGAATCGGATCTGTTCTGGCGATTCGGGGTCCGCCTTCCCCTTGCACCTGAGGACACAGAAGCTGCCAGAATGGTTGGCATGATGAGCGACTACATCTCCAGGTGGGGCACCTTCTGGGAAGACATCCTTACTGTCGCCGGCACTGGCACGTACCGGCACCGGACCGAAGACGGTTTCCTGATTTTGGCCAAAGGAGGGGTCGATGTGGTGATCCCCACGAATGGGGGTGGAGGAGACTCGGATCTCTTCGGGGTGTACGGAGGACAGGCCGGTTACGAGGACGATACCTGGTCCGCTACGGGGGGCATCATGGGGCGGGCCTTTCTTTCCGGGAGCGGTGGGAGCATTGCGGACCGTACCATTCACGAGTTCGGCGCTCGAATCGGCTATCAGGCGGCTTCCGTCCAACCTAGCCTCTTCCTCCGGATCCCATTGGACGAAGGGGTGAGGGACGGGACGGATTTCGTGATTGGTCTCGGCCTCCGGGCGGCTCTCTGATCTATCGGCACCCGGGGCGCTCCCGACCTGCCTTCCAAGGAGAGCAGAACCATGAGCGGAAAAACCCTCGTCCTGACCGTGGTCATGGCAATTGCATCCGGTACTCCGCCCCTGGCACGGGACCTTTTGTGCCAGACCCTCTGGAGTCGCCCCGACTCCCTCCGGAGCTTTGGAATCCAAGTCGCAAAACCCCTGCTGGCACAGGAGGAGTTTTCGGGGCTTAGCTCTGTGGCCTACCTCTCGGTGAATTGGCCTCTTTCCGGCTACGTACGAATCGTCGGGGAACTCCCAATTTCCTACGGATCATGGGAGGCGGATGCCTACCATCACGAGCGAGGAATCTCCGACGAATCCAGCTTCGATCTGGGAAATCCCTACCTGGGAGTCAGCCTTGGCCGCGAGGCTTCCTTCCTCTCCGGCCAGGTTGGGGTCCGCCTTCCCTTCGGGACCAGCAACGGCCCAGGGGCCTCGATCGGATCCTTGACCGACAACGTGAGCCGGCAGGGCGAATTCCTCTGGAATAGGATGACGCTTTGGGGCATCATGACCGTCACCCTTCGGGGGCAGGGTGGATCCTTTTTCGCGGCCAGCGGCGGATGGGACGTTTGGATTCCAGAAGGCTTCGACGGGGAAAAGGAGACCTCATTCCTCTACGGCGCCCGAGCCGGCCTGGAACGTGATCGCTGGACAGTTCTGGGGGGCCTGGCCGGCCGTGTTCTGCTCACCGAAGACGAGTGGCCCAAGGTAAATCGATCCCCGGTGGAGATGGGCCTGGAAGCCTGGTATCGAACTGGTGACTTCCAGCCCAACCTCTTTCTGAGAATCCCCCTGGACGAACGTCTTCGAGAGACCCGCCGGGCCACCGTCGGGATCGGACTCCGCAGGATGTTTTGACACCCGGGGTCGGCACGGCACGGTCGGCCGGGGGCAGGGCCACCGACCCATTTCCGAACACACTCTGGACTTTGACCCCACGGACTTCCTCGAGCCCGTGGGGTCGGAAAGGGGCGCCGCTCCAGGCCGGGTGCCCTACCAGGCTACCCGAGTACCCCGCTTCGGAAATCAAGTGATGCACCGAGAGCGCCAAAGCGCGCCGCTGCAACCATTCCATTGCCTTTCTCGTCTTATGTCATTAGACACCCCTCAAACGTTGAGGGGAAGACGGCCACGCAACAAAGGCAACCGGCTCATGAGCTCAGAACCCCTCCCGATTGTCCAGGGGACTCTCGACATCCTGGTGCTGAAAGCCCTGACGGACACTCCCCTCCACGGCTATGCAGTTGCCCGGTGGATTCGGGAGACGACCGACGATGCGCTTCAGATCGAGGAAGGAGCCCTCTACACGTCTCTCCACCGCCTGGAGAAACGGGGTTGGCTGGCCAGCAAGTGGGGGCTCTCCGAAAACAAGCGGCGAGCCAAGTTCTATGTGGCGACATCCGAGGGCCTGAAACGGCTCGAGAAGGAGTCGCAAGCGTGGTCCCGCTACGCCGAGGCCGTGTTCAAGGTCCTGGATGCCCCCGTGGTGCGGGCGCGGTCCGGGAAGTCTTTCTCTGAAGCCGGCACAGGCGCTCCTGACCCGGAGGCGGTGACATGAACCTCTTTGCCGGCCTCAAACGGTTCTTTCATCTCGGCTCCTTCCGGCCCGACCCGGAACGTGATCTGGATGAGGAATTGGCCTTCCACTTACGCGAGACCGAAGAAGAGTTGTTGACCCTCGGATACTCGTCCGGGGAGGCCCGAGAAGAAGCACACCGGCGGTTTGGGAATCTACGCCGGTACCGGAGAGAGCTCGCCCGCATCGACCACAGCCGAGCGGCCAAAGCCAGACGGCTGGCCTTTCTCGAATCCATCTTCCAGGACCTGTCATATGTAGTCCGGGGCCTGAAGCGCGAGCCCGGATTCTCCGCCGCGGTCATCCTGACCTTGGCTTTGGGAATCGGCGCCAACGCCACCATGTTCGGGGTGGTGGACCACCTTCTCCTGAGTCCCCCCGCCCATGTCCAGGAGCCCGACCAGATCGTGCGGCTGGAGGTTTATCGCACCTGGTCCTTCGTCGGAACTCCGGACGTCTACTCGTACATGCCCTTCGCCGACTACCAGGATTTTCTCGAAGCCCGAACATTGGAATCGGTAGCAGCCTTCGGGGAGCAGGAAATGATCCTGGGTGAGGGAGACGACGCCGAACGGGTAGCCGCCCTCCTCACCACCTCTTCCTTCTTCCCCACGCTGGGCGTCCGTCCACGGCTGGGCCGGTTCTTCGACGAGAGTGAGGACGAGCCTGGAGCGCCCGAAGTGGCGATCCTCAGCTCCGGTCTATGGCAACGGCGGTTCGGAGGAAGGGACGACATTCTCGGA
>JASFVN010000101.1:0-13712 GCA_050049805.1 Gemmatimonadota bacterium
CTGAAGGGCACCGGCTACGATCTCTGCTGCTGACGCGGTGTAGCGATCTACCAGGACCACGAGGGTCTTGTCAGGTATCCGGGCTGGAAGGCGGGCGTTCCAGGACTCCTCCACCGTCTTGTTGGGCTGCCCGGGACTTCGACTCACGGTGCTGGCCAGCGTCTGACCCCGGTCCAGAAAGAGGTCGGCCATGGAGAGGGACTCGGCCAGGTATCCTCCGGGATTCCGGCGAAGATCGACGATGATTCCCTTGGCGTCGGATAGCACTGCAAAAGCGGAATCCACCTCCG
This sequence comes from Gemmatimonadota bacterium, assembly GCA_050049805.1. Classification (GTDB taxonomy): domain Bacteria; phylum Gemmatimonadota; class Gemmatimonadetes; order Longimicrobiales; family Gaopeijiaceae; genus JABDNZ01. Next base: position 291 of record JASFVN010000101.1, read on the forward strand.
ACGCCGAGCCCCTGGCGACCTGATCCACCAATAGGTAGCCCAGCGAGTCGTGGACCATGGTGGCCGTCACCGCCGAGACGTGGACGTTGTCCCGGCGGATCGGGAAGGAGAGAGGTTCGGGGACCCCCTCCCTTTCGACCTTGATCTCCACCGACGTGCCTGCGGGACCCCGGATGGAGTCCCGAGCCATGTCGACGGTCCAGTCCCGGGCGTCTACTCCTTTTACTTCGACGATCTGATCACCCACCATCAGCCCGGCCTCGTCGGCCGGGACCCCCCGGAACACGGCCGTGACGGTGACCCTACCGTTCAACTGGGTGATCTGGACCCCGATACCGGCGTAATCCCCCGTGTTGTCCTCCTCGAAGACACCGTATTCCTCGGGAGTGAAAACCGTGGCGTATGGATCGTTGAGCCCCTCGATCAGGCCCTCGAGAGCTTCCTCCCAGAGGGTCGAATCGTTGAAGGTCGTTTGATGGTAGTCCAGGATGGTCTGAAAGGCTCCCAGGAAAACCTGGCTTCCAGCCACCGGGTCCCCCGGTCGACCAACGTCGGCCAAACGGGCGGAGTCGGGCACCTGGGAAGAGAGCGGGCTGGGCATGATTGCCGTGCCAGCCACCAGGAGAATCGGGGTGATGCGTCGGAACATGTTTCTTCCGGGATTGGATGAACACAACGGTAACAGACCTTTAAAATAACACCGTTTGCCTTCCCGGCGTTCCCTCCTTCCCCCCCGGGACGGCCCGGGGAAGCCTACCCGGGCCGGCCCTCGGCGGTGCGGGCCCATCCGGGATCGCTTAGCTTGATCCAGAATCCATTGGACGAGAGAAGATCGAATGAAGTCTCCTGCCCCTCTGCGGCTCAGCCTCGTGCAGTTCAAGCCGAAGAAGGCCGACGTGGCCGGGAACCTCGGTGTGGTCCGGGATCGGTGGCTCGGGAACGCTTCGGAAACAGACGTACTTGTTTTCCCTGAGACCTCTCTTACCGGGTATTTTCTCGAGGGAGGCGTAGCTGATGTGTCGATCTCGGTAGAGGAGGTGGCTGAGGGGCTGGGGGTCCCCGGAGAGGGGGCGCCCAATGTCATTCTCGGGTTCTACGAGCGTTGGCAGAGAGGGATCTACAACAGCGTAGCCTGCTTTGAACCCGATGGAGACCGGTTCCAGCCCATCCACGTGCACCGAAAGATGTTCCTCCCCACCTACGGCGTATTCGAGGAAGCCCGGTTCGCCGATCCTGGAATCACCCTTTCGGCCTTCGACACCCGCTTCGGACGTATGGGGATGCTGGTCTGTGAGGAGATGTGGCACTCCCTGGCCCCTACGATTCTTGCCCTGGACGGAGCGGAGCTGATTGTCGTGGTGAGCGCCTCACCCGCCAGGGAGTTCCCCGAAGGTCTCGGGCGGTCCGAGAACCTTGCTCGCTGGGACGCGTTGGCCACCAGCGCCGCCCAGGAGCACGGAGTTTTTGTGGCGGTCAGCCAGTTGGTGGGTTCTGAGGGAGGAAAGGTCTTTCTGGGCGGGTCCATTGCCGTGGGCCCCGATGGCCGCCTCCTGGCCAGAGGCCCCCTCATGGAAGAGTGCTCGGTACCGGCGGCTCTCAGTGGGCGAGCCATTGATCGGGCTCGCTTCGAGGCACCCTTGCTGGCGGATCTTCGGCAGATGCTTCCCCATCTGCACCGGTCGTTGGAAGACGCGGGTGTCCGGGGGGGAAGGGTCGGGGACCGTGAGCTCGCAGGGTCCGGAGAATTCCAGCCCACTCCAGAGGCTCCAAGGCCGGGAGATCCGGTTCCTTCCCTGGACATGGCTCTGGTCCGGAGGATCCTGGTGGAGTTCATCCGGGATGAGGTTGTGAGGCGGAGGGGCTTTCAGGGTGTGGTCCTGGGCGTCTCCGGGGGCGTGGACTCGGCGGTGGCTCTCTATCTCGCCGTGGAAGCCCTGGGACCGGAAAACGTCACGGGATTCAGGCTTCCGTACGCCACTTCCAGCCCCGAGAGTCTGGAGCACGCAGAGCTCGTGCTTTCGGAGACCGGAGCCTCCAGCGAGACCATCGAGATCACGCCTTCCGTCGACGCTTATGTCCAAAAGGTCGATCCGGAGCTGTCGGATCTGAGGCGGGGAAATTTGGCTGCGAGGATCCGAGGCATCACCCTCTTCGACCAGTCGGCGAAGCTTGGTCGGCTTCCGCTGGGAACAGGGAACAAGAGCGAGCGGCTCCTGGGCTATTTCACCTGGCACGCCGACGACTCTCCCCCCATCAACCCCCTGGGAGACCTCTTCAAGACCCAGGTTTGGAGCCTGGCACGGCACCTGGGGGTGCCGGAAGTCATCGTCGAGAAGCCGGCCTCGGCGGACCTGATCCGGGGGATTCACGACGAAGATGAGCTGGGTGTGTCCTACGGGGAGGCGGATCCCATCCTCTATTGGCTCCTCTCAGGGTACCGGCCTCAGGAGCTGGTGGCCCTGGGCTTTCAAAAGGACGCCGTTGAAGCGGTCTGGAGCCGGTTCAACGGAACCCACTGGAAGAGGGAGCTTCCAACCGTGGCCGTCCTCTCCGACACGGCCATTGGTGAGTTCTTCCTTCGGCCCGTCGACTACTGACGGTTGGTCGACTGCTGACGGTTGGTCGACTACTGACGGTCGAGGGTTGGGGAAGCCGGATCGGGGACAACAGGGGCACTCGGGGGGAGTCAGCTTTGGCCGCCTCTCACAGCCCCCACCAGGTAGCTGACAAAAAAGAGGACCGCCGAGAGAAGAACGACGGAGGCTCCTGAGGGAAGATCCCAGAGCCAGGAGAGCCAGAGCCCCCCTCCCACCGCTACCAGGGCGGCCAACACCGACAGAACCACCATTCCCCGAACCGAGGCCGCCAGCGTCTGTCCCGTGGCTGCGGGAATGACCAGGAATGCCGATACCAACACGATCCCCACCAGCTTCATGGCAGCTACGATGGTGACGGCCAGGATGCTGAGGAGGAGGTAATTGAGGAAGGTTGCCGGAAGCCCCGCGGCCTTGGCCGCCTCCTCGTCCACTCCCAGAAAGAGAAATTCCTTGAAGAAGAGGGCAAGTGTGCCCAGCGAGAACCCCGTCAGGAGCAGGAGGCCCCAAAGATCCCGAGGTCCCACCGAGAGGATTTCGCCGAAGAGATACCCCATGAGGTCCTGGCGGTAGGTCTGGGAGATACTGATCAAGGCCACTCCCAGGGCCATGGCGGTGGGGAAGAAGATCCCGATGGCCGTATCTTCCGAGACCTCCCCCTTCCGGGTGATCCAGCCGATGACCCATGCCACCAGGACGGAGAATACCCCGGCCGCCGCTATGGGCGGGAATCCCAGAACCAGACCCAGGGCCACGCCCCCCAGGGCCGCGTGGGAGATTCCGACCCCGATGAAGGCCATTCTTCTCAAGACCACGAACACTCCCAGCACCGCACAGGTAGCTCCCAGCAGGAAACCGGTGAGGAGAGCCCGCTGAATGAAGCCCAGGGAAAGAAACTCCATCATGACGGGCTCCCCCGCTCTCTCGCCTGGATTTCCTCTTCCTGGAGGGGGGGGCCGCGGTCATCGGCATGAACGTGGGGAGGCGGAAAGTGGTAGGTCTCCAGGATTGCTCGGCTTCTCAGAACCTCCTGGGGAGGTCCGGCAGCCTTCACCGTGTGGTCCAGGAGGATCAGGGTCTGAGCATGCTGGGCTACGTCCTCCACGTCATGGGAGGCGCAGAAGAGCGTCAAACCCCGGGCCCGCTGCAGGTCGCAAACCTGGCCGTAGAATCTGGCTCTGGCCGCCGGATCCAACCCTGAGGTGGGCTCATCCAGGATCAAAAGACAGGGATCGCTGACCATGGCCCGGGCGATCAGGACCCGCTGTCGCTGCCCTCCCGAAAGATCTTCGAAACGGCGCTGAGCCAGGTGGTCCATGTGGACCTGTTCCAGGGCCTCCGTCACGCGTCGCCGGTCCTTCCCGGAGGGGCGTCTGACAGGACCCAGGAGCCCGTAGCGGCCCATGAGAACCACGTCCTCCACCGAGAGGGGAAAGCCGCTGGGAAGGCGTATCCCCTGTGGGACGTAGCCGATGGGTTGGCCATGTTTTCCCGGGGGCCGACCGAACAGGGAGACCGTCCCGCCAAGAGGTTTCAGAATTCCCAGCAGGATGCGGAGGAGTGTGGATTTTCCGGCTCCATTGGGTCCGATGAGAGCAGCAAAGGAACCCGCAGGCACCTCCAGGGACACGCCTTCCAGGACCTCTCGGTTCCCATAGGAGAACCAAACGTCCTTCAGCTCCAGGACGGATCCCTCGCACCGAGGACAGGTCACGGCCCCTAGCCCCCCAGCCCAGCCAGGAGCTGAGCCGTGTTGAACCGGAGCAACTCGAAATATCCCTCGCGACCCAGGACGTTGGGCCCCCCCAGGGGGTCCAGCTCCAGCGTCGGGAGTTTCATCTCTGTGGCCAGGGCTCTGGCCGCGACCTCCCCAAGCTGCGGTTCCGTGAAAAGACAGGGAATGCCGTGACGTTCGGCCACGGCAAGGAGGGCGGCAATTTCCCGGCTGGAAGGCTCATGGCCCGGATGAGCGTGGATGACCCCTGCTTCTTCCATTTCGTACCTGGCCGCGAAATACGGCCAGGCAGAGTGGGTCGTGATGAAGGCTCGCTGTCGCAAGGGCGCCAATTCCCGTCGGATCTCCGCATCCAGGGCGGAGAGGGAGTCCGCCAAGGCGGCACCCCGAGCCTCGATGTCGGCTGACGAGGAAGGCAGGACCGACACCAGGGCTTCCAGCAGTCTGGGCAGGATCTCGTCCCTGACCAGGATGGGGTCCAGCCAGATGTGCGGATTCCCCGTACCGTGGCCGTGATCAGCCCCCTCTTCCGAGGGTTCCTCGCCTGCTTCCAGGAGGTGAATGCCCTCAGCCAGCTCGAGAATCGACGACTCTCCCCCGGAGGCCTCGGGGATTCGGGACAGCCATTCGTCCAAGCCTCCGCCCACCATGATGAAGAGGGACGCTTCCCGGTAGTCCTGGAGCTGCCGGGGGGTGACGGAGAAGGTGGCCGGGGAGGCCCCGGGGGGGAGTACCGTCTCCACACGAACTTCGGAACCCACCAGCTCCTGAACCAGGTCGCCCAGCGGGAAGATGGAGGTCACCACCACCGGCCGCTGGTCCATTTCATCCTCTTCGGCTCCTGCACATCCGAGGATCAGGATGGAGAGGAGGGCATATGTCGCCAGAACCCCGCGTTTCCGCCGCATTTCGTATTCCCTGCCTGAGCAATCTCAGGGTGAAGGACCGGCGCCCCTCGGCGCATGGGAGTCAAACCAGTATCTGAGGGTACTTCGTCCAGGAAGGCAAGGGGGCGGGTCTCTTTTCCCGTGGAGGTTCACGGTCTCCCCGGCGGCGGCCTACCAGCGGTTCAAGCCTGCCCCGCCACTCGCCGCCTCAGGCTCTCCAGGAGGGGAAGGGGAGTCAGCTCGCCATCGATGATGGCCGCCAGCTCTTCTTCCTGCTCCCAGTGGGCTTCGAGCTCGTTCAGCTCCAGTTCCAACAGACGCTGCTCGGAATTCTCGTTTGCAGCGATCTCCAGGGCGATTCCGCCGGTCCGCCCCAGATCTCCCAAACGCTTCCCGTCTTTGAGAAGAATGCGGGAGAGCTCCGACGGCGAGCCGGCTTCTTCGATGAGGCGAGTCGCGCTCTTGACGGTTCGCTCCGCGGCTCCCTCGAAATGATGATAGGCCAGGACTCGCCGGACCGTGTGCTCCGCTTCCCGACCGGTAAGATGCAGGCCTCCCTCTCGATGGTCCCCGCACTGAGGACACCGGTACGCAACGCCCGTGGGCTCCATATCTCCGCTGTGGCTCAGGATCAGGCCGCCTCGACGGCGGTAGGGGATTCTGCGGAAGCGGTGGCCGCAGCGAGGACACACCTGTCTTCCCCGCCACACGTCCCCTCCGAAACGAAACCAACGGGCGGCCTCCGGAATGGTCCCGGGCAGCTTGTCCCAGATAATCCAGCCCGTTATGAAGGTCAGCCCTCCCAGGGCCATTCCTCCCCAGACGGCGGCTCCTGCTCCGATGGCTCCCACCGTAGACAAGGTCTTGTAATTCTTGCGGCGCTTTGCCAGCTCGCTGCCGTATCTCCACCACGACTGCTCGGTGAGGTTGGCACGTCCGACTCGGACGATCTCCAGAGGTTCCGCCCGGAGGAGGGCGATATTGTCCGTTTGGGAGAGGAGCTTTGCCCGGTCTCTGACGATCTTCTCCAGTTCGTCCAGGGCCTCCCAGCGCTCTTCAATAGGCGCCAGGCTCCACCTCTTGCACTCTTTGCAGATAGCCCAGAGGCGGCCCTTACCGGGGTCGAAGGCGACCCGGATCCCCAGGGGAAAGTGCTCCAGGGTCTCGTTGGATGGAAATGGCGTATGACAGACCAGGCACCGGGAATACATGTAATCCTCCTACACCCTTTACGCCCTACCTTTCCCCATCCTTTAGGATCCGCTTGCCTTCGACCAAGATTCCCTTGCCCTTGGACGGCTCTTGTGGCCGGGTCTCTTCAGGCGGCCCTTGTGTCCGGGTTCCCTTGCTTCGATCGTTCTGCATGATTCTCGTTCTGGACAACTACGACTCCTTCACCTGGAACCTGGTTCAGTTCCTCGGCGAGTTGGGGGCCGATCTGCGGGTGGCTCGGAATGACGAGATCACCTTGGACCAGGTCCGTGACATGAACCCCGACAAGATCGTGGTTTCTCCCGGGCCCTGCACCCCCCGACAAGCTGGAATCAGCGTCGAACTTGTTCGTACCATGGGTCCCTCCACTCCCGTCCTTGGGGTTTGTCTCGGGCACCAGGCCATCGGTGAGGCGTACGGCGGAAGGACCATAAGAGCCGGGAAGATCATGCATGGGAAGACGGCGTCGGTTCATCACACGGGCGAGGGGGTGTTCAAGGGGTTACCGGACCCCCTCACCGTGACCCGGTACCATTCCCTCGTGACGGATCCTCGAGCCCTTCCTCCGGAGCTGAAAGTCGTGGCGTGGTCGGATGCGTCCGAGTTCGGTGAGGAGATCCAGGGGGTCCGGCACGCCGACCACCCGGTCTGGGGGGTGCAGTTCCATCCGGAGTCCCTCTTTTCAGAGCACGGAATGACTCTCCTGCGGAATTTCCTCACCCTCTGAATGCCTTCGGCGGGCCTCTCCCACGGCTTTCCCTGCCATTTCGGCGGCTTTTCTCCTCTCGAACTTCTCCGAGACAAGTCTTTTACCGGAATTCCTTGCCCACGGTAACGGCCTCTTCTACCTTTACTGGCGTGAAAATTGCATCGCCCTACCCGTCTTTTTGCGCCGGTTGGCGCCTATGAGTGGCCGCGTTCTGGGTATTGTCCCGGCCCGGCTCGCCTCAACCCGCCTCCCCAACAAGCCCCTCTACCCCCTCCTCGGTCGGCCCCTCATCGAGTGGGTGTGGAGGAGAGTGGAAGGGATGAGGGTCCTTGACGAGGCCGTGGTTGCCACCGATGCGGAGGAGGTGGCTGAGGTCTGCCGGGCCATGGGTGCCCCCGTGGAGCTCACCTCTCCGGATCATCCCTCGGGAACGGATCGGGTCGCCGAAGTTGCCAGGCTCGAGCGCTATTCCGGGTTTGGGGTCGTGGCGAACATCCAGGGCGACGAACCGCTCCTCAAAGAGGCCCACCTGGCAGCGGCCATCAAGCTGGTCCGGGAAGGGGGGTGGGAGATCGGGACCTGCGCCACTCCCCTGATGGAGTTGGAGATCCGGAAGGATCCCTCGGTCGTCAAGGTCGTGCGGGCCCACTCCGGCCGGGCCCTCTATTTCTCGAGGTCCCCCATTCCCTACAAGCGGGATGACAAACCGACCTCCGAGGAGCTGGGGAGGGAGCCGTTCCTCCGGCACATCGGAATCTACGCCTACACACCGGAAGCCCTGGAGGACTGGGTCGCCCATTCACCCACCCCCCTGGAGGAGCTGGAGAAGCTGGAGCAGCTCCGTCCCCTGGCATCGGGGGCCCGCATCGGTGTGGCTGTGGTGGGGGCCGCCGATCCAGGTGTGGATACTCCGGCGGATGTCCTGAAGATGGAAGAGAGACTTCTGGAACTCGAAGGGAATCGTCAAACCAAAGGCCATCGATGACGGAAACCAAGGAATCCCCGACCAAATACATCTTTGTCACCGGAGGGGTCGTATCGGCCCTGGGGAAGGGAATCGCGGCGGCGTCCCTGGCTCGCCTTCTCAAGGAGAGGGGGTTGAGGGTCACCCTCCAGAAGTATGATCCCTACATCAACGTGGATCCGGGAACCATGTCCCCTTTCCAGCATGGGGAAGTCTACGTCACCGACGATGGGGCCGAGACGGACCTGGATCTGGGACACTACGAGCGATTCCTCGACGATTCTCTGAGCCAGGCAAATAACCTCACCTCCGGGCGGGTCTACCAGAACGTCATCGACAAGGAGCGGCGGGGGGACTACCTGGGATCCACGGTGCAGGTGATTCCTCACATTACCGACGAAATCAAGGAGAACATCAGTCGACTGGCCCCGGAGATGGATGTCGTCATCACCGAGATCGGTGGGACGGTCGGGGACATTGAGAGCCTCCCTTTCCTGGAGGCCATCCGTCAGTTCAAACAAGACGTGGGCCGGGGAAACTCCCTCTTCATCCACCTCACCCTGGTGCCCTTCATCGCGGCGGCAGGGGAGCTCAAGACGAAACCGACCCAACACTCGGTCCGGGAGCTCATGCAGATCGGGATCCAGCCTGACGTGGTGATCTGCCGGACCGAACACCACATGGATGAAGGGCTCCGCAAGAAGATCGCCCTCTTCACGAACGTGGAACTGGACGGTGTGATCCAGGCGATGGACGTGGACACGATCTACGCGGTCCCGTTGGAGTTGAAGCGGCAGAAGCTCGATGACTTCGTCGTTCGCCGGTTGGGTCTCGAAACCCGGGAGCCCGATCTCGCAGAGTGGGAAGGAATGGTCGAGCGGATCCGGTCTCCCTCGGGAGGCCCGGTGAAGATCGCAGTGGTGGGCAAGTACACCGAGCTGGTGGACTCCTACAAGTCCATTCAGCAGGCCCTCATCCACGGGGGAATCGCCAACGATGTGGGCGTAGAGGTGGAGTGGATTTCCAGTGAGCGATACGAAGCAGGACACGATGTGTCGGAGCTGGGTCGGCATCACGGGATTCTGATCCCCGGCGGATTCGGCGAACGGGGCATCGAAGGCATGGTGGAGGCGATTCGATGGGCCAGGGAGGGTGGGGTGCCCTTCTTCGGGATTTGCCTCGGCCTACAGTGCGCAGTCATCGAATTCGCCAGGAACGTAGCCGGATTGGAGTACTCCCACTCCTTCGAGTTCGACAGGAAGTCACCCCATCCGGTCATCTGTTTGATGGACTCTCAGCTGAAGGTGACCACCAAGGGTGGAACCATGCGCCTGGGGGCCTACCCCGCGCATCTCACGGAGGGATCCCGGGTCCGGGCTATTTACGGGACGGGCGAGATCAGTGAACGGCACCGGCATCGCTACGAGTTCAACAACGACTACCGGGCGCCTTTCGAGGAAAACGGGATGGTTTTCAGCGGCCTCTCCCCCGATGGGAAACTGGTCGAGATGATCGAGATCCCCGATCATCCCTGGTTTGTGGGCTGTCAGTTCCATCCCGAACTGAAGAGCCGGCCCACCCGGCCACACCCCCTCTTCGCATCCTTCGTGGAAGCTGCTGCCCTGCGGGGTGGCCACCTCGATTCGGAGCGGACGCCAGCGCCCCTGGGGGCTGGCAGCGAAGAATAGCGAAGGAGAAGAGGACGACAGATGTTCGAGAGATTCGCACTCATTGCCGGTCCCTGCACGCTGGAAGAGGACGATCTGAACCTGGAGATCGGCCGGACCTTGGCCCGTCTCTCCGGCGAGTTCTCCCTTCCCATCATCTTCAAAGCCTCCTATGACAAGGCGAATCGATCCAAGGCCGACTCTCCCAGGGGGCCAGGCCTGGAGGAGGGGCTTCGTCGGCTGGCCAACGTAAAGGAAGAGACGGGCCTGCCGGTGATTACCGACATTCACGAACCCTACCACGCCGAAAAGGCGGCGGACGTCGTGGACGTCATCCAGATCCCGGCGTTCCTCTGCCGCCAAACCGACCTCCTGGTTGCCGCAGGCGGGACGGGGAAAGTGGTGAGCATCAAGAAGGGCCAGTGGATGGCACCCGAGGAGATGGCTCACGCGGTCGAGAAGGCCAAAATCGCTGGTTCACCCGAGGTGGTGGTGACGGAACGAGGCACGTTCTTCGGCTACGGCAACCTGGTCGTGGACATGCGGTCTTTCAGCAGGATCCGGAGTGCCACTGGAGTGAAAGCCATTTTCGACGGGACCCACTCCGTACAACGGCCCGGTATGGCGGCCGGCTCCAGCGGGGGCGATCCGGAGCATATTCCCTCCCTGGTTCTGGCGGCGGTGGCCGCTGGTTGTGACGGGCTCTTTCTGGAGACACACCCGAGGCCGGCCACGGCGCCGTCGGACAGCACGAACATGCTTCCCCTCGCAGAGTTGCCCTCCCTCCTGGAACGGATCCTCGCCGTGCGAAAGGCCGTGAATGCGGGAGGAGGGCCGCAATGACTCCAGAGGTCGAAGGGAAGGGGAAGCGTCCGCCCAGTGTGCTTCTGCCCGAAGTAGCCGAAGGCATCCGCCTCGTCGTTCTGGATGTGGATGGCGTCCTCACTGACGGAGGCGTCTACATGGGGGCCCTTCCGGGCGGTGAGAGCCTGGAGATGAAGCGCTTCGACATCCAGGACGGCTTGGGGATCAAGCTTCTCCAGTGGTCCGGGATGAAGGTCGCCATCGTCTCGGGCAGGGTTTCGGAGGCGACCTCCATCCGGGCTCGGGAGCTGGAAGTGACCGAATGCCATCAGGACGGCGGCGCCCAGAAGATCCGGGCGATTCAGAATATCCTCGACCGGGAAGGGTTGAGCTGGGATGAGGTGGCTTTCCTGGGAGACGACCTGCCGGACCTGGCGGTGCTCCGCAGAGTGGGGGTTCCGGCGGTAGTGGCCAACGCCACCGAAGAGGTCAGAGAGGTGGCGGTATGGCAGGGGAGCTGCCGTGGGGGACATGGAGCGGTGAGGGAGTTTTGTGAGGCCATCCTCAGGGCCCGAGGAGAGTGGGAGGCTCTGGTAGAGGCCTACGTTGCCGCTCGAAGCGAGACCGAGGAAGAGGGGTAGGCCGGCATGAACACGCAGGATGCGGCAAGCCTTCTGGCGGAGGCCCGGCGGGTTCTGGAGGCCGAGGGAAAGGCTGTCCAGGGACTGGTGGGGAAGCTCGGCGACGATTTCGTCCGAGCCGTGGAGATCCTGGCCGGAGCACGGGGGAGGGTGATCGTTTCCGGGATCGGGAAGAGCGGAATCGTGGGCCGAAAGATCGCCGCTACTTTCACCTCTACCGGCTCTCCTGCCACGTATCTCCATCCAGTGGAAGGGCTTCACGGAGATCTGGGAATCGTGGGCCGGGAGGATGTGGCCGTCCTGATCTCCAAGAGCGGGATCACTTCGGAGCTGGCAGGGCTTCTCGACTACCTGATCCGCCTCGGGGTCCCCATCATCGCTCTCACCGGGGACACGGAATCACCCCTGGGAAAAGCGGCCTCTGTGGCGTTGGATTGCTCTGTGGAGGAGGAGGCCTGCCCCCTGGATCTGGCGCCCACCACCTCTACCACGGCCACCCTCGCCATGGGGGATGCCCTGGCGGTGGTTCTTCTTCAGAAGAAAGGTTTCCGGGCCGAGGATTTTGCCCAACTCCACCCCGGGGGCTCCCTGGGTCGGAAGCTCACTCTCCGGGTGGAGGAGGTCATGGTGGAGGAAGGGTATCCTTCCCTGGGTGAGGCAGCCCTGATCCGGGACTGCATCGTACCTCTGGCAAAGATGAGGGGTACTGTTCCCATAGTGGACGAGGAGGCTCGGGTCATGGGGGTCGTGACCGCAGGCGATTTGACCCGGCTCATGGAGCGAACGGAAGCTTTCCTGGAAGTCCCGGTTCGGGAGGTCATGACTCGAACGCCCAAGATCGCCCGCGTGGGGGAGTTGGCTTCAGCGGCGGTTCATGTCATGGAGAAACATGGAATCATGGCTCTGCCCGTGGTGGATGGCGACGGACGTCTAAGAGGAATCGTGCACCTCCATGATCTTATGAGATCAGGTGCGGTATGATGCTGTCTAGAAGAGAGTTGAGGACATTGAAAGAAAAGTCTCGCTGGGCCCGGAAGTCCTTTTTCGCTGCTCTGATGCTGGCCACCGGAAGCCTGGCCTGTGAGGAGGAGAACACCACGCCCACCGCCTCTCCACCGCTCCTGGAGACGGGGGCGGACATGGTGATGACCGACATCAAGCTCAACATCACGCAGGAGAATATCCGCACCGGTGAGCTCTACGCCGACACCGCCTTCCTTTTCCGGGATTCATCGGCCTATCACCTCCGTCAACTCGAGCTGGTCATGTTCCACGAAACCGGGGCCCAGGAGGCCCGGGTCACTGCCGAGCGAGGCCGATTCACGCCGAACACTCGGGCCATGACGGCCTGGGGGAACGTCATTCTGGTGATCACCGAGGGAAACAAGCGGGTGGAGAGCCAGGAGCTGCACTATGACCCAAACGGGGACCGGATCTGGAGTGACTCGGCCACGACCATGATCGAGCCGGGCCGGATTTCGGAAGGCCTCGGCTTCGAATCGGACCTGGGGTTCAGGAGGACGGTTGTGGGTCCCGGCAGCATTCGGAACACCGGGGGAGGGGGAGGTCCCCCTGAGTGATGGGTCCATCGTATCCCTCCTCCCGCTCCTCGATCCGCTGCGCCTGCTGGATCATCCCAGCCCTTTTGCTGTGCCCCGGGGTGGCCCAGGCCCAGGGGGAGGCGGAGTGTGACGTGCCGTCCCACGGCGGGTTGGTCATGACTACCCTCTCATCCCTCTCAGGCGAGAGCAGGCTCCTGGAATTCAAATTTCCCGTTATCCGGTGTCCGGGAGGGGTGACGATTCGGGCCGACAGTGCCCGGGTCTACGAGGCCACCAACTACAATCAACTCTTCGGGAATGTGGTTTTCTCCGACCAGGATTCCCGCCTCACGGCCAACAATGCCCAGTATTTCGCCGACCAACGTCGTCTGACGGCGTCGGAGAACACCGTCCTCACGGATCTGACCAACGGTTCGATCATCCGTGGGGACAACATGACACTCCTGAGGGCCGGACCGGGCCAGGCCGAGGACTACCTCGTCGTTGCCGGAAGGCGTCCCCATGCGACACTCTACCCTACGGTGAAGGAGGAACAGGACACCCTCGTTCCTGATTCGGCTTTAGCGCCGCCGGACACGACGGCGTTGCCTCCTGATTCGGCTTTAGCGCCGCCGGATACCACAGCGCTGCCTCCTGATTCGGCCGTA
>JASFVN010000102.1:0-13706 GCA_050049805.1 Gemmatimonadota bacterium
GCCGTAACCATCTTCGTGGGGGCTTCCACGCCGGACTCTGTCATGATTCCCGGCGATTCCCTCGGCCGGATTCCCGACAGCCTCTCGGAGGTCTCGGCGGAGCCGGGAAGCCGGAGGCGGGTCATCTTGAGGGATGCGGAGATTCATGATGGCACCCTCACCGTCCTTCTGCCTCTACCCGGAGGCGGCGACGGATCGGGCCGAATCCTGGTGGAGCCCGGATCAGGCGACCGTCCCCCCCTTCGCCGGTTGACCTTCCGTGAGCTGAACCTGGAGCTGGGATTGGCCACGCTCCGGGCCCCCGACCAGAGGGGGGAACGATTCGAACTTCACCACCTCTCCTTCCTGGGTGAGGTCTGGCCGGATCCGGTCCGAGTCAGTGCCGCCGAGGGGGACGTTCGAAGGGAGGGTAGCCGACTGCTGGCATCCCTCAGCGCCCTGGATTTCCCCAATTCCAGGACCGAAGGGCAGATAGATGTCCAGTGGGGCGACGAAGAAGGGGTCAGAGTTGACGTCCTAGGGCGAGCCGATGTCCTGGATCTGAAGGACCTCTCTGCCATCGAGGAAAGGCTCCCGGAGGGGATTGCCCGGGGCCCCTTTAGATTCAATCTGAGCGATGAAGGGATCCTCCTCGACTTCCGGGAGACCGAACTGACCTCGGAACTCGGCGGAATCAGGGCCCAGGGGGGTCTCTTCCTGGGGAGGGAAATCGGCTTCAGAGATCTGGCCATGGAGATCTCCGATCTGGACCTCTCCATCACGGATCCCTGGGTGGAGGATACCCTCCCGCTCCGAGGGAGAATGACCGGGTCTCTGTCCATGTCCGGGAACCTGGAGGAGTTGGAGTTGGAGGGCTTGATCGACTTCTCTACTCCGGACTCCTTGGCCGCCCTGACGGCGGACGTTTTGGGAAGAGTGGGTTTCGGTGGTGGTTTTTCCGCTTCCTCCCTGCAGTTGACCCTGGCTCCCCTGGAGTGGAGTGCCCTGTCCGGCGTCTCCTCGGCCATGACCCTGCGGGGTCCCGGAGCGGCTCGATTGCTCCTCACCGGGTCATTGTATGGGGACGGGTTGGGAGTGGATGCCGAGTTGACCCATGTGCCCAGGAACCTGGGGCGGCCCCTCCTGGCGGAGGCCGACCGGGCCGGGGCTCCCAGCATTGGATCTGCGGAAGGAGCGAGTCGGGTCACGCTGGCCGGGAGCGTGAGGGCAGATTCCACCAACCTTTTCCTTAGCCTCACCGGAGATCTTCAGCCCCTTTCCCTCACCACCCTTCGGAGGAGCTTTCCCGGTCTTCCCTTCCAGGGTGAATACACGGGGACCGTGAACCTCCAGGGTCCGGTGTCGAGCCTCCAGGCCTCAGCCGACCTGGAGACTTCGGGAGGACCCCTGACCCTGTCCGGCCGTTTCGACGCGACCCGGATCGCCGACGCCTATTCCCTGGAAGTCAGCACGGAGGGGGACTTCGTGCTCTCGAACTTGCTCCCGGCCCTTCCCGATCCGACCAGCCTGGCGGGAACGGTCTTTGCCGACGGTCGGGGCCTCGACCTGGATGCTCTGGAAGGGGAGGCTCGGGTGATTCTCCACCGCGGCGTCGTCGGTGGGCTGAGAGTCGACTCGATCTTTGCCGAAGCCAGCGTCAGGGAGGGGGTTCTCTCCCTTCGGGAGCTCATAGCCGAAACGGAGGCGGGGCGCTTGGGGGTTGCGGGTTTTTTCGGAGTAGCCTCCGATGCGCCCCCGGGTGAGTTGGCGCTGACCCTGGAGAGCGAGTCGCTGGAGCCCCTCCGCCCCTTCTTCATGGAAGTGCCGGAGCGGACCCGGGAGGAGTTTGGGTACCTGGTGGCGGACGTGGATCTCGACACGATTCCTTCGGCCGAAGAAATCGCAATGGCGGGATCCGTGGCGGGATCCGCCACCCTCCGGGGGGGATTCAGGGACTTTACCGTGAACGGGAGTTTCGGCCTTGAGGGCCTTCGCTTCCGCCGGGACTTCCTGGAATCTGGTACCATCACCTTGGCGGCCGAACACCTTCCGGGAAGCGAGAGAAGGGTCCAGGCGGAGCTCCGGACGGACTCGCTGAATATCCGGTCGTTGGGATTCCGGGAGGGTACTGTGGTGGCCGACGTGGTTCGGTCCGAAGGCCGTTTTCAGGTCACCGCCGCACGCGGAGCCGCGGAACGGTATCTGGGCCGGGGGACCTACACCCTTGGAGCCGAGGGAGAGGGGACGCTGAATCTCGACGAGCTCCTGGTTGATTTCGACACCGTCCGGTGGAACCTGGGAGGACCTGCCTCATTTTCCTGGAGTCCGGAGGGATATCGGATCAGGGACTTTCAACTGGTCCGGCCTGGACCGGAAACCATGCGCCTCAGGGCCGATGGATTCCTGCCCCTGGGTGGGAGGGAAGGGAACTTCGAACTGGATGCCAGGCAATTCAACCTGGCGAGACTGGCTCGGATCTTCCAGATGGAAACATCCCTGCAGGGGGTCGTGGACATCCAGGGTCGAGCGGCCGGGACCTCCGACAATCCTTCCATTGTTGGAACCGTATCAGGACGGGACCTGCGTTATAGCGAATTCTCCCTCGACGGCATTGAATCGGACTTCAGCTATGACGACTTCCGTGTCGGTCTCGATCTGTCTGCCCGGGGTGCCGGGCGGACGGTCCTGAGGGCCAACGGCTCCTTCCCCCTCGACCTCAGATTGGAGAAGGACTCCACGCTGTTTGCCGAAGCCCCTGTGGACCTGGTGCTTTCCGCTGACTCCTTCCCCGCGGCCATCGCCCTGGCGTTCCTGGAGTCCATGGAGGAGGTGCAGGGTACGGTTTCCGGGGATGTCCGAATCGGGGGAACCGCCGCGGACCTCGAGCCGTCGGGTACGCTGATCCTGACCAACGCATCGGCTCTTCTCCCGGACCTGGGAGTTCGGCACCGAAATGTGGAGGCCAACCTGGCCCTGACGCCGGATGGGGAGGTGGAGGTGGACGCTTCCCTGAGATCCGAAGGCACCGCCGAGGTCACCGGGTCCGTGACCCTTCAAAGTTCTCTCCCGGCCGTGGGTTTGGACCTGGAGATACGAGCTCGGGATTTCCTGGCCGTGAACCGCAGGGATGTCATCGGACGCCTCTCCGGGACCGCGGGGATAAGCGGTACCTACGGGCGTCCCCTCATCACCGGGGACATCACGGTTGAGCAGGGGGAGATGATGGTGGAGGAGGTGGCTCGAAGCGTGGAGGTCCTGAATCTTTCCGATCCGGATTTCCTCGACGTGGTGGATACGGCTTCCGTGACGCTGCGGCCTTTCCTGCAGACGAGCCAGAACCCCTTCCTCCAGAATCTTCGTCTCGAGGACCTGACCCTCATCATGGCCCAGGACAGTTGGCTGAGAGGTCGGCAGCTGAACATCGAGATGGCGGGTACCCTCGATGTGTTCTGGGATCGTACCGCCCAGAACCTGACCTTCTTTGGTGCCCTGGATGCTGTGAGGGGCACCTACAGCGTCTTCAGCCGGCAATTCCAGGTCGAAGAGGGGACTGTGAGTTTCCCGGGAGTCCCGGGGGTGAACCCCGACCTGAACATCCGGGCACTGAATCGGCTTCGAACGCCGAAAAACGAGCCGTTGGAGATCATCGCCACGGTGGGAGGGTCTCTGCTGGACCCGAGTGTGTCTCTTTCTGCCAACTCGGCCTTCCCGATTGGTGAGGATGACCTGGTCAGCTACCTGATCTTCGGACAGCCGGCCTACGCCGTGAGCTCGGGGCAGAGTGAGCGGGTTTCCGAATCGACGAGGGCATTGCAGGGTGCGACGGCGAACCTGGCCGTGGGATTGTTTTCCAGTGAACTGGGGTCGATCCTTACGCGGGATGTGGGCCTGGATTATCTGGCCGTGACCCAGGGCGCCACCGATGATCTCGGTCCTGGGGTGGGGCAGTGGGAAGGGACTCTCTTCGCAACACAGGTCGAGATCGGCCAGTACGTTTCGGAGGACATCTTCGCGGCTTTGCAGTGGCGACCCATTCGGGCCGACGGGTCCGAACTCCGCCCTCTGGCCGCTGTACGGATCGAAGGACGTCTCGCGGACAATTGGATCCTCGAGGGGTATATGGAAGATCGCTTCCTGCGGGCGTCCTGGTTCCTGCAGGGAATCGAGGAACTCCAGGAGTTCCAGGACTATTATTCCTTCGGGTTCTTCCTCTATCGCCAATGGGGTTATTGAGATGCAACACATGAAGGTCTTCGTCATGATGGCGGGGCTCACGGCCCTCCTGGTGACGTTCGGTGGGTATTTCGGCGGCCAGAGCGGAGCCATGCTCGTGTTCATCCTGGCCGCAGCCATGAACTTCGGCATGTACTGGTTCAGTGATCGGGTGGTTCTCAAGATGTACAGGGCGCGAATCATCGGGCCGGAAGAGGCTCCAGACCTCTACAACCTGGTGGACCGCCTGAGGCAGCGGGCAGACCTCCCCATGCCGGTGGTGGCGGTGGCGCCTTCGGATCAACCCAACGCCTTCGCCACCGGCAGGAACCCGGAGAAAGCGGTGGTCTGCGTCACTGCCGGGATTCTCAGGGCCCTGCCCCCGAGAGAACTGGCGGGAGTCATCGCCCACGAGCTGGCCCACATCAAACACCGGCACATGTTCACCGGCACCATGGCCGCCACCATGGCCGGGGCCGTGGGGATGCTGGCCACCATGGCCCGATGGGCAGCCATCTTCACCGGGGGGCGGGACGATGATCGTAACCCCCTGGGCCTCCTCATCATGTCCATCGTGGCGCCCATCGCCGCCATGGTGATCCAGTTTGCCATCAGCCGCCAGAACGAGTTCCAGGCCGACGCAACAGGCGGGCAGATTGCCGGTGATCCGCTGGCCCTGGCCGGGGCCCTGGAGAACCTGGAGCGGACTGCCAAGCGGATTCCCATGAGAGTCAATCCGGCGGGAGCCCATCTGGCCATCGTAAATCCCCTGGCCTCCATTCGGGGCGGAGGAGTGATGAGCCTCTTCCGCACCCACCCGCCGACGGAGGAGAGGGTCGCCCGTCTGCGGGACCAGGCTTCGAAAGGGGATTACTAACGATGGCCAAAATTGTCGGGATTCTTGGGGGCATGGGGCCCATGTCCACGGTGGATCTCATGCGGAAAGTGACCGAAAAGACACCGGTCCAGAAGGAACAGGAACACCTGAGGCTCCTGGTGGACAGCCGTCCTCAGGTCCCGGACCGGACTGCGGCAATCCTGGGGGAAGGGCCGTCTCCTGCGCCCATACTCCAGGAATCGGCCAGGCTCCTGGAAGGCTGGGGCGCCGAGATGATCGCGATTCCCTGTAACTCGGCTCACGCTTTCCTGGACGAGGTCAGGAAGGCCGTCGGGATCGAGGTCCTGGACATGCCCGGAGTCGTGGCCCGGGAAATCGCCTCCCGGTTCCCGGCAGGCGCTCCCATCGGCCTCCTGGGAACCTCCGGTTCTTACCGTGCGGGGCTCTATCACCAGCAGCTTCCAGATCATCAGATCGTTACGCCGGCCCCGGACGTCCAGGAGGAGCTGGTCATGGGGGCCATCTACCAGGTGAAAGTGGAAGACAAGGTGCAAGAGCCCAGGCGGAAGCTCCTCGAGGCCCTTTCCACCCTCGATCCTGCGCCGGTGGCCCTCATTGCCGGGTGCACGGAGGTGGAGCTTGCCTTCGAGGGGGCCGAGGGCCCCGTCCCCATCTTCCGGCCCATGGACCTCCTGGCCGAGGAGATCGTCACCCGGGCCTGGCGGGAAGGCTGAGACCGGCGGGGCAGGTCTGTATTTCGCCGCACCCCGCGCATTGAAACGAATCCCCCTGCCGGGTTATCATCCAAGGCTATGGCTCGCGAATCCCTCATAGTCCGTGGTGCCCGGGAGCACAACCTCCGGAACATAGATCTGGAGCTCCCCAGAGAGGCTCTGGTGGTCATCACCGGCCTCTCCGGCTCCGGGAAATCCTCCCTGGCTTTCGACACCATCTACGCCGAGGGACAGCGGAGGTACGTGGAGTCCCTCTCGGCCTACGCCCGGCAGTTTCTGGGGCTCATGGAGAAGCCCGACGTCGACGCCATCGAGGGCCTTTCCCCGGCCATCTCCATCGAACAGAAGACCGTGGGCCGGAACCCGCGATCCACCGTGGGAACCGTCACCGAAGTCTACGACTATCTCCGTCTTCTCTGGGCCCGGGTGGGGATTCCTCATTGCCCGGAATGCGGTGAGCCGGTCCTCCGGCAATCTTCCTCCCAGATCGTCTCTCGCCTCCTGGAGATGGAGGAAGGGACTCGCATCGAAGTCTTCGCCCCCCTGGTTCGCGGCCGGAAGGGGGAGTTCCGGGACCTCTTCGACAGGGCCAGGAAGGAGGGATTTGTGAGTGTCCGTGTTGATGGGGAGATCCACGACCTCTCCGAACCCCCCACCCTGAATCGGTACGAGAACCATGACATTTCGGTTGTGGTGGACCGATTGGCGGTGAAGGCCGCCGACCGCGACCGGATTGCCGACTCGGTGGAGACGGCCCTGCGAACAGCAGGGGGATTGGTGGAGGTCGTAGAGTACCAGGGCAGGAAGACAGTGCCCCATCTTTTCAGCGAGCGTTACGCTTGTGCGAACTGCGAGGTCAGCCTCCCGGAGCTGGAGCCGAGGCAGTTTTCCTTCAACTCGCCCTACGGGGCCTGCGAGGAGTGCGGGGGCCTCGGGACCCGAAAAGAGGTCAATCCGAACCTCCTGGTGTCCGACCCCAGCCTCTCCATTCTCGAGGGAGTGGTTCTTCCCTGGGGCGAGCCCTCGGGGCACATAAGGAACTCCGTTCTGGCTGGGCTCTCCAAGGCGTACGAATTCGATCCCAAAGATCCATGGGGTGCCCTCTCTGAGGAGGCTCGGGAGGCCGTCCTCCATGGGTCCGGGAAGATGAAGATCCGCTTTCCCTATCATTCGAAGCGCTTCGAGGGACACTACGAGGACGTCTGGGAGGGCGTGGTCGGGAACGTTGAGCGCCGTTACCGGGAAACCAGGTCGGAGATGGTTCGGAACCAGCTGGAGGAGTACCTTTCCACCCTTCCCTGCACGGCCTGTCACGGGTCCCGATTGGGACCCCAATCCCTGGCGGTGACTGTGGGAGGGATGTCGTTGGGAGACCTTGTGGAACTCTCCATCGACAAGGCCCTTGCTTTTCTCCTGTCCCTTCCCGTGGAAGGGGAAGAGCGGCCGGAAGGCATGCAGAAAGCCCCCGGGCCCAACCTCCCTGCCGAAATCGCCGGCCCCATTCTGAAAGAGGTCAGAGAGCGAATGGGGTTCCTGGTGAATGTGGGCCTGGAGTATCTGACGCTGGGCCGGTCTGCCGATACGCTCTCCGGCGGCGAGGCCCAGAGGATCCGCCTTGCCACCCAGATCGGGAGTCGGCTTGTCGGTGTTCTCTATATCCTGGACGAGCCCTCCATCGGCCTCCACCAGCGGGACAACCATCGGCTCCTCGAGACTCTGAAACGCCTGAGAGACCTGGGGAACACCGTCCTGGTGGTCGAGCACGACGAAGACACCATCCGAGCCGCCGACCACATCGTCGATCTGGGGCCCGGTGCCGGCAGGGCAGGGGGGGAGGTAGTGGCTGAGGGAACCGTGAGCCAGGTGATGGAGGAGCCCCGCTCCCTTACGGGCCGGTACCTCAGGGGCGATGCCCGGATCGAGGTGCCTGGGCGGCGGCGGCCCGTGGACCCCGGGCGGATCCTCACGCTGCGGGGGGCCCGGGAACACAACCTGAAAGCCATCGATGTTCGCTTTCCATTGGGGACCTTCATTTCCATCACGGGCGTGAGTGGATCCGGGAAGTCCACGCTGGTGACCGAAACCCTCTATCATGCCCTGGCGCGGCACTTCTATCGGGCCCGGTTGGTTCCGGGGCGCCACGACGGGGTGGACGGATTGGAGCACGTCGACAAGGTCATCGACGTGGATCAGTCTCCTATCGGACGGACGCCCAGGTCCAATCCGGCCACCTATACGGGGCTCTTCACGCCGATACGGGAACTCTTCGCCTCCCTTCCCGAGTCCCAGATGCGGGGCTATCAGCCGGGTCGGTTCTCCTTCAATGTGAAGGGAGGTCGATGCGAGGCTTGCCAGGGTGACGGGTTGGTGAAAATCGAGATGCACTTCCTTCCCGATGTCTACGTTCCCTGCGACGTGTGCCGGGGAAGGAGGTACAACAGGGAGACGCTGGACGTCTACTACAAGGGGAGAAACATCGCCGACGTCCTGGACATGACGGTGAACGAGGCCCTGGAGTTCTTCGACGCCGTTCCCCGCATCAGAGTGAAGCTGCAGACCCTTCACGACGTGGGATTGGGGTACGTTCACCTGGGCCAATCGGCCACGACCCTCTCGGGTGGTGAGGCCCAGCGGGTGAAGTTGGCCACCGAGCTGTCCAAGAGGGCCACCGGCAACACCTTCTACATCCTGGACGAACCCACCACCGGGTTGCATTTCGAAGACGTTCGCCTCCTCCTGGAGGTTCTCCATCGCCTGGTGGATCGGGGAAACACGGTGGTGGTGATCGAGCACAACCTCCATGTGGTGAAAACGGCGGATTGGGTCATCGACCTGGGTCCGGAGGGTGGCGAGGGAGGGGGCCGGATCGTGGTGGAGGGGACTCCCGAGGGAGTGGTCGCGCAGGGGACCTCCTATACGGGGAAGCATCTGGAACCCCTACTCGGCTGAAGAGGAGAAGGCGGTTTTCCGGGATGGGGGTTCGGATGGTTTATACTACGAGGAGGACGGTTCGGGGCTCGCCTCTTTTAGATTCCGGTTCCGGGTATTACTCATAACCAGTGGCTGGCTCCTCGGAAAACGGGGAGCGAAGGCCGAAACCGCCCTGGCGGAGGGGCCGTAGTGGCCGAAGCAGCTTCCGTCAGACTTACAACCCAGGGAGAGGGTTCATGGTTAACCAAGAAGATCTTGAAAGCTACCTGATCCGAATGGATCTGGAGTTCGAGGAGGTGGACGAGGGCATGTACCTCGTTCAACCGGCCGAGGAGGGCGTGCCGGTGGTGGTCCACCACACTCCGCCTCTCCTCGTTGTTCGGCTCAAGGTGATGACCTTACCCGACAGCCAGGAGCTGGGCGAGCTCTATAAGAACCTTCTCGTCTGGAACGCCACGGATGTAGTCCATGGCGCCTACGGCATCGAGGAAGGCGATCTGGTCCTGACCGACACGTTGGAGTTGGAAACGCTGGACTTCCCGGAGCTGCAAGCCTCGCTGGAGAGCATGCAGATGGCGGCAGCCAGCCATTATGACACAATCAAGGGGCTGGCCGGCACCGGCCAGGAGGGCTGATCCAATGGGGATCTTCCAGAAGCTGTCGACCCTACTCAAATCGAATATCAACGATCTGATCGCCCGGGCCGAGAACCCGGAGAAGATGCTGAATCAGATCATCCTGGACATGCGGGACCAGCTGGCGAAAGCAAAACGAGAGGTGGCTGCCGCCATCGCAGACGAGCGTAAGCTCCGGGCCCAGCTGGATGATGAGGTCAAGCAGACCCGCGATTGGGAACACCGGGCCATGCTGGCCGTGAAGGAAGGTCGAGACGACCTGGCGAAACAGGCCCTGATCAGGCAACAGGAGCATGCCCAGCGGGCCGCGGCCATCGAGCAGACCTGGACGGCCCAGGCCCAGGAGACCGAAAAACTCAAAGGCTCACTCCGGCAACTGAATGACAAGATCGAGGAGGCCAAGCGGAAGCGGAACCTCCTCATCGCCAAGCAGAAGAGGGCCCAGGCTCAGAGGCGGATCCACGAGACCATGTCCGGGCTTTCCGACACCTCCGCTTTCGAGGCCTTCAACCGCATGGCCGAGAAAATCGAGGAATCCGAACGGCGGAGCCTGGCCCAGGCCGAGGTGAACGAGGCCCTGGCCGGAGATACCCTCGAACAGGACTTCTTGCGGCTGGAATCCGGATACGGGGACTCGGACGTTGACGATCGCCTCCTGGCTCTGAAGCATGAGATGGGGCTTATCGCCGCCCCCGGGTCGGAGAAGCCCAAGGCCCTGACGGCCGGTGAGGAAGAGGAGGAAGAAGCCGAGGAGGGCGTGGAGGCGGAAGCAACGCCGGAAGGGGAAGAACCTCCTGTGGCCGACGCCGTGCTCCTGGAGGAGTTCGAGCAGCTGGAGAAAGCCGAGAAGAAGGAGTCCGGGGAATAGGATCGCCTATCATGAGCACCGTCTATCTGAACGGTGAGTTCATTCCCAAAGAGAAAGCGGTCGTCTCGGTAGACGACCGAGGGTTCCTCTTCGGTGACGGGATCTACGAAGTCACCGCGGCCTATCGGGGCAAGCTCTTTCGATGGGATCTGCACCAAGCCAGGATGAACAGGGGCCTCTCGGCTCTGCGAATCGACTTCGATCCGTCGGTGCTGGAGGAGGTCCATGCCCGACTCCTGGAGGAAAACGACCTCCTTGAGGTCCCTGTGGCCTACGTATACACCCAGGTGACCAGGGGGGTGGCTCCCAGGACCCACCAGTTCCCGGCCACGCCGGTTCCTGCCACGGTATACCTCTTCGCCGGCGAATACTCCAGGCCTCCGAGAGACCGGTGGGAGGAGGGATACAAAGCGGTCACCGTCCATGACCAGCGCTGGACCCGGGTGGATCTCAAGACGATCCAGCTCCTTCCCAACGTTCTCGGCAAACAGGCTGCCATCGACCATGGCGTCGACGAGATCGTCTACGTGAAGGACGGAATGGCCATCGAGGGCGCCCTCAACAACTTCTTCATGGTATTCGGAAGGACCGTCGTAACACATCCCGCGTCGAATCAGATCCTCCCGGGGATCAGCCGGCACGTCGTGCTGGATCTGGCCCAGCGCCTGGGCTACGCGACGGAGCTTCGCCCGGTTCCCGTGGATGAGATGTTCCAGGCGGACGAGGCTTTCCACACCGGAACCCTCACAGAAGTGAAGCCCTGTGTGGAAGTGGACGGCCGGCCCCTGGGAGACGGGCGGGTGGGCCCCGTGACCCGGGCTCTGTTCGATGCCCTACTGGAGGAGACCGGTAGCGGAGGCTGAGGGGATGCTTCCACGCCTCGCGTCGTGCCCGCGTGTGGGGGGCCTGGTCGTCTCCTCTAGGGGTCCCTCCTGATTTCTTCGGGCGGTCCACCCCGGAAGGTCCAGAGGGGGTCCCTGCCATCGGCTCTCCGGCTCACGGAGAAGTAGGCCGGGGCTCCCACGCGGATTTGCACCCCGTCTCCACTTCGGTCCAGGGCCCGGTCTCTGGGATGGATATAGAGGCCATCCAGAGAAATAGTGTCCCTGGCCTCCACGTCCGCCAGGTCACCGATTTCGGCGAAGGTCCCGTCCTCCTCCAGAAGAGGCCTGTCGTAGTTGATCAGGAGATCCGCCCGGTAGGGGGGTAAGCCTGGGATCACCACCGTCCCGCCCATGACGACCAGGTCCGCTATCCGCCGGCCATTGGAGGGCAGTGCCTGGTAGGTGTCGGTGCCGACGCCCTGATAGCTGCCGGTGGCGATGGATTCCAGGGCCGCCAGGAGGGCCACGAAATTCACCTTCCTCAGGTACTGCTTCTGAGGATCGTCTTCCCATCCGCCTGACTCCACCAGGATGGTGCTGGTCCCCCATTGGGTGATGAGATCTCCGAAGGCCCTGGGGTTGAAGGTATCGTCGTACCGAGTGATGTGGTTTCCGACCAGCGGCTCCATGGTCTTGACCATCACCCCCATGATCTCCATGGCCCGGAGGCGCACGTCATTGACCCCCCGGCTGTAGTCGAAGGGCGGAGAGAGGAGGGCGATGGCGGCCCCCCGGTCCGTTTGCCCGACCCGGGTCCCGATCCCCTGATCGTGGAGATTGAAACCGACCAGGGGACCCAGTTCGTCCCGGACGGCCTTCAGAATTCGCCCTTCCGGGGTGGCGAGGGTCCTGGCGTCGCGGTTGATGTCGATCCCCTGAGCGTTCCTTCGCTGGAACCGCTGGGCGCCATCGGGATTCAGCATGGGGATGGTGTGGACGGTGAGGGCCTCGAAGATGGTCCGGACCACCCGATGGTTAGGCTTCTCCCGCATCAGCGCGTAGATGTCCGCCAGGGCCATGCTGGCCGTGCTCTCGTCTCCGTGCATCTGGGACCAGAGGAGGACGGAGATTGGCCCCCGGCCGAAGGAGATGGTCCGAATGGGGCGGCCTTCGGCGCTCTCTCCGACCTGCCTGATGCGGAACCGGTCCTCGCCTTCGACGATGCGCCTGACCACCCGCCAATACGTGTCCTGATCGAAGCGCCGGTCCTCCAGGCCCTGGACCCTCACATCGTCGTGGAGGTCGGCCAGGGCGTTGGTCTGGGGTGGAGCCGGAGGCATCGCCGGCTCCGGCCGGACGGGGCTGCAGGACAGGGCCAGCACGCCGATGATGGCAACAAAGAGGGGTTGGCTCGAACGTTCGGTCATGGTGTCACTCGTAGATGAGGTATTCGCTTCTCAGCTGACGGAAAGCTTCCAGGTCTTCGTCCCAACCGTCCATGAGGAGAGCGAGGGAGTATCCGGCCTCGAGGCCTTTTCTGAGCTCATCGGTTCCAGCCAGCCCATCGAACTGCTCTGCGCGGAACTCCCAGCGGTCTCCGGACAGGCGAATGATTTCACGCAGAAGGATCAGGGCTGTGAGAGTTGGATCATAGTCCGGGCCCTGGTAGGTCAAACGCACTCCGTCGACCTCCTGGCCAGTGTACTTACCGTATTCCGAGTCCAGGGGCGTGAAACTCACCGGCTCGAATCTCACTCCCGGGATCTGGTGAGACTGTGCGACAGCTGCAAGAACTTCGGCGTCCAACCAAGGTGCCCCCAAGACCTGGAAGGCTCTCCCCGTACCCCTGCCAACCGAGATGTTCGAGGCATCGAAGAGGCACATTCCTGGATAGTGCAGGGCGCTCTCCAGAGATGGCATGTTGGGAGAAGGAGGCACCCAGGGAAGGCCGGTCTCTGAGAAGAGCATATCGCGCTTCCATCCATCCAGGGGTATGACGTGTAGGTCCACCTGGATTCCGAACTCACCCACATACATTCGGGCCATCTCTCCCGGGGTCATGCCGTGGCGCATGGGCACGGGAAAGAGACCGACGAAGGAGCTGAAAGCTGGATCGAGCACGTTGCCTTGGACCGCCGTTCCGCCGATTGGGTTCGGACGGTCCAGCACGAAGAAGGGAATCCCCGACTCGCCGGCTGCCTCCATGGCCCGAGCCATGGTGGAGAGATAAGTGTAGTACCGAGCGCCGACATCCTGGATGTCGAAAAGGAGGGCATCGATGCCTTCCAGCATCTCGGGCGTGGGTTTTCGGTTCTTTTCCAGGTAGAGTGAGTGGATAATCAGACCTGTCGGCTGGTCGATGTCGCCCTCAATGTCCACCCCCCCTAGTTCTTCCCCGCGGATCCCGTGCTCGGGGGAAAAGAGAGCCACCAACTCCACGCCCGGAGTCTCAACCAACCGGTCGATGGCGTGGACTCTGCCGCGGTCGATGGCCGTGTGATTGGTCACCAGCCCCACTCGCTTTCCTTGAACCAGGTGGGAGGAATCGGTGAGGAGGACCTCGAGCCCGGGACGAACCGGGGCCTGGGTGGGGTGTAGCACCGGGCGATCGGGAGTGATCGAGCTCGGACCGGCAGATGCGGTTTCTCCTCCTCCAGACGAGGCGTTCCCCGCCGGCCCACAGGC
>JASFVN010000368.1:0-4331 GCA_050049805.1 Gemmatimonadota bacterium
CGCTTCGCCGTCTCCCCGGATCGGCAGAAGGTCGCGTTCAGTGGTATCCGGGAGGGGCGTGGCGAGCTGATGGTGATGCCGGTGGGTGGAGGCGAGCCGACCGTGGTCGCGGTCTCCGGTCAGTCGGAGAGAATCGGCCAGAACCCGGCTGAGGTCCAGTGGAGCCCGAACGGACGGTTCCTCTATTTCCTGGATGCCGACGGCAGAAAGCTTCTGCGGGTTCCTGAGGGAGGAGGGGAACCGGAGCTCCTGGACTGGTTCGCGGACCTGAGGGCCAGGCCCTGGTTCCGCTTCCAGCCCGGAGGATCCCGTGTAGCCCTCATGTGTGTCGAAGGGGACGGTGGCGGTGAGGTCTGGGTCATGGAGGACTTTCTTCCGGAGCTTGAAGAAACCCAGGGTGAAAGGAGGACGCCATGAACAGGTTGATGGGCATTCTAGTCATTGGAATCCTGGGACTCCTGGGTTGTGAAGGGCAAGCCCCTGGTGCAGCGGGGGAGAGGGAGGCGGTGGCAGCAGCCGGCTTGTCCGGGGCCAGAATAGGCTCGACGGATGCGGAGGTCCAGGAATCCCCGGGAGTTGTAGTCCGGCGGGTATGGGGTGAGGAAGGCATTGGTCTCTCCGGTGACGTGTCCCAGGATGCTAGCGAGTTGGTGTTCGTGGATTACGCTACTGGAGATCTGGCGGCCCTCGACCTCCGGACCCGGGAAACCCATTTGATCACCGACAAGGGCAGCTGGACGGAGTCGGGTGATTACGCGATGAACGCAAAGCTGTCTCGAGACGGGAAAAATATTGCGTACACCTGGGCTGCACACGAGGGTAACAGGGAGCAGTACGAGCTTCGTGTGATCGGAATGGACGGCAGAGGAAGTCGCACGGTTTATCGGGACGATTCGGTGGAGTGGATCCAGCCTCTCACCTGGCTTCCAGGGGAGGACCGGATCCTGGCTTTTGTCATCCGCGAGGGAGGTAAGAGGCAAGTTGTCGAGACCTCCGTATTCGACGGTGAAAGCCGAATCTTGAGGGAAGTCGAATTCGCCTTTCCCGGGATGATGGCCTTGTCTCCGGATGGAAAGTCCCTGGTCTACGACAAAGCCCAGGCGGAGGGTTCGGGAAATCGGGACATCTTCCTGATGGCGGCCGACGGGAGCGAGGAAACCCCCCTCCTTGAGCACGAATCAGACGACTTCGTCCTGGGCTGGGCCCCGGATGGCGAACACATCCTCTTTGCCAGCGATCGTCTGGGAATCCTTGGCGCCTGGCTGCAACGGATCGAGGACGGCAGGGTGTCGGGGGAGCCGATCTTGGTGAAACAGGACCTCTGGCGCATGACCCCCATCAACTTCACTCGGGAGGGTTCCTACTACTTTTCCGTCAGCACCTCGAAGCGCACCGTTTACACGGCGACGCTGGATCCGTCAACCGGGGATTTCGTCACACCTCCATCTCCCGTGGTGCTGCCCAAGAATGGGTCGAGCATGGACCATCGTCCCAGCTGGTCCCCAGACGGAAGACTCTTGGCCTACCAGTCGAACCGAGGATCCAGACTATTCGGTCGACCCGTCATGGTTCTCCAATCTCTTGAGACCGGCGAAGCCCGAGCCGTGGAGTTGAAGGGTGCGAGATGGGTGACGCCTTGGGTATGGACGCGCGACAGCCGATATGTCCTGGGTTTCGGTGGCAAAGGGAGCCATGAAGACGGAGTCTACAAGGTCGATGTGCTCACGGGAGAAGCCCGACCCTTGTCCAACTTTTGGGGCGTGAACATGCGGATCCCACTGGGCCTGTCGCCGGACGAGGAATCCCTCTACTACCTGGTCTGGATCGACGACAGCGCTGGAATCGCAGTGCGTGGGATCGACGGAGGTATGGAGGAGCTGTTGTACAAGTGGAAGGGGTACGGCATGGCCTCACTCTCGCCCGACAAGAGGTATATCGCCTTCGGGGAAGACGGCGGGGAGAGCAGCGTGCTCCTGCTCATGCCTGCAACCGGAGGAGAGCCGAAAGTTCTCGTGGAATTCCCCCCAGGTGGTGGAAGCGCGGTGGCGATCTCCTGGACCCCGGACGGTAAGCAGATCCTTTACAAAAACGAGGAGGAGATCTGGAGCGTTCCCCGGGTTGGCGGCGCGCCTGCGAAGCTGGATTGGCCCATTGATGCAGACCTGATGGGCACCGTGCGACACATCCGATTCTCTGCCGATGGACGCCGGATCGCCTTCGACGCGGAAGCCGGCGAAGAAGAGCTCTGGGTAATGGAGAACTTCCTGCCGGGTCATTAGGTTGCGGGTAGCATTCCACCGGCATCGCAAGGGGTCTCCATGAGGCGCATCCTCATCGTCGATGACGACTCGGTGCTTCGGGAAGCCCTGTCCGAAGCCCTGGCCAACACCAACACCGACGTGCGTACCGCCGAAGACGCCGAGGCCGCCATCGCCCTCATGGACGAGCGGGCCCCCGATGTGGTGATCAGCGATGTACGGATGCCGGGCCTGGACGGGCTGGCCCTTCTGAAGCTTCTCCGGGAACGGGCCCCTTCTGTGGACGTCATCCTCATGACAGCCTTCGACGACATGCCCACCGTCGTGACGGCCATGCGGGAGGGGGCCAGGGATTTCCTGGTGAAGCCCCTGGACCTCCACGACCTCCGGGGAGTGCTCAACAGAACCTTCGCCGACCGGCGAACCCGGGAGCTGGCCTCTCGGGCCGCCGAGGAGGAGGCCAGCGGATACAAGCTGGATGAGCTGGTGGGTCACGATCCGCGCATGATCGAGATCTACAAGGTGGTGGGGCAGCTGGCCGCCAACCGGGCCAACGTCCTCATCCGGGGAGAGACGGGAACGGGTAAGGAGGTGGTGGCCCGGGCCATTCATTTCAACTCCCCCGACGCCTCCGAGCCCTTCATCCCTGTCAACTGCACCGCATTCGCCCCCACCCTTCTGGAATCGGAGCTCTTCGGCCATGTGAAAGGCGCCTTCACCGGAGCCGTGTCCGACCATCGAGGCCGTTTCGCCCTGGCGGGCCGAGGAACGATCTTCCTGGACGAAGTGGGGGACACCACTCCCGAGTTCCAGAGCAAGCTCCTCAGAGTCCTGGAAGACCACGAATATTACCCGGTCGGCGGGGAGCAACCTGAGAGGACGGACGCACGGGTCATTGCCGCCACCCACAGGGACCTGGAGGCCATGATCGGGAGCGGCGAGTTCCGGGAGGACCTCTATTACCGATTGCGGGTGGTGGAGATCACCGTTCCTCCCCTTCGGGAACGAATGGAAGACCTTCCCATATTGGCAGAGC
Organism: Gemmatimonadota bacterium; assembly: GCA_050049805.1. Lineage (GTDB taxonomy): Bacteria > Gemmatimonadota > Gemmatimonadetes > Longimicrobiales > Gaopeijiaceae > JABDNZ01. The sequence continues at coordinate 3,295 of JASFVN010000368.1, forward strand.
ACCTGGTGCGGAAGACCAGCGAAGAGCTGCACCGGGATCCCCCGGTTCTCTCCGACGACGTGCTGGCGGCTATGAAAAAACACCCCTGGCCCGGGAACGTTAGGGAATTGGAGAATTGCCTCACCCGGGCCGTGGTTCTGGCCACAGGCAATGTGATCCGGCCGGGGCACCTGGGCCTGGCCCCCGTGCCGCCGGAATCCCCCGCCCACCTGGTCAGTCTGGAAGAGTCGGAGAAGGAGCACCTGGCCAGGGTGCTGGCGGCGACCGGAGGCCACAAGACTCGGGCGGCCGAAATCCTCGAGATCTCCCGGCCGCGCCTCAACCGGCTCATGGAGAAGTACGGGTTAAATGCCCTTCCAGGCAGATGAACCAAAGGAACCCCCCGCGGTCACCATGGGCAGTTAGCTGACAAAGGGTTCGCCAGGCGGAAGGGCCCGTACCTCCAGCATCTTTTCTCCAGTCATACGAATTGATTTTGTTGCGGTTATTTGCCTTAACTGGCATGTTAGTGCTATGAAATTTGAGGAACTCCTGGAGACGGTAGGTAAGCTGCCTCTCTTCCAAGGCAGCCTCCTCCTGGCTGGGGAACGGGACCCTGGCGATGTCCGCCGACAGCTCTCCCGGTGGACCGCCTCCGGGAAGATCCTTCAGCTTCGACGGAATCTCTACGCACTCGCCTCTCCGTGGCGGCGTGTTCATCCCCATCCATTCCTGATTGCCAACGAGCTCCACCATCCGTCTTTCGTGAGCCTTCAGTCTGCCCTGGCACACCACGGTATGATACCGGAGGGAGTGCCTGTGACCACCTCGGTAACCACGGCTCGCCCGGTTCAAATCGATACACCGTTTGGTCGGTACACCTACCATCACGTACGCCCAGAAGTCTTCTTCGGATACGACCGTGTCTCCGCACCTCACGCCCAGGAAGCGCTGGTGGCCGACCCCGCCAAAGCTCTCCTGGATCTGGTGTATCTCACACCCAAAGGCGAGTTGCTAGAGCATCTCCGGTCTCTTCGTTTGGAGGGGATCGAAGATCT
>JASFVN010000103.1:0-13665 GCA_050049805.1 Gemmatimonadota bacterium
AGGAGTGCCAGTGGGCCGAGGCCGAGAAGAAGGAGCTTCTGGCGTAAGGGTCCCGCGGCAATACGGCGCATCGTGCGGCTCCCGAGAAGGGTGCTGGAATTCCAGACCGATAATCAGGTTAGATATGTAGGTGTACTGTTCGGCGCAACTGTGGGTTCCTGGGCTCGCCCGGCCGGGTTGGCGACTGCCGGCGGTTAAGCTCCCTCGAGAACCGTCCAGGTGGAGAGGTGGGTGGCTCGGGTGCCGGCTGGGGCTCCGCCTCCTAAGTTGCACCCGGTTTGATACTGGCCCGGATCCGCCGGGCTTCCCGTTGAACTCCAATCCCTGGAAAAGGACCAGATGAGAACCTTCGCAGTCCTGCTCCTTGCCACAGCCTCACTTCTCCTTCTGCCACCGGAATCCACCGCGGCTCAGACCGAATCCGCCGCGGCTCAGACCCAAGATCCGCCCGGGGGCACCCAGTTCCCCCTCAGGACCGAAACCCCGCCTATCATCGACGGCGTCCTGGACGAGCCCCTCTGGCAGGAGGCTCCGTCCGTAACGGAATTCAGAACCTGGGCGCCGGACTTCGGAAAGGAGATGGTGGGAGAGACCCGGGCGTATATGGCGTACGACCGTTTCAATCTCTACTTCGCCTTCCATGCCTTCGACCCCGAGCCTCAGAACATCAAGGCAGCTATCTCGGAGAGGGACAACATCAGGCGGGACGACTGGGTCGCCATCAACCTAGACACCTTCGGAGACCAGCAGTCCCTCTATGCCTTCTATGTGAATCCCCTGGGCATCCAGATGGATACCCGGTATGCCAGCGGCCAGGAGGATCCCCACGTGGACCTTGTCTGGTTCAGCCAGGGGAGGGTGGACGAGACGGGGTACACGGTGGAGGTCCAGATACCCCTCAAGAGCATCCGCTTCGCCGAGGGCGACACTGTGACCATGGGGGTGATCTTCGAGCGCCAAATCAGCCGGAATCGGGAAATGGGAACCTATCCGCCCCTGGATCCGGCCAAAGGAGAGTCGTGGCTGATCCAGATGATGCCCATGGTCTACCGGGGGTTGGCGAGCGAGAACGTTGCGGAGCTGCTCCCGGCCTGGACCTACTCCAACCGAAAGGCTCAGGAGGAGGGGCGCCTGGCCACCCAGGAGGATCGAGGCGAGATCAGTCTCACGGGGAAATACGGAATCACCTCCGATCTGATCCTGGACGGGACCTACAACCCGGACTTCAGCCAGGTGGAGGCCGACGCCAGCCAGGTAGACGTGAATCTCCGGTATCAGCTCTACTTTCCGGAAAAGCGAGCGTTCTTCCGGGAGGGGGGAGAGCACTTTGCCGTGGGAGGAACCGGGGCCTCCGCCCTGGATCCAGTGAACTCCATCGTTTACACCAGGACCATCGTCGATCCTATCGCCGGGGCGAAGCTCACGGGGAAGGTCGGAGCCAAGGACTTCCTGGCCTCCATTTATGCGGTGGACGATCTCTCGTCTCCCCCCGGATCGGACGGCCCTGACTATGCCCACGTTCCCATTCTCCGCTACAAGCGGGCCCTGGATGAAGACAGTTACATCGGGCTCATCTACGCCGGCCGGGAGGTGGGGGACCACCACAACCGGGTGGGGGGAATCGACGGGATCATCCGGATGGGTGGGGCCAGCACCCTGGGCTACCACGGGATTCTATCGGATACGAAGGAGGACTCGGATTCGGAAGGGGAGAGCGGTCGAGCCCTGGGGTTCCACTTCAACCGGAATACCAGGGACCTGGACTTCAGCATCGTCGGGAAGGACGTAACGGAGGACTTCCGGACCGAGACCGGGTACGTCTGGCGCACCGGAATCCTTCAGGTCAGCGGCCGGCTCAGGCCCAAGTTCTATCCCGACTCGGACGTGTTCCGGCGGGTGGATGTGGAGCTCTTCAGCGGCCAGACCAAGGACCGGCCCAGCGACAAGTGGGAGACCTTCAACCAGTTGCTGGTCCACGCCATAGTCCTCAGGAACCTGAGTCTCCGAGGGGCCTATTCCTACGCCACGGAGATCTACCGGGACGAAGAGTTCGACACCGGTGGACTGACTCTGGCTGCCAGCGGTCAGCTGACCACCGACTTCTTCGCCTCCCTCTCGTTTCGGAGATCGAAGGCCATCTATTACTCCGCCGATCCCTATCAGGGGGAGAGCACCAGGGCCACTGCCGGCTTCACCTACCAGCCCTCCGACAAGCTTCAGGCGGACGCGAACCTCACCTACGTGGATTTCACCCGGGAGTCAGACGGCGAGAAGATATACGATTATCCCATATATTGGGGTCGGTTGACCTACCAGCTCAACCGGTACCTCTTTTTCCGTGGGATATTGGAATACAACGAATATAAGAACGAGCTGCTCACCGATCTTCTGGCTTCGTTCACCTACATCCCCGAGACGGTGGTGCATGTGGGATATGGAACCCTTCGTGACAAGGTCAGGTGGGGCGGCCCGGAGTGGGGGTACGTGGACAGCGACGAGTTCCTGGAGACGAAGAGAAGCTTCTTCGTGAAGATGTCCTACCTGTGGCGGAGGTGACCCCTACCGATCCAGGACCCGCATGATCCGAGGCAGAAGGACCTCTCGGAAGAAGAGGCTTACGGGGCTGGGGGAAAGTCCGCTGTGCATCCCGCCGACGTTGGCCAGCATGACGACGATGACGTCGGTCTCCTCCAGCCAGTACATGTAGGCGGTGAAACCCAACGTGCCCCCCGAGTGCCCAAAGGCAGCGTAGTCCTCGTAGAATCCTTCGGTTCGTGAGATACCCTGCATGTACCGGGATCGGCGACTTCCGCCGATCTCCGGCGGGTAGTAGGTGAAAGCCTCCTCCTGCATGGAAGGACTCAACAGCTCACCGTCCCGGATCGACCGGGCCCAGCGAACCAGATCCGAGGCGGAAGAAACAATGCCTCCGGCGGTCCACTCCGGAGACAGGTTCCCCACTGTCGATTCGACGAAGTAGGGGTGGATCTCCACGAACTCCTCGTGGATGCCGGCCGCTTCCTGAAAGGCCGGGGTGGCATAGTGGTAGTGGTTGACGTAGCCCCCCGGTATCTCTTCGAAGGATTCCAGGAAGGTGTTTTCCAGACCCAAGGGCTCCAGGATCCGGCTACGGATCTCGGCGGCTGCGTCGTTCCCCGTGACGGCCTCGATGATGAGCCCGAGGATGGTGTAGTTCGTATTCGAGTACGAATATGCCACCCCCGGATCATTGGTCGCCGGAAGGAGCTTCTTGGTGCAATATTCCAGGGTCTCCGTCTTTCCCCATATATGTCCGATATCCATCCGGGCGCCCCGGCCCCGGGGGATCCAGTCTTTCTGAAATTCCCACGTCGGGATCCCGCTTTGGTGATTCAGGAGGTGGCGGAGTGTGGCCGTGTCGGTGTTGTAGATCTCTCCGATGATGGGTTGATCCAGGTAGTCCGCCGGGGTTTTGTCCAGATCCAGCTTCCCCTCGTCCACGAGCTGAAGGATGACGCGGGCTACGAAGGTCTTGGTGATACTCCCTACGCCGAATCGGTCATTGCGGCCAACGGGGATCCTGCGGAGGACGTCGCTGTAACCGTCCGTCCCTGTCCAGGCGACCTCGTCCCCGATTCCCAGGGCCACCGAAAGTCCCGGGATGCCCATGGCGATGCCCTGCACCAGGGCATCCTGCAGGACGGTCTCCTCCTGGCGGGAGATTTCCTGGGCATGAAGGGGCTGACTGATGCCGATGCAGGCTGGGAGGGTGATCCCAGCCGCCAAACCCAGGAGGGGGAGGAGGGCTGGGACGGTTCGACCTCGCCTGGACGCCCTCATCCCTGACCCTCCAGTGTCTTCACAGGGGTCGCGGCGCCGGAGATCAGGGGCTCCGTGATGTCCACCACCGTCCGGATGACGTCGGTCATATAGTCGATGTTCAGGAACTCGTAGTGGTCGTTGGGCCGATGGTAATAGGGATCGTCCGTGCTCTGGGGGCTGGCCAGAGTGGTGGTGATGAAGCCCTCGGCGTGGAAGGCCGCGTTGTCGGAGCCTCGGAAGTACCTGACCTGGTGTTCCTCCGGCCCAACCAGGGTGATGGGAGAGTCCTCGTCCAGGGCCTCAAAGAAAATCTCGTCCAAGGTGGATACCTCCGGCCCCAGGAACATGAGGTTCCACGATCCGTCGGCGGCGGGTTTCCCGATCATCTCGAAGTTGATCATGCAGACCAGCTGGGCTTCCGCGATGGGGAGGTTGGAGGCCAGGTGTCGAGATCCGACGAGGCCCCGCTCCTCGGCCGTGAAGGTGGCGAAGATCAGCGATCGTTTGTTGGAACGGGCCTTTGCGAAATACTCAGCCAGGGCGATGACGGCGGTAGTGCCGGCTGCGTTGTCGTCCGCACCGTTATAGATGTTGTCCGCTTCCTCTCCCCTCACGCCCAGGTGGTCGTGGTGGGCCCCGAAGAGGATGTACTCCTCCTTCAACTCCGTGTCGGTGCCCTCCAGGAATCCGACGATATTCTGAAGTTGATAGGTGGCGGACGCAGCGTCAGGATCGCGGCGGGGCCGGTACTCGAAGGAGAAACTATCCTTGTACCCCGGGAACTCCGGGAACTCTGACAAACCCGCGTCCCGGAACTGTTCAGCGATGTAATCCTCGGTCAGAGCGATGTCCTCGGAGAACGGATCCCGACCCTTGAGGGAGTCGGAGGAAAGAAAACGGATGTGGTCGTCCACCGACTCCCTCGTGATTTCCGCCTCTGGGTCCGGTAGGTCCCCCACTGGTGGGGTGTTTCCTCCCCTGCCGGAGCAGGCTCCGAGAGCCAGAGCTGTCATGACAAGGAACGGGAAGGGGCTGGCGCCCGATGGAAGCCTCCGGGATGCGTGCATGATTCCTCCGGGAGAGTAGGCCGTCTCTGGATAGGCTCCCATACTACGGGCCCACTCGCTCTCAAACCAGCGGAACCAGGGGCCTTCCAAGGCCGAAGGTTCCTCGGAAACCCGCCGGAAATCACCTCCGTAGGGAAAAGGGTCCTCCACCACCTTTTCGCGGATGGGAAGATGGGTCGCCTGGGAGAGGTCCTGAAGGTCAGAGGTTTCCGGTTGCGGTTGGTGTTCTGGGCCGGAATCGGATCGGCGGTAGTGCTGCTGATAATCCTCGCCCGCCATCGCCCAAGCTGGCCGTGGTTCTCCCTGTGGTTGTTCGCCCTTCTGGGGGCCCTGGCGGTCCTGTCCATTCCCCGGGTGCGTAAGAACCTGAACCTCTCCTGGTTCGGTGTAACCTTGCTGATGCTGTTGGGAGTCGCCTCCTTCGATCTCTTCCTCTTCCACGTGGAGACCCATCGCCAGAGGAGCGAGCGGTTGGAGGTCCGTGGGGTCTACTTCGATCCTGATCATGGTCCGATCCGGGTGGGAGTAGGCTATCCGGAGTTGGATGTCCGGCTGGAAGGATCCCTCTACGATTTCGACCGTTGGTCCGTTGAGCTGAGGAGGGTCGGGGGTGACGAATACCTCCTCGATCATCTGGATCAGATCACGATGCTCCGGCTCCCTGGCAAGGTCTGGTGGAAGCCATGGGGAAAGGTCCTCCAGCCGGCCCTGGGCGCCAAGCTTGGGAGGGGCGTCTGGTCCGCCCCCGACTCCTCCATGGCTGACCCGGGCTTCCGCATCAGCCTGTTGGAAGAGGGAAGGAGAGGAACGTTGGAGTGGGACGGAAACCTGGGCTCCCTCTCCTCGGAGAACCCTTTCCAGGATCGCCGCCTGGCCCGGGGCTTGTCCCAGGGCATACCTCTTTCGGATCTTGATTGGGACTCCCTTCCCGATCAGGAAATCGCCCGGGACCTGGTCCTGACCAGGATCCGGACCGGACGCATGCTTGGGCGGGTCCGATTGCGCATTCCGGAATACCGGCTCGTGTCCAGGAGGGAAGGGGAGCTCCTGGGTCCCGACGGACCGCCGTTGGTGAGTGAAGGGGACACTGTATGGGTGACCTCCCGGGGGAAGGTCTGGGCCTTTTCCATCCAGCGGGTCCCCGGCGTGTCCCGGGTGTCAGCCCCGATTTCGGTTCAATTCGTTCGGCGGCCAAGGCCCACCGGGTGGCCTCTCCCCTCCTCAGAAGTCTGCGGGGACGACACCCACCGATGTGCGGTGGTCTCCACCAAACCCCTTCCGGCTCCCCAGGCCCATTTCGACCTGAGCGGTTTCGGGTTGGACACAGCTCGGTATTCCCTGGTCGCTCGACTCGAGACCGACAGGGATGGTGTCCGAATCGTGGGGGCCGAGGAAGAAGCTCGTTTCGGATACGGATCGGTCCATGCTCTGTCGGCTCTTCCCAGGTCGGAGCACCTCTCGGAAGCCGGGATCCTGGTCAGAGTTCACCGGGCGGCTCAGGGGCAACAGAGTGCCGTCCTGGTCACGGTTCTGGGTCTCTTTATCCTGGTCCTTGGGGCCTTGGCCACCGTGTCGGGCGATCCAGTCATCTGGGAGAGGCGGAAGGCAACGTCGCCCAACATGTCGGCGGCATGGGCCTTTGTGAACGTATTCCTGATTTTTCTGGGATTGAGGCTCGCCCTGGGTCTTCGAGTGGCATACTCCCCGCCTTTCTACGATCGGGCCGCCGCCACGGCGGTGGGGCTCTGGATTACTTCGGCCATCATGCTGGTTGCCCTTGGCCGGTGGGCCACCTGGGCACCGGTTTTCTGGCGGGTGGTCCGGTGGCTGGAGCGGCCCGTCTCCCTCTTGTTCCTTCCCGGTGTAAACGGCGCTGCTTCGGGGGCCGGGAAGGGTGAGCCACAGGCCTCGGCTCACCGGCCCCAGGATTCTGGTCGAGACAAGGCTCCACGGGCTCCACGGGGTGGGCGCTTCAGGACGGTCGTGGGTCTGCTTCTCATGCTCGGCAGCGTAGCCCTCCTCCTCTGGCAGCGACCGGACGCGGCTCCAAGTCTGGTGGTGGCCGGATCGGTTATGGGCGCTTGGCTGGTCATGGGGCTCTCCAGGCGCCACACATCCATCGGTTCAAGGGACGAGCGACCGCTGGACACCATCACGGCCGAAGACCAGGAGGGGAATCCAGCCGTTTCTCTGGCCCTGGCGGCAACAGGCTCTGTGATCCTGGCCCTTGCCATCCACGCGCCCTGGATGGCGCTCATACCTGTAACCGGGTTCCTTCTTCTCTTCGGGGTCGATCGCATCCTGAACAGAACCTCCACCTTTTCCAATCCGATCCGGAGGGGATGGGCCCTTTTCGCCCTCATCCTCCTGGGTATGGCCGTGGCGTCGTTCGCCTTCTTTCCCTGGCCCCGACCGGGCCTGGTCGGGCTGGGCGGAATGGCAACGGTGGGAGCCCTTTTCCTCAGAAGGAGGGCTGAGGAGGGGGATCGCACTTTCATGGAGAGGGGTTACAGCGGGTTTGTTTCCTTGGGTCGGTCTCTTTTTTCCGGCATGGGTTGGGTAGGGGCGTTGGCAATCCTGGGAGTCCTGGCTTTTCTCAGCGCTCAGGCCATTCCACCCTTTGTGAGGTTCGGACTTGTCTTCATCCTCTTCCTCCTGGCCATAAGGGCCGGGTTGGCCTGCCACCGGCTTCTGGAGGAGGGAGGGAAGCGGAGCCAGGTGCAGGCCCTGGGCGTCCTGGTGATTCCGCTGGGAGTTCTCCTGGTCTTCATGTTGTTCGACTTCGGGCTCGGTCTGGTGTTCTTCGTACCCATGTTCTTGACCGTTCTCCTCTCGGCCCGAATCGATCGGTTGCCCAGAGTCCTGATGGCAGGCTCCGTAGCGGTGGCGGCCGCTATCGCGGTCTTCGCCTGGTCTGTCCTTAACCCTCCGGTGCGTGACCTCAGAGGCGCCCCAGACGTCCCGACCTTCTCCCAGGAGTTCGAAGGTGTAGGAAACGCTCTTTCCGACCTTCTCCGATTGGCTGGGATAAGTGGGCCGGTGACCCGAGCCAGTGTTCGGAGTCTCGCCGCCTCCGACCCGGACCTGCTGGAGGAAGCCCTGGCCTATGCAGGCCCCAGTGAGGCCCTCTTTGCCGCGGCCCCCTCCCGAAACCAGGTCTGGGGGGGGCGGGCGTACGCCGCCAGTGATCTGACCGGGACCGGATTTGCCGGAACGGCCGTACTGGGGAGGGGAGTCCCGACGGCCGTCTCCTACGCTGAGAACACGTACGCCGTCTATGTGCTTTCTGAACATGGTGCCTTGGGAGGACTCGGGGTCCTCTCCGTATACCTCGCTCTCCTGGTGGTCGTCGGAGCCTGGGTATATCGGGTCCATGGGACCGTCCAGGAGACCCAGGCGGGTTTGGCGGTCCTGGCCATGACCGTCGGTGGAGTGTTGTGGTTGACGCTTCCAGCCATCTATGTCGCTGCCTCCAACCTGGCCATGGTACCGCTTACCGGGCAGAACATGCCGTTCCTGGGCCTCAACTCATGGGCCGACGTGGTCCTGGTGAGTGGCCTGTGGACGGGAATCGTGTTCAGTCTCGCTGCCTTGAAAGAGCCCGGGGCTGTCTCGCCCGGAGGTGGGGCGGGGAAGGGGAGGAGGTCGTCATGAAGACGATTGTCGGAATCATCCTTCTCCTATCTGCCGGGCTTCTGGTTTGGGTAGGGGTGGGGACGGTAAGGGCCAGTCGGGATGTTTCGGTCAGGTCCGGGCTCGATTATGAGGTCTTCCTGGGAGCGGTGGACGATTTACTGGCAGGGGCCGGTGATTCGACGCTCCTTCGTTTCGATGAGGTCGAGGCCCAGCTCTCCCGGCGGACGACAGTCGTGTTTGATACCATCACGATTCTCGCCGATGTGGAGGCATTTCCTGCTTTCGATCGCACGGGGTTCCTCTACGATCAGGTCCAAGCCTACAATCGCTTTCAGCGAGATCGGTTGGATCTGGGCCGAGAAGATCCCGCTTGGTGGGATCGGCTGAGGGCATTCAATCCGTCCATCTTCCGCTCCTACCGGCGGCCCGACGGGTCCCAGGGGCTGACCCGGGCTCCGGTTGCTTGGAGCCTCCGGGTACGTTCCCCATTGGAAGGGGATTGGGACGGAGAGGTGCGGGCTCGGGATGTGGTCCGAGGGGTCGGGCTCATGAGTCCCAGGGTGGCCATTCCCCTGAGGAAACCCGCCAGCCTCCTTCTCCCGGTTGATGGCCGGAGGCAACTGTGCGAGTTCGTTCCAAGCTCTTCGGATGTCCGGGTCTACTGCGCCTCCGAGGAGCGGATCGCCCAAGCTACCCTCCGTTTGGCGCAGGGCCGGAGGAACGAGAGTTGGGCCCTGGCCGGTTGGGCGGATTTGTGGGTAGACGGAGACAGGATTCTGTCGGGAGACTCGGTCCGCATTCAGGAGGGTTCTGTCCTTCGGCTGGATCCGTTGGAGCCCGTGATCTTCGGGGATCACTGGGAGGGTGTCCTCTCCAGCAAGCAGTGGGTGAACGGGCGCATGCGGCGGAGAGTCGATCTGCCTCCACCCCTGGACCTCCTCTCGGCCCTGGGAGCAGGACCCGTCGAAGGCAATGGAAGGCTGGCCTCAGAAGCCTTTGTGGAACTGTCCGTCAACGCCGAGGCAAGTGTCGAGCTGTCCGAGAGGTTGCAGGCTTTCCTGGAATCGGAGGTCGACCTTCCCCTGGACTTCGGCACCATGGTCGTCGGGCGAATTCCCGACGGTGAGGTCCTTGCCGTGGCGGAAGTCGGTGGAAGGAGGAACCGGGGACGAAGCTCCCTGCTGGAGCGGATCGCGCCGGGCTCTTCGGTGAAGCCGTTGTTGGCGGCGGCCATCCTCTCGGAGCGCCCGGAATTGGCGGACCTCGAGATCACGGCCCGGACCGGCCCTGTCTACACCGTGTTGGGAATGCCGAGGGTGACGTCCCGCCGGGTCTTTTCCACGACCCTGAACTGCACCCCTCCCAGAGAGGGTAGAGTGGATCTCAGATACTTCCTTCGATGTTCCAACAACGAGTATGCTGCCTCCCTCCTTGTGGCAGGCCTTGCGAAGGAGGGAGTGCCTGGATCCACCTGGAGAGGTGCGGCCGAAATCCCCCTCGAAGGAAGGATGGTTCCCCGGTCCACCCTTCTCAGGAGTCCCCTCTCCGAGGGGCTCAGCAAGCTCTTCGACGTGCCCACGGATCCGGCCATCGCCGATGTTCGAGGCCGAAGCCGGAGAGTGTGGGAAGGCGTCCGGCTTTCGGATGGGACCCCATTCCAGGTTCCCTTCGAGCTGCTCCCTTCCGAGTCTCGTCCCGCTCTCCTGGCTCCGGGGTCGCCGGAGGGGACGGACCTGAGCCTGCTCTACCGCTATGCCTACGGTGCCTGGGAGAACCAGTGGACCCTCCTGGATCTGACCAACGCGTTCGGCCGCATCGCCAGTGACCAGAGGCTGCAGCTGAAATTCTACCCGGCGCCGGAAGGAGCGGACCTTCAGGAGCAGGACAGTATGGGATTGGCCGGTCATCCCTGGTACCCGGAGCTCATGGCGGGGCTCAGGGCCGTGGCAGTGGACGGTACGGCTCGGGGGTTACGGCGTTCGTGGATCGACCAGGGGCTGCCACGCTCCCTCCTCGCCAAGACCGGAACCTTGAACGAGCCTGGTGAGGCTTCGCCGAACGACGACCTCTTTGCCAAATCCTTGCTTTTCGCGGTCGGCGAATCGTCTGGGGCCGCGGGAGCTCCGTTGGAATGCGGGTTGGTTGGCGGTCTCTATTTGCGGTTTAAGGAAGGGCCCGAGTCGGGGAACCTCCCAAGCTACCAGGTGGACTTCGCCATACATCAGTTGGGGACTTTCCTCCGGGAGTATTGGGAGGATTTCGACGTGTGCAACGGGAGTGGCAGTTGAGGGATCCGGCCGGGGGGAATACACTTGGCCCGTAGTCGTGCATTCACTCTGCCACTGGCCATCCCATGCCTCTTCATCTGGCTTGCCCCCTCAGGGTTCGACTGACGGCTCCCCGCCTTGCCCCTGCTGTCATGGCTGTCCTCTTCCTCGTGGGGACCTCCGGCTGCGACCCGGACGAGGAAGGGATCTATCCCCTCCCACCCTTGGACCCTCAGGTTGTTCAGGACCAAGACGAGATGACATGGGAGGATTACCGGCCCATCCCGGGAACCAACTGGGCGGACCCCTCGCTGGTACCGGAGCGGGGGTTCAAGATCGCGGTGGTGGGCATCGATTTCCCCGACCAACCCTTCGTTATCACCCTTCCCAAAGGTTCCGATCCCTTCGGCAACCCACAAATCGATCCGATTTCCCGGGAGGATGTGCCCCAGTTCTATGCGGACTTCTTCATGACCCCCAGCGAGGTGAACCACGGCCACACCATCAACGGATATTGGATGGAGCAGTCCAGGGGAAAGTTCGGCATCACCGAGGTCGAAGTATTCGGCCCGTACCGGATGCCGGAACCCAGATGGGAATACGGCTTGAACGAATACGGGCAGAATGACTTCACCCCCGACGGGAGCCGGGCTGGCAGCCGAATGGAGCCCGACTGCGATTCCATCTGGGCGGAGGATCTCGGCGTGGAAGTGAGGGAGCTCAGGGAGCGATTCGACGCCATCCTCCGCATCTACGCCAGCTACGACGAAACGGGCGTCTGGCAGGAGTTCGGGGAGATGAAGTTCAATGGTCCGGAGGACATTCCTCCGGAGTGGGGAAACCCGAACCCGAGCATGCCCCGCTGGATCCCCACCCGCTACGTAGAGTGGACAAGCTGGCTGGCCGGAGCCCAGCAGTGGGGGCTTTCGTCCATGCGGCAGGGAGAGAACTCGGGCACCATCACTCACGAGCTGGGTCACTTCGCGTTCCGCCTCCCCGACCTGAACAACAATCCGTACGTGGAGCCCTACCGGCGCGTTGCGGCGGGCACCTGGGACATGATGGACCGTGGCTGCTTCAATGGTCCCGGCGGACCCCATAGGAGGTGGGTTGTCCCCCCTGCCCAGGGGGCGGCCATGCCCGCGGGCCTGATGCTGAAGAACCGTCTGGAAACGGGATTTGTCACCAACGACCAGGTCCTGACCCTGAGTCGCGAAGGGCTGGCTGAGTCGGGCTTGGTCGTGGCCAAGGTCACGGCCAGGGCGGTGGAGCCGCTCCCTGGTACTTTCGCTGGAATCGTGGTCCGGCTCGACGGATCTGACCCTGGGGACCGGACGCCTCCGGACGACCCAGCCACGAATCCCCTCTCTCCGGGGATTCCGAACTACGATTTCTACTCCCTGGAGGTGGTTCAACGAATCGGCAACGACTCTTTCACCCCCGACAACGGCGTCCTCCTGGCCAAGAACAAGGACAACCTCAGAGGCCGAAACGGGGGACCCAACGAGTTCAACAGCTATATCTGGGTCATCGACGCCCATCCGGAAGACATCGGGATGGTGGACTACGTGAAACCCAACGGCCAGGAGGTCATGCGGACCGTCGCCGACTATCGCCAGCTGAACGACGCCCTCTTCCACGCCGGGCTGGATTCCGGAAGCGAGTTCGAGTGGGTCGATTCTCCGAACCGCCTGCATTTCTACGTGGTGGACCTGGAGGGGTCTGAGGAGGGGATCCTCTCCTACACCCTGGGCGTCAGGTCCCTGGATGGAGCCGGCCCCCAGGCTCGAGGAGTAGAGCTTTCCGGTCCGGAGGAATTCAATCTGAACCGGCAATCCAGCGCCCTTTTGGAATTGACCCTGACGAACACCGGTTCGACTCCAACCGTGGATCCCAGCCTCCATACCCAGGATGTCTCGGGCTTCCTCCGTGGCGACATCTTTCGGATTGCCGTGTCCATTGAAGGCGAGGGTTGGTCTGCCCAAATCCAGAACGCCCTGGTCTCCATCGAGGCCGGCGGCTCTGCCGCTGTTCCGGTTGCGGTGGCAAGGAATGCGGACGATGTCTCTGATGCCACCCTGATCCTCACGGCGGTGTCCGAAAGCGATCCCACAGGAGTCGCTACGTTTTCTCTCACGGTGTCGGGATAACGGAAGAACGAGGTCGGTCATGATTCGAAACGCGGGTGTAACTCCGATTTGGATGTTTGTGCTTCTTGTTCTCGTAGGGTCCTCAGCCTGTGAGCCGGGAGGAGATACCGTGAGCCGCAGCGTCATCCGAGGGCCGTTTTCCGTCATGCCGGACGGGGATTCGGTCTACCAGTTCACCCTCGTCAACCCCAACGGAATCCGGTTGAGCGCCATATCCTACGGGGGAATCATCACTTCACTGCAGACTCCGGACAGGAATGGGACTCCGGCGGATATCGTTCTCGGCTACGACGGGCTCGAGGGCTACCTGGAGGACTCCCCGTATTTCGGCGCCATCGTGGGCCGGTACGGGAACCGGATCGGAGGCGCATCGTTCGAGATCCATGGGGAGACCTTCACCTTGGCCCCGAACGACGGGGACAACCATCTGCATGGGGGCGTAAAGGGGTTCGACAAGGTGGTCTGGCAAGGCGAGGCCTTCACTCGGGACGATGCCGTGGGGGTGGTCTTCCGCTACACCAGCCCCGACGGCGAAGAGGGATACCCCGGCAACCTGGATGTGGAGGTGACCTATACCCTGACCGATGCCGACGAGCTGGTGGTGGACTACCTTGCCACCACCGACCGGGCCACTCCGGTCAACCTCACCCAGCACAGCTATTTCAACCTCGGGGGTCACGGCAGCGGCGATATTCTGGGCCACGAACTGACCCTCGACGCGAGCCACTACACCCCGGTGGGGCC
>JASFVN010000370.1:0-4300 GCA_050049805.1 Gemmatimonadota bacterium
CCAGCTCCTGCTGGAATGCGTTGTGCTGGGTGCCCTGGGGGCCGGCGGCGGCACCCTGCTGACTCTCTGGGCCCTGGACGCCCTCCCCCTCTTCCTTCCTCCGGGTTACGCAGGGTTCTCCATGAACCCCATGGTTCTTCTCTTCTCCACGGCCGTGTCCATGACCGGTGTCCTGGCCGCAGGCCTGCTTCCTGCCCTGAAAGGGGCCCAGCGGGATCCGGCCCAGACCATCAAGGGAGGTTCGGTGCACCGAGGGCGCCTCCTGAAAAGGGTGGGGATCCGCCAGATCCTCGTCAGCGTGGAGGTGGCCATGGCCCTGGTACTCCTGGTCTCCGCAGGACTCCTCCTGGAGAGCTTCGCGGGCCTGGCCTCCGTGGACGTTGGGTTCCCCCGGCAGGACCTGCTGACTCTCCGCCTGGAGTTGCCGGAAGAAGGCTACGGTGAAGAGGAAAGTCGGCTGGCGTTCCTCGATCAGCTCGGGCATGAGCTGGAGGACAGGATTCCCCGTGAGCTGGCTGACATCACGCTAGCCACAGGCCTGGTGGAGGGCCTCAGCGCCTCCATGGCCCCCCTGGCCCGGGAAGGGTCGGAGGAAGGGCAAGGAACTCCCGGCTTCCTCCTGGTCTGGGCCGTAGCGACGGATTACTTCGAGGTGGTGGGTGTCCCGATAGATCAGGGCCGGGCGTTCCAGGACACCGACGGGCCGGAATCGGAATCGGTGATCATCATCAACCGGGAGGTGGCCCGGCGATATTTTCCCGAAGGCCAAGCGGTGGGCCAATACCTTCGACTGCGCGAATCCCCGTATCGGGTGGTGGGGGTGGCCGGGTCCGTGAACCTTCCTTCCATGGCCCAGAGCCCTCTGGGCGACCAGCAGCTCTTCTTCCCCCTGAAGCAGCGTCCCCCCAGCAATCCGACCGTAGTGGCTCGGATCCGAGGCGATGCTTCCGCCGCCGTGGCCCGCCTGAAGGAAGCCGTCTGGGCCGTGGATCCCACCCTTCCGGCTCAGGAGATAGCCCTGGTGGAAGACGCCCTGGCCGAGTCCCTGACCCAGGAACGATCCAACGCCATCCTCATGGTCCTCTTTGCCGTCACGGCCCTGGTTCTGGGCGCCGTGGGAATCTACGGTGTCGTGGCCTACTCCGTGGGACGACAGATGCGGGAGATCGGGATTCGAGTTTCCCTCGGTGCGACGCAGGGAAGAGAGGTGGCGCGGGTGGTTCGGGCTGGAATGGGAACGGTGGGCATGGGCCTGGTCCTGGGCGGGCTGGGCATCGCCGCCGTGACGACCCCCCTTTCGGGTCTCCTTTACCAGGTGGACACCCGAGACCCCTGGGTTCTGACCCAGGGGGTCCTCCTGGTAGGGGGCGTGGCCCTCCTGGCCACCTGGCTGCCGGCCCGGAGAGCCACTGGATCGGCCCCTGTCCAGGCGTTGAAGGAGGAGTAGGAAACGCTCCAATCCCATCCGGCTAATCTGGGTTGCCGGCGCCTTCCTGGGGGGTGGTAATCTCGGGCCGCAGCTTGCCGCCGGCGCACATTACCTGTGTCGAGGCGCCGGTGATAATCTCCAGGGCGATACGCATCCTTTCCGCGCTGACGTTCTCCATCTTGTCGTGGGGGTGGTGATACCACGGTTCCAGGGCAATCGTCTCGAGCTCGCGCCAGATGAAATTGGCGCCTGCGATTCCAGAGTCCGCAAAGGCCACGTGATCGCTGGCACCCCGCTGGTACGGCGCGTTGAGCAGGTCGGCGTAGCCGAGGGTGTCCGCCGCGAGCAGGGCGGCCCGAGCAACCAAGTTCTCACCGTCGAGGGTGTTCACGAACAGCGTGGTTTGGTCCGGTCCGGCGGTGGCGATCATGTCCATGTTGAAATTGGCCACCACCCGCTCCCGTTCCGCCTCGGACAACTGGGCAACGTAGTGGCGAGAGCCGACCAGTCCGCCCTCCTCTCCGCCGCACGCCAAAAAGCGGACGTCCGCCGCCAGTGGCACCCGGGCGAGCAGGCGGGCCATTTCCATCACGCCGGCCGTGCCCGAGGCGTTGTCATTGGCCCCTGGAGAAAGGGCGACGCTGTCGTAGTGCCCCGAGAACACGACGATGGGTCGGGACTCATCGGTCTGATCCGGTTGAGGGCGGGTGGCGACGACGTTCTGCGAAGTTTCGTAGAGATGGACCTGGAGATTGACGGTCGCGTGGCCGTATCCGCGCAGCGCTTCGGCCGCCTCGGAATTCATGGTCGCAAAGGGGATCTCGGCCTCCGCCACGCGCAAGCCGTAGTTCTTCCAATCGGTATTGTGCAGCAGCACGGCAACGGCTCCGGCTGCCCTCGCCCGATCGATGACCTCGGCGGGATCTTCGTCACTGCGGGTGACCAGGGCAATATGTCCACTGACCTCGGTTGGGAAGGCATCGGCCTCGCCACTGCCGCAATAGACCACCCGCCCTGAGATCCCACCTTCAGGGGTCAGCAAGGGGTAGTCCTCAGGCGAGACTCCTCTAAGGCCACCGGCGCGGATGTTCACCACCTCTGGCTCAGGGGTTTCTACGGTCAGGTAGGCATGCACAGTAGCCCGTGGGAATTCCTGGATCTCCACATCGTACCCATAGCCCTCGAGCTCGGCGGCGATGTATTCGGCCGCTTGCCGTTCCTCGGGAGTGGATACCACCCGGGGACCGATGCTTTCGCTCAGGTAAGCCATGTGGGCCATGGCCCCTTCGATATCGAGCTGGTCCACGAGGCTCAGGTCGCACGCCGGCGGAGGAGCTGTACAGGATGGCAACAAAAGAATCGCAATCACTACAGCCAGTGCGGAGGCATACAGATGCCCGGTGGTTCTCATGACTGGTCCTCTAATTTCAATTGCAGAAAACGGCCGCGGTCCGGCGGAATGTGGACGAGGCCGGCAGGACCGGTCAAGAACGGCACTCTATCCCGATCTGGCCGGACTCGAAATCCGAGATAGCCGCCTCGAGATCTCGGTTCGTCCCGTGCCACCCCTCACACGATGGGGATGGCCTCGAACTGCCCCCCTGCAACTTTTCCTGCCCTTGCATCGTCCTAATTTATAGTAAGCTGCTTATACTAAGCTGCGATTTTCAGTCGAATCATCTGGACCGGGGGTCACCAGTATGGCACGGGTCAAGGTCGATACGCTCTACGGCACTCTCGGACTCCTGATTCTCCAGGTCCTGTCCGAGGATTCCCTTCACGGCCTGGAGATCCAGCGGAGGATTCAGGGAGCCACGGGGAACTCGGTCACGGTAGAGGGAGGGGCTCTCTATCCCGCTCTCCACCGGCTGGAGAAAGACGGGTACCTGGAAGCCCACTGGGGAAAATCACCCAAAGGTCGCCGGGCCAAGTTCTATAGCCTCACTCCCCAGGGAAGAAGGAACCTCCACGAGAAAACCGAGAACTGGCTGGCTCACGCACGGGCAGTCTTCCAGATCCTGGGGGTCTCACCGGATTGGGCTGTCAAATGAAGGGGCCAGGCGATTGGGGTGACCTCTGGAGGCGGCTCCTGCCCAGCCGTCAAGCCAGAGTCGACATCGATGACGAGATCACCTTTCACATCGAGGAACAGGTCGAGGGGTTGGTGGATCAGGGGGTTCCCGAGAGGGAAGCCCGAGACCGCGTCCTCCTGGGTTTCGGAGACATCCAAGGGGCTCGGGCCCAGATGTCTGCAATGGCCGGGGCCCGGGCGAAACGACTGCGAGTTGAGAACACGATGGATGGGATGTGGAGGGACATCAAGCTCACAGCCAGAGGTTTGACCCGCCGGCCTGCCTTCACCGTCGTAGTGATTCTCACCCTCGCCCTGGGCATCGGAGCCAACACAGCCGTCTTCTCCGTGCTCAACTCCATCCTCCTCCGGCCCCTTCCCTTCCAGGAGCCCGAAAGGCTCGTGCGAATCTACGAAGAGGTCCACGTCCCCGATGGAGAAAGGATCTTCCCTCACGGTCTACTGACCGCCCCGGCTTTTGTCGACCTGAGGGAAGCGTCTCATCTCTTCCAAGACGTAGCTGCATTCTCGGCCTATCGGGAGTTCGGTAGCGATCTCACCGGTGGGGAGGCCCCGGAGCGGGTGGTTCGCATGCCCATTTCGTCTGAGTTCTTCCACGTCTTGGGAGTCTCTCCTCTCCTGGGACGGTCCTTCACCCTTGCCGAGGAGCGGGGCGGGGTTCAACTGGCCGTCATCAGTCACAGCCTCTGGCGGCGACACTTCGGTGGGATCCAGGACGTCCTGGGCGCGACCCTGGAGTTGGATGGCGTCACCTTCGACGTCGTCGGCGTCATGCCCCA
>JASFVN010000371.1:0-4279 GCA_050049805.1 Gemmatimonadota bacterium
GAGACGAGGACAGCGTCCTCGTGGTAGGTGGCGGCGTAGCCCTCGAAGTCTCCCTCGGCCACCGTCCGGGAAACTTCCGCCCAGAACGCATCCAACTCCCCCGTCCGGTCCTGGGCGAGAGCGGGGGCGGATGGCCAACCGAGGAAGAGCATCAGCAGGGCGGGGGAATATCTGAAACGGGGCGTCTTTAGTTCGTTCATGGCTGTCTTGGGTGCGTTCATGGCTGCCTTCAGTGTGTTCACGGCTTCAGACCAGCGGGTTTCACAGAGTGAGAAGGTTCTGTACCTGGAGCATGTTCAGTTGGATGGCCAGCCCGTGTGGGCATGCGCCGGCGCAGTACCCTGGGCAATCGCGGCAGGGAGCTGCCCCGGGACCATCGAGGGCCGCGTAGGCCGACATGGCGTGTCGCTCCTGGCCCTGGGCCTGGAAATAGTGGGCATAGCGCATGAGCCGGCTGACGGGAACGTTCAGGGGGCAGCTTTCCATGCACTCCACACACCCGTGACGGCAATACTGGGTATCCAGGGTCAAGCGAGACTCATGAAGAAGTCTGTCGGCAGGAGAGGTCAGACGGGTCCCGGAGAGTGCGACGATCTTGTCGATGAAGTCGAAGCTCCAGGCCGAGATACAGGCCGTGTGCATGTCCGGGTTCTGCAGCACCCATTGGATGCTCACGAGTTGGAGGGCCTCCTCGTTCTGGATCCCGTGCTGCTCCGCGAAGGCCTGGGTCCTTTCCACAAACTGGTTCTGGGCATCGGAGTAAGCTCGGAGCTCCCTTAGAGCCGCCTCACGGCTCGATCCCGCCCGCATCATGGAATTGAGGTACTGCTGGAAAACCTCTGAGAGGTTCTCGGGATCGAAGGGCTCGGCCGTCAACTTTCCCGGCGCCGTCTTCATGGCCGTGGTTCCCACGTTGTGGGTCTTGGCCGCGGCGATGATCCGGTCTCCTTCGGAGTGGCTCAAGAAGTTGTATACCAGGAGCAGGACGTCGAACCGGCCGTCTTCGGCAGCGGCGCAGAGTACGTCGGCCATCCCCCGCTGGTCGGTGGCCTCGGGACCGTGGTAGGTCACGCCGGTGAACCTCACCCGTCCCTCGGCTTTGAGCTCTTCCATGGCAGCATGGTACCCGGGGTGGTCCAGCCCTCCCGGAGTGTCGACGCTGCTCATCATGTATGCGTCGAGATACTCGGTGTTCATTCGTTCGAGGCTCCCCCGGGCACGGTCCAGGACGGCCTCTTTGTCGTCCCTGGACCTGAACATGGCCTTGGTGGAGATGAATACTTCTTCCCGGGGGATATGCGGGAGGGAGTCTCGAATGGCTCGTTCCGACGCCCCGTTCGCGTAGCTGTCCGCCGTGTCGATGTAGTTCATCCCCTTGTCGAAGGCGTAGCGAACCAGGTTGGGTTCCCTCAAGAAGCTGGCACCAAGGCTGATGTCGGATACGCGGAAGCCGGTCCGGCCCAGGGTGCGGTAGCTCTGTATGCGTCCTTCCTGGCTGGGTCGCACCGGAAAGAGGGGCTCATCGCCTGACGGGTTGGCCGGGTGATCACCTGCTGGGAAGGGAGCGTGCCCCAGTACCACACCTCCCGCCAGAGCCGATCCGCTGGACCTCACGAAGTCTCTCCGTCCAATTCGGGCTCCGCTTCCTTCCGCCTGCTCGTCTTTTTTCATGACACCGCTCCCGGGTAGGGTCCGATAACCCCCCGGCCCCCTCGATGAGGGAACTCGGGGGAGTATCGTATCCTACTGCCCAGGGGAGCGTGCGGGTAGCCTGCCGGATCAGGCTCGCGGGCTGAACCGGTTCCTCCATCCCCCGGCCGGACGCTGCCTCGGCATGGAGGGCCGCCAGAAGGAGAGAGGAGTTCGCCGAGACGTCCTTCCCCTATCCCCGCAGGTGCTCGTTGAAGAATGCGATGGCCCGGTCTTCGGCGAGACGGGCCGCTTCCTCATCGAAGCGTGGCGTGGTGTCGTTGTGGAAGCCGTGGTTGACGCCCTCGTACATGTGCATGGTGTACGTCTTCCCGGCGGCGTCCAAAGCCTCTTTGTAAGCAGGCCATCCGGCATTCACCCGCTCGTCCAGTGACGCGTACTGGATGAGGAGGGGAGCCTGGATGTTGGGCACCTCCTCGCTGGGGGGTGCCGAGCCGTAGAAAGGCACGCCGGCGGCCAGGTTCGGAAGGCGAACCGCCAGGCGATTCACCACACCGCCGCCGTAGCAGAAGCCGACTGCTCCCACCCGGCCCGTGGATGACTCATGCGTGCGAAGGAACTCGAAGGCGGCCACCCAGTCCTCCATCATCACGTCGGGATCCAACTGGCGCTGCAGGTTTCGGCCGTCGTCGTCGTTCCCGGGGTATCCGCCCAGGGGGGTAAGAGCGTCGGGCCCCATGGCCACGAAATCAGCTGCGGCGAAGCGACGAACCACGTCCTCGATGTAGGGGTTCAGGCCGCGGTTCTCGTGGATCACCAGGACAGCCGGCTTGGCCTCGGTGGCGCCCCGGGGGGTGGCCATGTACCCCCGCATGGTCCCGGATCCGTTGGGGGAGGGGTACTCCACGTACTGGGCCTGAATCCTCGGATCGTCCTGGGGCACCTGCTGAGCCCACGCATAGTGGGGTTGGAGGGCGTCCAGCACGCCGAGGGCCGCGGCGCCTCCTCCCAACACCTTGGCTGCACCCTCCAGGAAGTCCCGTCGCTCGATGAACCCGTGTACATACCCGTCGAACAGCTTCAGCACTTCCTGGGGAAAATCACTGGCCTTCTTGCGCTCGCTCATTCGTCCTCCTTCGTGGCTCTCCGGGTCTCCCGGTTTGGATCTTGGCTTCCCGGAGCTGGGCAGGAACCGACGGGAAGGTCGGCCTCGCCGGATCCGGGATGTAGCTGGAACGATCCGTACTACTCCCATGGGGCGGTGGAGTTCAGATGGCTGGGGCCGTCCGCCGCGGATCTGGCCCCGCTAGCTATGGATAGGCCCCGCTCGGCTCGTACCCTTCTTTCTCTGAGTCAGGGACTGTCAGATTCCAGCGGGGAGGGGGTGGATCCCTGGGAATGACGGTGAATCACTTGTTTGATGTGGATTATCACACTCCTTGTGATATCACACACCTCATGATAGCATGAATAAGGCGGTGTACCAGGTAACGGGATGATCCAAGGCTCTCAGATCCGAGGTACCGAGGACGTGTTGGATGCTGGCAGGGTGTTGGGTGGCGTGACCGATCGAGCAGGCAATTCCGCGTGAGACTACCCTGAAACAGGCGATGGTTCAGAAACACATGCCGGACTCTCAGGCCAAGGCCGGGATCTCCCTCCGAGACCAATTCGGTCTGGCGGAGTACGATCGGGCCATCTCTTCACGCCGTTTCCGTTTGGCCACAGTCCGGTGGGTCTACATCCCAGTGCTGGTAGCCGCGCTTATCGCCATGATCCTAGGCCTCGTATTTGGGTGGGGTTCATTCGGCCCGGTGCTCGGTGGGGCGATCGGACTTTTCGGAGCAGTCTTCAGCGTATCCCAGAAGGCGATTCGGATCCAAGACGATCTGGAGGAACTCGTGGAGGAGCGCGAATTGCTGGCTGCAGAGCTCCGAACCAGTTCAGCGGGAGTCAAGGACCACCTTCCTGGCTGAGGAATGACGAAGCGGCCTCTGGTTTCCCAGGGCCATTGGAGTATGCATCGGGCCGCAAGGATCTGTTGGTGAGAGTAGGAGCACAAAATGGTTCGAATTCCCACAAACCGGACTCCCACCCCTCCAGGGGAATTCCTGCAAGAATTCTTGGAGGACCTGGGAATCAGCCAATCTGAATTGGCCCGTCGCATCCAGGTTCCTTTTCAGCGGGTGAACGATGTGGTGCACGGGAGGCGGGCCATGACACCGAGCACGGCCCTCCGGCTCTCGAAGTTCTTCGGCACTACGGCCACTTTTTGGATGAACGCCCAAATCGCCTGCGACCTTTATGAAGCCGAGCGGGAGGAGGGGCGAATATTAGCTCTGATCCAGCCCGCAACTGCTTCATCCAGGTAGGGCGAGTTATCCCGAAGCAGTTGAAAGCGATTGGTTCAGCCCCGGGCCGGAGGCTCCTTCCCCGGGGAATTCCCATATGGAACTCCCACCCCCTGCAACCTTCCTCGCGGCCTTCACGTCTTATTTGGAAGAGGGGCTACCTAGGATTCTAGGGTAGCGTCGACTGTGTGAGCGCTCATGCCCCCATCGCCGAACCGAGAAATCGAATGGGAAAGCTCTTCAACCTCACCTATCCCACCGCCACCGTTCTCCTGGCC
>JASFVN010000104.1:0-13469 GCA_050049805.1 Gemmatimonadota bacterium
TGACGGGTGCTGCACCTCTGGGGAACCGGGGGGCCACCATCCGTTTTACCACCGGCGCATCGGACAACACCGTGGGCGGCACGGAGGCCGGCGCCGGAAATATCATTGCCAACAGTTCCTGGGTCGGGGTCGGTGTCTTCCCCGACGCAGGTACCGGGAACCGGATCCTCGGAAATGCCATCTACGACAACGCTGCTCTGGGGATTGAGCTCAACCGGGACGGAGTCTCTCTCAATGACGAAGATGATTCGGACACCGGGCCCAACAACCTGCAGAACTTTCCGACCCTCGTCACCGCGGCGGCCTCCGGAAGCGGAGCCGTAGTAAAGGCCGAACTGAGTAGCGCTCCGAGCTCCTCCTTCACAATTGATTTCTTCTCGAACCTGGTCTGCGACGAAGAAGGATACGGAGAAGGCCGAACTCCCCTGGGGCACGCCTCTCTGTCCACAGACGCATCCGGTGCGGGAAGTGTAACTGCGGCGTTCTCGACCGTAGACGGGACCATCCTTACAGCTACCGCCACGGACTCGGACGGAAACACCTCGGAGTTCTCCCAGTGCCTGGAACTGGCTACCCTCGGTGTTTCTCCAAACCCCAACACCCGGACCGTCACCCAAGGCCAATCGGCCTCCTACACCATCAGTGTCACGGCTCAGGGCGGAGCCTTCGACGAGACGGTCGGCTTGAGTTGTGCGGGGGCACCTTCGCTGGCGACATGTACCTTCGACCAGGACCAGATCACGCTGGTGGATGGTCAGGCGTCGGCGACCATGACAGTTACCACAGCGGCTCCAGCGGGCTCCGGCCTGGTTGTCCCCCGCACGACGGACGAGGGCCCGCCGTGGGTCTTGCTGGGTGTCGCACTGGCACTCCTCGCGGGGTTGGGGCTCTGGGGGCGGGCTGGAGTTGATACTCCTCGGCCAGCCTCCGGTTCGATCGGTGGTCGGGGCCGGGGAGTGGCCGGCCCGCCTGTCCTGCGATGGGCGGCCATGGCGGCGATTGGAGGCCTGTTAATCCTCCTTCAGACTTCCTGCGGAGGTGACGGGACCTCGCCGCCCACCGGGGGCACACCCGCGGGGACCTACGAGCTCACCATCACGGCCGCTTGGCAGTCTGCGCAGACCACCTCTGCGGCAACCCTGGTCGTTCAGTAAGGGCGACCCCTCAGCCGATCACCTCCTGAGGACGGGTCAGGGTGTCCGTCCCCGGTACTTCGATCACAGGATGGCCCTCCGGGAGAGCTCCGGGGGGCACGTGGCCGGCGCCGGGCATGCTGCCGCCCATGGTACTTCCGGGCCCCAGCATGTCCAGCAGCTCGGGACCGCTCGTGGCCAACTTCCCCCTCATCTCCTGAACCAGGGCGGAATCTCCCACCGCCATGGCGGCCATGAGAGTTCCGAACTGGGGCACGGGGTGCTCCGGGTACATCTCCAGCGCCTGCGTGAAGTAGCCCAGAGCCTCCTGGTACTGCCCGCCCCGCTGTGCGACATTCCCCTGGTTTACCAGGAGCTGCGCTTCTTCGGAGAGAGGTTGTGATCCCCCGCCGGCTTCCTGGCCCGGCTGAGAATCCCCCGAGCCCTGCCCACAGGCCACGATGGGCAGAGTGCCGGCGACCACCATCATCACGAGCCATGCCCGAGCCCGGTTGTGCTTTCCAGTCAACGCAAGGTTCCTTTCATTCAGGCGAGCAATAACGAGTGGGGACAAGAACCCGTGGGGCCGGGGGTTGTTCCCGGGCGAGGGTCCCGCCGCTCCTGATCTTCCTCCCTACCGGTATCCGAACAACATGGAGTACACGATGAGAGCGATGAGGGTCAATCCTATGGTGAGAGCGGTGAAGCCAATGACCCTGAAGAGGATCTGAACGTTCCGTGGGTAGGGCTCAAAGAGGTTCTCCTCCAACTCACCCGAAGCTACCAGTTCCTCGTATTCCTTCGGTTTGTCGGCCTGCAACTCCTCCACCGACACCCGTCCGGTAAAGATGACCGGGTCCATGGGGAATTTGTCGGGCCGGAAATGCGTGTTGAAGAAGTGGACGGTGAAGATGAACCCCACAGCGAGTAGCGCCTCATCACTATGGACGATGGTGGCGACGTTTACCGAGCGGCCAGGGAGGAAGATGGTGAAAAACTCCGGGAACCAGAGGAGTATTCCAGTGGATCCGATGATGAACATTCCCCAGAACACAGCGAAGTAGTCGAACTTCTCCCAATACGTCCACCGGCCGTATTCCGGGCGGGGGCCCCGACCAAGGAACCACCGAACAGATCCCTTGAGATCCGTCCAGTCCTGCTTCGTAAACAGCAGGGAGTTGCGCCGGTCCGAGATGTACTGCAGCCAGGTGAGGCCGGAGGCCCGCTTCTTCTTCACCACGTCGTAGACATGCGTGAGCCAGATGGTGATCAAGGCGATGGCGGCCAGGCGGTGGAGGGTGCCCGAGACACCGAACCCTCCCAGGATCCCGGCGGTAAGTTGGGCCCATCCCATATAAGAGAACTTCAGAACCATCCCGGTGATGGCCAGGGTAAAGAAGCTCAGAATCATCACGCCGTGGAGCAGCCGTTGGCCGGTGGTGAAGCGGCGGTACATCCGGGCGCCCGGCTTCGGGATCCGATGTGCCCGATGGGGTTTCCAGTGTTCAGGGGATCGCCACAGTCTCCAGAGCCAGGCGAGGGTGTGCAGTGTGGCGAAGGTCAGGGTCCCCACCAGGAGGGCGGTCATGGCCCAGAAGGAGAAGAAGAGGAGCGGGTACTTCTCCGGGTCGTGGTGGGTGGCATGGGTCAGGTACCCGGTGAACCGGGCGTTGGCGGCCGGATGACATTGAGCACAGGTCTCCAGGACGTTTTCCCTGCTCAGTGTGGATCGAGGATCTTCCACCGGGTG
This sequence comes from Gemmatimonadota bacterium, assembly GCA_050049805.1. GTDB lineage: Bacteria > Gemmatimonadota > Gemmatimonadetes > Longimicrobiales > Gaopeijiaceae > JABDNZ01. The sequence continues at coordinate 2,884 of JASFVN010000104.1, forward strand.
GATGTTGTGGGTGCCATGACAGTCGTAGCACTTCGCTGCCGCTTCCTCACCGAGCCGGGAAACCTTTCCGTGGAAAGTGTCGAAGAAGGTCTCCGTCTCCTCGATATGGCACCGCCCGCACTGATCCATCATGGTCAGGCGAAAATCCCCTCGATCTGTCCGGGCTATGGAGTGGGAGGTGTGACAATCCTCGCAGGTGGGGTATTCCAGATCCTCGCCGGCCCCATTCCCATTCCCGTTTTCTGCTCCCCGGTCGAGCCAGTGGACGCTCCCCTCGAAGGCTTCCTCGATGCCGTGGTGGCAGGCGCCGCAGGTGGCGGAGATGTTGTCCGGGTGGATTGTGGATTCCGGGTCGTCCGGCGGCAGGGGGCGATGGGGTGTGTGGCAATCCTCACAGGTAGCAGTGACCACCAGCCCGCTCTGGATCAACCCCTCGCCATGGATGCTCATCTCGTAGGAGCCTACGATGCCTCCGGGGTATCCCTCGGCCTCGACGCGTTGAGCCGCCACCTCACCCTCCCTGTGGCAGGTGGCGCAGAGGTCGGGCACGTTCCGGGCGTAGGTGGGGGAAAGCGGATTGGTCCGGCCCAAGGTGGCGTGCTTGGAATGGCAATCCAGGCAAACGGGGGCGTCCGGGTCCCCCTGGGCCACCAGAATGCCATGGATGCCGGACTCATGCTGCTCCACCGGTTCTGCATGGCAAATACTGCAATCCACCGGTTCCGTAGACGTTTCGCACATCCTGGCCAAACCGGGCGTCACGTCGGTGTGGCACTGAGCACACGCCGTCTGGGCGTGCATGGATGTGGAATAGGCTTCCGCGTCCACGTAGAGGGATACGGTGTCCCCTGCCACGTTGCTGTATCCCACCAGGTCGGGGTCTCCATGGCAGGCCATGCAATCCAGGTTCGCAGCCCCGATGTCGTAGAAAACACGGCGCTGCTCGTGTGGCGCGTGGCAATCCACGCAGGCTGGGATCTTGTGGGGTTCTTCCTCCCACAGGCGCCCCTCGATGGCCTGAACGTGGACTTCCTCGATGCGGGCGTGGCACTGGGTACACGTGGCGGCCACGTTCTCGTGGTGGATACTGGACCGGGGGTCCGTGTGGGGGAGGATGTTGTGGGACGTATGGCAGGAGGTGCAGACTGCCGTAACGGTGAGGCCAGCCCGGTAGAGCCCGTCTCCATGAATGGACATGGAGTAGTTGGAGAGAATGCGGTCCTGGGGAATGTCGTGGGTCCTGGAGACAGGACTCCCCTCCCGGTGGCACTCCCCACAAAGGACCGGGATGTTCATGGTGGCCGTCGGCGAGGAAGGATCCCGGTGGCTCTGGACCTCGTGTCCACCATGACAGTCCACGCAGGATGGAGCCAGACTGTCACCCCTGGCGGCCGCCTGCCCGTGGAGGGATCTCTGATGCTGCGTCCCCTGGGTGGCATGGCACACGGCACAGTCGACGGGGGGCACGTCCACGGCCGTGTGGGGAAGAGGCAGTTCCCGGTGGCATTGGGTGCACCCCACCCCCGCGACTCCGTGAACGGAGTTGGCCAGGTCGTCGGGAGTGACCAGAAGCTGATCCGCCCGTTCCAGCCCCTGAAGCATGGACGGATCCCCATGGCACATGAGGCACATCTGGTCCTCACCCTGGGCCCACAATGCCCCACAGGGGACGGAAAGTCCCAAGACGATCAGGGAGATGAATGATAGGTGCTTCATGATCGACCGAGGGTCCTTTTGGCCTCTTTGCCAACTTGTGAGCGTTAGAACTCAGCGTACCATCCGATATTGGTCAATAGACGCCGAAAATCCAGAGAATCAAGAGAGCATGTTATGTGCCAGGGGGGGCCGTGACAGGCCAACCGCTCATTCACATCCTTGCGTAGCGCCCCCCTGGTCGCCGTATGTTCACCAAAGGAAAAAAAAGACTTCCGAGGATGATGACGGGGCGTCACTTTCCCGGGAGGCGCACCAAGAATGGGGAGGTCCAAATGAAGAATTGGGATTTCTGGGATTGGAGCCTCATGGGTCTGTGCCTCTTCTGCGTCACGGTTGGATTCCTGGTCTTCCTCCTTTATGCCCTTCCCCAGGAACCGCTCGTGATTCCCGAGGTGCAGGCATCGGTTAGAGTCGGCCCTTTGGATGAGATCTTTCCCAACACGGCTCGATTGGAACGGTGGGGCTCGGAGTTGATCCTGCTGATTCGGGACGAGGAGGGTGACGTGACGGCGGTGGAGGGACGGTCTCCGACGGATGGATGCGTGCTGACCTGGAATGCCCGGTCCGGTCAGATAAGGTCTCCCTGCAGCTACCAGGTCTATAACTCCCGGGGTTTCGTCCTGGCGGGTCTGAGCGACCAAGCCTTGCGACAATACCCGGTTCTGATACGAGACGGAGTGATCAGCATCGGGAGCGGAACATGAGCGAGGAACAACGGAAAGGGCCCGCCACCCGGCTTCGCGAGTGGCTCGGTGAAGCCACGGACGCCAGCATACTCGCCATTCCTCGATTGTTCGGGCTTGTCTACGGCCCCATCCAGGATCGCCTCAGTCTTCCGGAAGCCTGGCGGGCCGCCATGGAGCGGAAGCTTCCTGCCAAGGTTGGCTGGAGGCACGCTTTCGGTGGGGCCACCTACTTCCTCTGCATGGTGCTGGTCGCCACAGGGGTCCTGCTCAGCTTCTACTACCGGCCCTCGGCAGCGGAGGCCTACTCCAGCCTCCAGTACCTCGAGACCGAGGTGAACTTCGGGTGGCTCGTTCGCCACGTTCATTTCTGGGCGGCCAGCCTCGTGGTGGTCACCCTGGTCGTCCACCTCTACCGTGTCTTGCTTTCCGGGACCTATCGAGTTCCTCGGGAGACCACCTGGCTCACCGGCATACTCCTTCTGCTGACTCTCCTGGCCTTCGTGACGTCGGGCTACCTTCTTCCCTGGGACCAATGGGCCTATTGGACCACCAGCGACGGAGTGGACCAGCTTGGGAGGATTCCACTGGTGGGTGGCTTGGTGGCCCAGCTCTTCAGAGCCGACGAATTCGTCAGCGGCGCGACCCTGAGCCGTTTCTACGCCGTCCACGTCATTCTTCTCCCGTGGGTCGCCCTCCTCCTTCTGTCCTTACACTTCCAGCTCGTTCGGAAGCACGGTGTGGTGACGGGTGCTGGTTCCGATGGCGAAGAGGGCCTTCCCTTCTTTCCCAACCACATGTTGCGGCAGCTCGTGGTAGCGCTCCTGCTGGTGGCGGTACTTGTGACATTGGCGGCGTTCTGGCCTCGGCCTTTTGCCGAATCAGCCGATCCCTTCACCGTACCTCCGGACCTTCGGCCTCTCGGCATTCCCGCCACCATTCTCGTGGGAGCCGGACGGCTGCCCTTCGGCCTCGGACTGGTCGGCCTTCCGATTCTCTTCCTGCTCCTGGCGGTATTACCCCTGGTGGACCGGTCCGAAGGAGAGGGTATCGTACGGAGACCCCTCGCGGTGACCATTTCCGTTCTTTTCCTCTTCCTCCTGGCCGTGTCATGGGTCGTGGGCGCCGCCGGAGGAGTTGGACTGGGTGAAGGAGGAATGCCATGACCAGGGCCCTGTTCTTTTCCCCGGCCTTCTGGCTTCTCTCAGCGGCCTCCTCGGCGATCGTTCCCCTGAAGGCCGCCGGGCAGGACACCATGGCAGGGTACCTGGACGAGGAGTACTCCTGCATCATGTGTCACACTGCGATGCGGGCGGACTTCCTGGAGGGAGTCCACGCACGTCGTGGGATCCAGTGCACCGACTGCCACGGGGGAGATCCTACACAGTTCGAAGCCGATGCTTCCCACTCCTCAGGTTTCAGGAGGGGGATGACCAAAGCGGAGGGTGTGGAACTGTGCCTTTCCTGCCACGGCAGCATCTCCGAGATGAGGCAGTACGCCCTGGAGCCCGTGACCCGGGAGGAATTCCTGGAGAGCCGACACGGACAGAAGCTCATGCTGGAGGGAGACACTGTCGCTCCCTCCTGCAGTGACTGCCACGGAGCCCACGCCATCCTTCCGCGGGTAGAGCCCAGGAGCCCCATCAACCACACCAACGTTTCGGAAACCTGCGCGAAGTGCCATTCGGACCCCTCCCGGTTTGGCGGGGAGATGGGAACAGGCCAATTCGCCGAGTGGGTCGCCAGCGCCCACGGTGTGGGCCTGTTGGAGCGACACAACGATCGGTCTGCCAACTGCGCTGATTGCCATGGGTCCCATTCGGCTCTGGTGCCTGGAATCCGAGAGGTTCCCAACGTTTGCGGGAAATGCCACCAGCTGGTGCGGGACGCCTATTTCGATGGAGCCCACCGGGAGCAGATCGCTGCGGCTACGCGAGAGGCAGGGTGTACGGGTTGTCACGAGAACCATGGCACCGAGATGCCGCCTTTCTCCGAGATCGCACTCATCTGTCAGGAATGCCACGAGACCGAATCCCCGCAGGCCACCGCCGGCCTGGAGCTCCAGCAACAGATTCTGAGGGCGGAGGCGGCAGGGGACCGGGCCCGGGAGGCTGTGGAGTCCCTCCGTAACTCAGGGGAGCGGACCGTCGACGAAGAGATCCGTCTGCAGACCGTTGAGACGCATCTCCAGGAACTGCTGGTGGTGGCTCATTCCCTGGACCCGGCTCCCGTGGAGGATCTGACTCGGAGGGTCTCCTCCCTGTCAGGGGAGATCGTGCAGAGGGCCGAGGCCGTGGGTGAGCACAGATGGGAACGGCAACTCCTGGCCATCCCCGTCTGGATCCTGGTGTTGGGAGGTGTGCTCCTGGCCCTGCGGAAGGAGAGGGTTCTCCGTGGCCGTGCGTCGTCTCCTGAAGAACCGGCGAAAGGAGGGGCGAGCCCGTGAAAGCACGGAAGGGGTTCCTGATCCTCCTTCTCCAGGTTGCCATCGTGCTGGCGGTCCTGGGAGCTGCCGGGACCGTGGGGTTCCTGGAGTATTCGGCCCAGCCAGGTTTCTGTGACAACTGCCACAACATGGTTCCTTACTACGAGTCCTGGCAGAGCTCGTCCCACAACATGGTGCCGTGCATTCAATGCCATTATGCCCCAGGCATCAAAGCCGAGGCCATGGGAAAGGTTCAGGCGGCGAACCAGGTAGTCAAATACCTCACCAGGACCTTCTCCGAGAAACCCTGGGCCGAGATTGAAGATGCCGCCTGTACCCGGGAGGGCTGCCACATCGAGCAACGCCTGGGAGTCGTTTCTTTTCAAGGGGTCCGGTTCGATCACGCCCAGCACCTCGGGGAGCTGCGGAGGGGAAAGGACCTTCGATGCACTTCCTGCCACTCCCAGATCGTTCAGGGTGAACACCTCACGGTCACCCCCACCACCTGCAATCTCTGCCATTTCAAAGATCGACCGGTGGGCCAGCCGCTGGGGGGGTGTCTGGGGTGTCATCCCAGCCCTTCGAACTTGGAGTACGAAGGGGTGCTCATCGACCACGAGCAGGTCGTCCGGGACCGGGTGTCCTGCTCGAAATGTCATTCGGACGTGGCTGAAGGAGACGGAGCCGCCGAGGAGCAACGCTGCTGGGCCTGCCACAACCTGCCCGAACGGTTGGAGGCTTTCGACAACCCTACTCTGCTGCACTCGGTCCACATCGCCGAGCACAACATCGAGTGCCAGCTCTGCCACACCAGCATCCAGCACAAGGTGGTCGCCCTCGAGGAGACATTGGAGCTTGATTGCTCCGGGTGTCACACGGGGGCCCACCAGGCCCAACAAACCCTCGTGGCGGGCTCAGGTGGCCACGGGGTCGATGACATGCCCAGCCAGATGTTCCTGGCCAGGGTGAGCTGTGAGAGCTGTCATGCCCTTCCGGGAGAGCTCCCGGGCCATGAAGGCGTGGCCCTGGCTGGAGAGGCCACCTGCCTTTCCTGCCACGGGATCGAATTCGCCGGCATTCTCCCGGGATGGGTTGAGGAGATGGGAACCAGGGTACAATCCGTCACCCGGGCCTTGGAGCGGGTCCGTTCGGCCCTGGGGCGGGCACCGGCGGCCCGGGCGGATTCCCTTCTCCGGGCAGCGGAAGAGAACCTCCAGCTGGTGGCCCAGGGGAACGGGGCCCACAACATTCCTTATTCTGACCAGCTATTGCGAGCCGCCGTCCGCTTGGCACAAGAGGCTGCAGAGGCAGGGGGAGCGGATCCTCGCCTCTCGTCGGTGAACCTGGGCCGCCCCCTGGAAGTGGGTTCCTGCACTTCCTGTCACTTCGGGGTGGATGCCGGTGGAATCGTCACCTGGGAAGGCCGGTCCTTTCCCCATCGGCGGCATACGGTGAATGCCGGGTTCGACTGCCAGGCCTGTCACACGCCCATCTCTCAACACGGTGGTCTCACGCTGGCCTCGACGGCGGCCTGCGACGCGTGTCATCACATCTCCGACTCCCCCAGGGCCTGCGGTTTCTGCCACGATGCTCCGGCGGGGGACACCCTCTCCTTTGCCTCCAGGACCTTCCTCCACGATCCACATCTGGCCATGGGGTTCGGATGCGATGTATGCCATGAAGCCCCTTCCATGGGAGTTCCGGAGGAAAACTGCGGGGGGTGCCATGCACTCCATCACACGCCTTCCGTGAACTGCAGCTTCTGTCATGAGGGCGTTCCGGAGGACACCCTGACCACCGATGCCGGCCTGTTTCTGCACGCGCCCCACGATGCCATGGGGTTTTCCTGCGACGCTTGCCACCAGGAACCCGGTGCAGCGGGGTCACCGGAGGTCTGTGCCGGGTGCCACTCCTTGCACCACGTGGTGACGGTGGAGTGCCGGATGTGCCACATCGAAGATCCCAAGCCCAACCATCTTCCGGAGCTTGCCCACGTAACGGCCTGCGTCGCGTGTCACCAGGAGCCGGACCAAGCCGGGCTGACCTCCTGGAGCCGATCCGTTTGCCTGGTGTGTCACCAGACCCAGGAGGAGCATAGTGGCGGCATGGAATGCACGCTCTGCCACGAGATCCCTCCCTTGCCGGGAGGGGGGGGAGGGGGAGGGGACCCCTAGCCTGCCGTCCCAGATCGGACGAGGGGCGTCCTGCCCTGCTTCCTGTCAGGCTCCTCGGCCCTACGCCCCCTGAAGGTGGCAGACGATGCACATCGCCTGATTCCGGTCGGAGATCCTGGACGGATCAAAGTCGGGACCGTGTGGGCTGATTCTCAAGCCGGAACGGGCCGAATGACATCGGAGGCAATCGGCCTGCTGGTGGCAGGAGACACAGCTTTCCAGGTCCTGCCGGGCCGCCTGGGGATGGCTCAGGACCCAGAGGGCCTGATTGTCGTGGAAGGGGGCCACCACCCCTCCTCGTCCCTGGAAGCCGAGGTTCAAGTGGCATTCCCGGCAGAAGCCCTCCGAGTTGTGGCAGGAGGTGCACTCGCTCATTCGCCCGTACGCCTCGGGGCCGTGGGAGGCCATGAAGTTGAGGGGATGGAATCCGGACGATTCGACCCCGTCGTGGCACTGGAGGCAGTTGCTCTCCGAGTGGCAGGAGGTGCATTCCGGCTGACCGGCCACCGCCTCCGCCCCGTGGGCCGTGGCAAAGCCTGCCGGGTGGAATCCACCGGGGCCGGACCTGGAAGTCTCGACTCCTCGGGGCCCTCCCTCCACCGGGCCCGGGATGGCCAGGATCGCATCCGGAAGGTGTGCAAACCCTCCATGGCAGGTCAGGCAGGAGCTCCGATCATGGCAAACCGAACAGTCTGCGGTGAAATCGGCTGCCAGGGGACCATGTCCAGTCAGAAATTCGGCTGAAGAGTGGGTTTCGGGAGCCGGGAAACTCGAGGCGGCGTCCGAAGGGAGACGCGAGCTGCCCACGGGGACATGACAAAGCTGGCAACTTCCGGAGGCCGTCAGATGTCCGGGAGCCTCGGGGGCATGACACCCCAGGCAGGTTTCGGGCTCCGGGTAGGCCAGGTTCTCGACATCCTCGGGGCCTCCAGGTTGATGGCAGAAGGCGCAGCCGAACTCGTGAGGCCCATGAGTGAACCGAAGGTTCGAAGGCCGCTGTTCGGGTTTCTCCCACTCGACCAGGGGTGCCGTGGTGCCATCGTGGCAAGCGGAGCAAATGGACGGATCGGGATAGGCTTCCGATGGATCTTCCCCGGCGATTCCAGCGTGACAAGCGCCGCAATCCGAGAAGAAGACCGAGTGCCGCTCGTGGGGGAAGCTGGTTTGGGCCTCAAGGGGGCCGGGCCAGAAAAGGATTCCGGCGACCAGAACCAGGACTGCCCAGGTAATCTTGTTCATGACCCGCCCCTTCCTGCCAAACCCGGATCCGAGCCGATGGGGATCTCCACCGAAAGGTGGGCTCGAGCTTGATTGAGGTCGAGAATGGTAGGTCGTTCCTCGGTCGAATGCCGGTAGTACATGGCTCCCGCCTGGACCTTGGACGGACCCAGTGGCGTTCCCCCTTGCAGGCCGACACCAATGACACGACCCGACCCCACCCGGAACTCGGAGAAAGTCTCGAAGGCCGTGCCCTGGATGGCCAGGTATCGGTCTCGATGGAGCTGTTTCATCAACGAGAGGTCGCCCCCTGAACGGGTGGACCCGTATCCCTCGTCATAGCGTAGCTCGCCGGAGGCCGTGAGATCGTCCTGAAGCCGGTATTGCCCCCCCACGGCCAGCCGCCAACTGTCGTCCCGGATGCCGTAGACCGAAGGCGCATCGGCGCCGGTGCCGGCGTACTTCCGATATCCGCCGTAGGCGTGTGCAGCCAGGCGCCCGTCTTCCCTCATCCAGTCCAATCGGGCCCTGCCCTCGGTGTATCCCACGGGGGAGAAGGCTCCCCAAAGGGTCCAGAGTTGGAAGAAGGGGACGTATTTCTTGAGCTCTCCCGTCCCCCGGAGGCCATGACCCAGCGGGTGTGAGAGAGAGACCCTCGCCAGATTCGTCTGCCCTTGGGCCAGATCGTACTTCACCTCCATCTCCAGAGTGGCCTGCTTCAACAGAACCCGGGCGCTTCCACCTATCCGCTCCGAGTAGAGATCGTTGGCCTGGATCATGGTCTCCCTCTGATACGTGAGGGAGGCCGAGAGGGCGGAGTGGGGCCGCCATCGGGCGTGGACGCCTGCCAGGTAGGCGTTCTCATCCGGCCCAAGGGATTCCACCGAGGTGATGAGATCGGATCGGTGGGGTTGGTTCAGCCCTCTGAGAAGGCTCCGTCCTCCGAAAGCCCGGATTTCGAGGCGGGAGGGGAGTCTGACGGAAAAGGCTCCACCGTCGTAATTGAAGAATCCCAGGGGATTGGAGTCCCAGATTCGACCCGCCTGAAGACGCACCGGTCCGCGGGAATAGTCCACATAAGCCGCGAGTGCTTCGAATGCCTGGTCGGATCGTGGCCAGACCACTCGATCGCCCAGGGGTTTACGCAGCCGCACATGGGCGTATCCCCGGAGGCCGGTAATGCCCGACCATGCGTTGAGCTCGATGTCCTGCAGGAGGGGAGCCACATCAAAGCCGGAGCCCGACCGGTAGTAATGGCAATATTCTTCCCCGCAGGTCACGCGGGTCCCGTCCGGGAGGACCCGTTGGGACCCCTCTCCCTCGACGCCGCTTTCCGGGAGGCTGTCCAGGACCAGCTCCTGAAGGTTCAGGTAGCTCACATAGGTTCTGGCCCGACCGTTGAACCCTTGGCCGCTTACCTGTGCTGGCAGGGTCAGAAGACCGAGAAGGGGAAGGACAAGGAGGTTCGATAGTCTCATGGTTGCCTTCCTCACTTCGGGTCAGGGCGGAAGTTGGACTCGGAGCCGAGGCGGGGTGTCAGATCGAATCCGGGACTCGGCCGGGCCCCGTAGGTATCCCGGACATGTCCGATGGAGGCAAGGAGGAGAGCTTCCAGGAGGTGTGGGTTGTGGACCCCGTTCCCGCTGTTCGGGTGGGAGGAGAATGGAATGCCGTTGATCTCGCCGTCGGACCACTGAGGGCGATCGTCCGTCCAGGCCAGCATGGCGTTCCACATGGCGCCCTTGGCCGGAGTAACGGTGGGATCTTCCAGGTCCAGATCCTCCCCATGCCCCAGGTCCAGGACCTGAGGGAGCACGCCACCATCTGATGCCTCGAGGACCCTGTCTCCGTCCGAATCTTCCCAGAGTTGATCCAGAAGCACATTCAGGCGGTTTCGTACTCGGACATAGGCGTTCCGAGCGCTCCACTCCCCGCCGTGGCATCCCGAGCCCAAGCAACCGGCGAAGGTTCGCTCCTCCGGCGGACAGTCGTCCCGGACCACCGGACGGCCTTCGGAGTCCAAACAGCTGGCGGCCTGGAAGGTGTGTCCCACGCTCTCCAGGAGGAATCCTCCTCCGGGATCCGTCACGGTGAGTCGAGCCACATGGCAGGTGGTGCAGAGTTGCGGGTTGTTGTCCGGGCCGTGGTTGTTCCGGGACCGTGCATTGGGAAAGGAGAAGCCTGGCGGACGGTACCCCACGTCCTCATCCAGAAGAAGGAGGCCTTGGGCTGCATGAGGCCCACGGGAGGACCAGGGAGTACCACTCCGGGTGTGACACCGCATGCAGAGGTGATCCCGAGTGGGCTGCTGGATCGAAGCTCTCAGTTGACCGTCGTAGGGGGATCCGTGGGCCGCGTGGCATACCACAC